>CATJQX010000220.1 GCA_949742535.1 uncultured Muribaculaceae bacterium | reverse complement strand
TTGGTGTCGATGAGCTTTATTTTCTCTTCGATGGCTGCCAGATCGTCTTTGATGTGCTGGATGCGGCGTTCCATCTCGCGCACCATCGAGTCGCCTGACTTGCTCTTCGAGGTGAGGAAGCCGAGGTTGTTCTCGTAGGTTTTCAGCTCGTTGCGTTTGATCTCGTAGGAACGGAGCACCCGCTCGCGCTCGCGGTAGAGTTTGTTCTCGTCTGATCCCATCTCTTTGATCACATCCTCGAAACGGCTCATGGATCCGCGTCCTTCGCGTCCGCGGGCATAGAACACGTCGCATACCGAGCGGTATTCGTCGTAGAGCTTGTCTTTCTCGCGGAAGGGAACATGGCCTATCTCCTGCCATTTTGCCTGAAGCTCTTTTACTTTCGGCATTGCCTCGGCGCGGGGAGTGTCGGCGGGGATTGCCTTAAGCTCGGCGATTATGTCGCGTTTGGCCTTGAGGTTCGCCTGCTCTTCCGAGCGGTTGTCGCTGAGGTTTTTCTTGCGGCGCTCGAAGAAGCTGTCGCATGCGGTCTGGAACCGTTTCCACACGGCATCGGAGTGTTTCTTTGCTACTGTGCCCACGGTTTTCCACTCTTTCTGGAGGGCAACCAGGGTATCGGCGGTCTTCTTCCAGTCGGTGGAGTCCTTGAGTGCCTCTGCTTTTTCGCAGAGGGCTATTTTCTTGGCGAGGTTGGCGGCGAGCTCGTCTTTTACGGCGCGGTAATACTCGGCCTTCTCGGTGAAGAATTTATCGCATACGGCGCGGAAGCGGGCAAACAGGGCGTTGTTCTGCTTGCGTGATGCGAATCCTATGGTTTTCCATTCTTCCTGTGCGGCAAGTATGGTCTTGGTCATCTCCTCCCAGGCGTTGAAGTTCTTGAGGGCGGAGAAGTCAAGTGCTTCCACTTTCTCGCAGAGTGCGGTCTTGGCGGCTTCGTTGGCGCTCTCGCGGGCTTTACGCTCCTCGAAGAATGTCTGGTATTTCTTGTTGATCACAGCCGAGGCATCCTTGAAGCGGATCCAGATGCTTTCGCGTACATCCTTGGCCACGGGGCCGGCCTGACGCCATTCGTCGTGGAGGTTCTGGAGGCGTTTGAAGGCGAGGATTATGTCTTCCTCGGCGTCGAGCTTCTCAGCTTCCTCGCAGAGAAGGGTCTTTATCTCGAGGTTCTTGCGGAAATCGTAGTCGCGCAGGTCCTTGTTTACCTTGAGCTGGTCGTAGAACTGCTCCACGGCTCCCTGATATGACTTCCACTGGTCTGTGGCCTCGGTGGCGGGAACCTCGCCTATGAGCTTGAACTCGGCCTGTATCTCCTTCACACGCGGATATGTGCGGTTCACATTGTCGGTGTCGGTGGCGAGTGACAGGAGCTCGTCGATGAGTGCCTGCTTGCGCTCGTAGTTCTTGCGGCGTTCCTCCTCAAGAGCGGCTGCAATGGCTGCCTTGCGGTCTTTGACTGCGTTCATGAGTTCTTTGAAACGCTCTTCCGAGGGGTCTACTGCGGGTACGAAAGCGCTCTCCTCATTGCCCTGGGCGATGAAGTCGGCAAGCTCGGCCTCGAGTTCTGTTTTTCTGAACGCGTAAAACTGCTGTTTGAGGCGCACGATTTCCTCACGGGTGATCTCTGCGGTTTCTTCCGCCGCCAGTCTGGTCAGTGTTTCGAGCACCTCATCTTTCGATGCGGCGTCGGGCACTCGCGCCGGTGCGGCGGTTTCCGCATCATTCTCTTCCGGGAGTGTCTCTTCTGTGCCGTTTTCTGCCAGGGGTGCTTCGGCATTGTCGGCGGGTGCATTGTCTTTCATCGCTTCTGAGGTGTTGGCGTTTTCCTCGGTAGCGGTAACAGGGTTAAGGTCTTGGCTTTCCGGCATTTTTTCAGGTGCGGCAGCCGTTTCACGCGTTTCCATAAAGATAGTTGAATGGTTAGGGAATTAGGAGCACATGCCCCGGCAGCGCGTTCAAAGCAACGCTCTGCCGCAGGCCATTCTGAAATTTACGCCAAATATAATAACAATAATTTGAAATTTACCTGATTCCGCGCAAAAAAATCAATTTTTTAGTCGCAAATCAACATTTTAGGCGGTTTATTTGTATCTTTGCAAGGAGGGCGTCAATAACAAAGACACGCCATAGACTTAAAGATTATGGAACCGAATAATTACAATAATCCCAGACCTCCCTATCCTCCCCCTCCTCCGCCTGAAGGGTCTCATGATGCCTGTCCAGGCCAGTCTCCTTACGGAGCGCCCTGTCATGATCCTCGCTTCCAACAGCCGCCATATCAGGGCGGGGATATGAGGTATGGCTACGGGATGCCGCCACAGGGGAGGCAATGGCAGGAGCCGTTGCCTCAGCGGGAGCAGACCAACGGCATGGGTATAGCCGGTTTCGTGCTTTCGGTTCTGTCTGTCTTCGGGTGCGGTGTGGTGTATGTGAGCGGACCGATATGGTTGCTTGGGCTGATATTTTCGATCATCGGTCTGAACCGCAAGCCGCGCGGTCTTGCCATAGCAGGTCTGATAATCTCTCTTCTGGGATTATTGATCGGCATGGCCATACTGTTTTTTTGTATGGCTTTCTCCACAAGTGAGATATTGGATTATATCTGAGATATTACGTAACAGACTATTATATTTTGAGCTATGAAGAAATTCCTCAGTGAGTTCAAGGAATTTGCCATGAAGGGCAACGTGGTTGATATGGCTGTCGGTGTGGTAATCGGCGCCGCTTTCGGCAAGATTGTAAGTTCGCTCGTAAACGACATAATAATGCCGCTTGTGGGTGTGGCTACCGGGGGCATGAACTTCACCGACTACAAATGGGTGATCCAGCAGGCGGTGATGAATGGTCAGGAGATAATCAAACCCGAGGTCTCCATGAACTGGGGTGCCTGGGTGCAGACCGTTGTGGATTTCCTTATCGTGGCTTTCTGTATCTTCGTGATGATCAAGTTCATCAACAATATGCGCAAACGCATGGAGAAACAGAAGGAAGAGGAGGTGGCTGAGGCCGCTGCGGCAGAACCGACCAAAGAGGAGCAGCTCCTCACGGAGATCCGCGATCTTCTTAAGGCTAATCAGGAAAAGAAACAGTAACAGACCTTGAAACCGATATTCCTTATCGGCTTTATGGGCTCGGGAAAAACCACCCTCGGCGAGGCGCTTGGCCGCATCGCCGGGGATGTCTCGTCTTTTCTCCCCGCCGGATGCCGGTATGTCGATCTTGACCATCATATCGAGGAGCGGGAGGGGATGAGTGTGCGTGAAATATTCCGGGCGCGTGGAGAGGCGGCTTTCCGCCGGCTCGAGGCGGAGACACTCCGCGAACTGGGCGGGAGCGACGATATAATTGTGGGATGCGGCGGGGGCACTCCATGCCACAGCGGCAATATGGAGTGGATGAACGCCCGCGGCCTTACGGTGTTTTTGGAAGCATCGCATGCGACACTTCTGCGGCGCTTGCTTGAGGCTCAGGAGCAGCGCCCGCTCCTGGCGGGTCTGTCGCCGGAGGAACTTGCCGGTTTTATTTCCGCGAAACTTGACGAGCGCGCCCCGTGGTACGGGATGGCGCGGGTACGGTTCGGGTCAGACCGGCTTGAATCGGCCGGGGAGATCGCGGATACGGTAGAGGCATTCGGGCTTATGCTGAAACAGGCAGGGCATCTCTGAAAGATTTTTTGATTAAAGGACGCATATGACTATAGAGACGGATTATGGAAGGGTGCCGATGGAAGCGCCTGTAGAGACTGCTGTACCGCGGCGACGTGCCACGATAGGCCTGCCGAAGTGCGTGAACAAGGCAGAAAAGCGTTTCCCGCTTACCCCGGAGGCTGTGGCGGCGCTTACACGCAACGGTTTCAGAGTGCTTATTGAGGAGGGTGCGGCCGCTTCGATCCACTATAACGACAACGCGTACATCAAGGCAGGCGGACGGCGTGCCTCGCGTCATGAGACGCTTCAGGCCGACATTGTGATACACCTTGCCGCACTCCCGGTGGAGGATATCAAACAGTTGCGCCGGGGTGCCTTGCTGCTGAGTCTTGCAAATCTGTCGCGTGGCAATGCCCGTGAGGTGATCACCGAACTGCTGCACCGCCGCGTAATAAACATAGCCATAGACCTCATACGCGACGATGCCGGCAACCGCCCTTTCGGCGACATTATCTCGGAACTCGACGGACGGAGTGCCATGACACTTGCCGCCGCCATGCTCGCTGATCCTGTGAACGGCAAGGGGATACTGCTCGGCGGTATCGCCGGTGTGGTGCCATGCGAGGTAACCATCATAGGGTCGTGCCTGGCTGCGTGTGCGGCTGCCCGCTCGGCTCTCGGCCTGGGGGCGGTGGTGAGGATGTTCGACGACGATGTGTACAGGCTGCGCACTGCCCTGCGGCAGCTCGGCGGGGGTGTGATCGGCTCGTCGGTGCATCAGCATGCCCTGGAGAATGCCCTGCGGAGTGCCGATGTGATAGTAATAACCGGAAAAGGGGGGCCGCTTCCGCTTGAAGGGAACGTAGAGTGCATTTTAAAACGCAAAGCCCTTGTTTTTGATCTTTCATGCAATCCGGGCACGGCTTTCGCGGGGATGAGGATTGTGGATCTCGGGGAGTTCGGCGATGAGGATGCGCGGCGTGCCACGTCGTTCGCGCTGTTCAACGACGCCTGCTCCTGCGGTGAGGAGGGAATTGCGGGCAATCTGCGCCGGCGTGCCTGTCTGGTAAATTCGGGAAGCGCCGTGCCGCGCACCACGGCCATGGCTCTGAGCGATACGTTCATAACCCTGCTCAACCATATTTCCGACTGCGAGGGCACCGGGGCGATGCTTCCGCTTACTCCCGGATTGCAGGAAGCCACACTCACGTTTATGGGTAAGGCTGTGAATGAGGAGGTGGCGCTTCTGGCCGGGGTACGGCATACGGATATCCGCATATTGTTGTCTCTTAGCTGACAGGAAGAATAATGGCGACACGAAAGTTTTATGTGGTGTGGGTGGGACGTGAACCGGGTATATATGAGGACTGGGAGGACTGTCTGGCGCAGGTCGACGGTTTCCCCGGCGCGAAATACAAGGCTTTTACCGACCAGACGGCCGCTACGATAGCTTTTCGCGGCGACGCGCAGGACGAAGCGGCACTGATAGAGGAGATCGCCCGCTACAATGCCGATATGGCGCGTGAGCGGTGTGCGTCGCTTCTTGATATTCCAGAGATCAATGCCGATGCCATCGCTGTGGACGGCGCTTGTGCCGGTAATCCGGGCCCGATGGAGTATCAGGGGGTGAAGATTGCGACGGGGGAGCGGCTGTTTCATCTGGGTCCGCTTGACGATGGTACCAACAATATAGCTGAGTACCTGGCACTTGTGCACGCTCTGGCATATCTGTATCAGCGTGGCGACCGCACTACCCCTATCTATTCCGATTCGCGCACGGCGCGTGCGTGGATACGCAACAAGGGGCACCGCTCCAAGCTTGAACGCACGCCCCGCAATGCGCGTATTTTCGAGCTTCTGGAGCGTGCGGACAACTGGTTGCGCACACATACCATCGAGAACCCTATCCT
>CATJQX010000219.1 GCA_949742535.1 uncultured Muribaculaceae bacterium | reverse complement strand
TCCTTGTTCTTGAGCAGCGGCGAGTTAAGGGCATCGTCAATGGCCTTGCTCACGCGGTTCTCGCCCTCGCCGTAACCTGTGGATATGATGGCGGCTCCACCCTCGCGCAGAGTGGTGTTCACATCGTTGAAGTCGAGGTTCATGTATCCGTCGCAGGTTATAAGCTCCGAGATCGAACGTGCCGCGTTGGTAAGGGTGTCGTCGGCCTTGCCGAAGGCGTTGATAAGGTCGAGGTCGTGGTATATCTCTGTCAGCTGCTCGTTGTTCACCACCAGGAGGGCATCCACATATTTGCTCATCTCCTCGGCACCGTCAAGCGCCTTGAGGATCTTTTTCTGCCCCTCGAAGAAGAAGGGGATGGTGACAATGCCGATGGTGAGCAGACCGCGCTCCTGGGCTATGCGTGCCACTACGGGCGCGGCACCTGTGCCGGTGCCTCCACCCATGCCGGCGGTGATGAACACCATCTTGGTCTCGTCGTCAAAGAGGCGTGCTATATCCTCGGCACTCTCCTCGGCGGCCTCGCGGGCGAGTTCCGGCTTGTTGCCGGCGCCAAGACCTTTGGTGGTCTGCGGGCCTATCAGTAGCTTGTTGGGTACTACGGAGTTCTTCAGGGCCTGGCGGTCGGTGTTGCACACCACGAACGACACCTTCTCCACACCCTGCTCAAACATGTGGTTGACAGCATTGTCACCGCCGCCGCCAACACCTATTATCTTGATAATCACATCGCCTGCCTGATCTTCGACAAACGATGAAGTCTGGTCTATATCTTCTATGCTCATTGATTCGATGTTGTTTTTGGGGTGCGGTTATTCTTCGTTTTCGAGGTCTTCCTGCTCTTTCATTATCATTGACAGGCGTTCCTGCAGGCGGTCGAGCCATGATTTGCCGGTCTTCACAGGCTGTTTTTCCGACTGGTGTTTCTTCTTTTTGCCGTTGTTGTCATCGTCGTCATCGTAAAGTCTGCCGATCCTTACGGTATCCTCCTCTCTGGGAGCCTTGTCGCCGGAATAGATCTTCTCGTAGCCGTTGCGTTCATCCTCACCGGTCTCGGTTTCTGCCTCCTCGGGCATCTCGGTGCATTCCTCGTATGGATCGCGCGAGGCGTCAAGGAGTATCGAGATCACATCCACTGCGTCTGTGCCGTGGATGGAGCCGTCGGAAATGCGTACCGAGGCATTGGGGGCGCCCTGGCGCACTTTCAGGTTGCTCTCCTGAGCGAGCAGGTCATTGAAGCCGCGCAGACGGGCACCTCCGCCCACCACAATGATACCTCCGGGCAGATCGGAATCGCTCACGCCGGCATACTCGAGCTGTGCCATGATGTTGGCTATGATCTCGTCGGTGCGGGCATGCACGTAATTGTTTATTTCGGTATAGTCTATGCCGTCGGCCGACTGCATTTTGCGCCGTGTGCCGTCCTGTGTCATAGCGTTGCCGCTCACTCGCTTTATCTCTTCCGCACGTTCCTCGGTGTAGTTGAGTGTAGTGAGGTCGAGGGTGATGTTGCGCGAACCCATCGGGAGGGTTGCCTGGTATATGGCGGCGCCGTTCTTGAAGATGGCCACCGATGTGGTCTCGGCGCCGAAATCCACGAGCATGCACCCGAGGCGGCGCTCGTCGTCGGTGAGCACCATGTCGGCCTCGGCAAGGGTGCGGTTCACATAGTCGATGATATTGAATCCCGCACGCTCCCCAACCACACGGCGGAGCATACGCTTGATTTTCGGGTCACAGCTTATCACCGTCATGCGGGCTGCCAGACGATTGCCGTAGGTGCCCACTGGGTTTGCCTGGGTCTTGTCGTCGACTGTGAAGCGCACAGGCACCACCTCCACCACATCGCGGGTGGGGTCCACGGTGGCCGATGCCTTCTGCATCAGTTCGGTGATTATCGGACGGGTTATTTCCGTCTCGGTAGGGAGAGTGAGGTCCACGTCGACTGTGCGGCTCATCAGCGAGCGTCCTCCCAGGGCCACATAGGCTCCGGTGATCATGCGCGGCGACACACGCGGGTAGGCTTCCAGACGTTCGGTCACACGCTGTAGGGCGTCGCTCACCTCGGTGTTCTCGATGCAGCCGTAGCGCACCTTGTCGATGAGCCGCTCCTCCTCGGTGGCTACCACATCCACCACACCTGAGCGGTCCACAATACCAACGGCGCCCCTTATCTTGGAGCTGCCTATCTCGAATGCCACTATATAGCGGTCCTGCTCTTTTTCTCCCATATCGTTATCAATATTAGTGATCTTTCCGGGTCTCATGTCAGACCTCCCTGTGCCGATCACATCTCTTGATTATTGTTTCTTGTTACTGTACTCGCTTATAAATCTCAGTTGCTGATACTTTTCACGCTGTCGGCATCCACCGAGGTGAGCATTGAGTTCACATCCTCCTCATATATCTCGTCGTCGGCGCGGTCAAACCTTATCAGAGGTTCGGGAAGCGATTTCACCCTGCGGGTAGCCACCACCTGTCCGCGCCATTTCACCGAGATCGTATCGTAGTAGTTCCACCCTTTCAGGGGCATCACTTTGTGATACATCAGCATCACACGCTCCAGCTTGTCGTCAATGTCGTCAGGCTCCCCCAGATTGATCACATGGCCTCGGATCATGGGCACCAGCAGCACATCGCGTGTCCCGGGCTCCACGGCCACATGCGACACGATGGCGTTCCATGCCGAGTCGGAGGCGATGCGGCTGATCAGCGGGAGCAGCGACACGGGGGTGCGCACCGAGTCGAAAGCGCCTGTTATCACAGGTACATCGAGGCGGAACCGAGCGTTGGCGGTGAGCCGTTTGCCCTGTCTGTTGATGTAATACGAGGCTCCACGGTTGTCGAATATACGTGCCACGGGCTGCATGGGGGTCACCGTCAGGCGCAGGCGGCTGTCTGACAGACGCTCCACATTGGCATGCTCTATGTTGTCGATACCCTCCAGGCGTTCCTCTATTTTCTGGATGTCAATGGCTCTCACCGGCATGTCGGTGCTGTCCAGCTTCCACTCTTTCAGAAGGGCGTTTATCTCCGCCGGGGTGACGAAGTTGCGCGACGTAGGGCTCTGGAGCACGTGCACGTCTATGCCACCGCATATCTCGCGGGCTGCCATGTTGTCAGCCCAGAAGAGCGTGAACACAAGGTAGCCGATCAGGATCAGCGACAACACACAGCGTATGACGGCGGTTTTCGACATTGGTCAGCAGTTGGTATTTTGTATGCGTTTGGTCCGGTGCCGGGATCATTTTTCCGGTACCAGTCGGTCCACCAGGTCGGCAATATCGCCGGCGCCGGCGGTCAAAAGTATCTCAAAGTTACTGTTTTTTACCGTATCTATCAAATCCTCACGCTTTTTCAACAGTTTTTTTTCTGTTGTCACGAGATTATGGATCATTTCGGAGCTGACCCCCTCTATCGGTTCCTCGCGTGCCGGATAGATGGGCAGCAGGATCACTTCGTCGGCAAGGGAGAGCGCCGAGGCGAATTCGCGATGGAAGTCGCGGGTGCGGGTAAATAGGTGGGGCTGGAAAGCCACGGTGAGTTTGCGGCCGGGGTAGAGCGCTTTCACGGATTCTATCGACGCGCGCAGTTCGTCGGGATGGTGGGCGTAGTCGTCGATTATGACACGGCCATGCTCGCCGGCCTCCTTCAGATGGAACTCGAAGCGGCGTTTCGGCCCCATGAATGTGCCTATGGCCTCGTGGGCACGGGCGGGATCCATGTCGCCTGTGAGATAGCAGGCGGCGAGCGCCGCCACCGCGTTCTCCACGTTGATCTCCACCGGCACGCCGAGGTTTATGTTGCGGATGCTTCCGCCGGGATATATGAAATCGAAGTGTATCTCGCCGTTGCCGCGGCGTATGTTTTCGGCATGGAAATCTCCCTCATCTTTCGAGTAGGTGTAGACTTTGACTCCCTCTGCGGGGCGGGGCTTGAGTTTCAGGCCGGTATGCACCACCAGGGCGCCGTCGGGGCGTATAAGCTCGGTAAAGTGTGCGAACCCTTCGAGGTAGCTCTCCTCGTCGCCGTATATGTCGAGATGGTCGGGATCGGTGGCTGTGACTACCGCTATGTAGGGTGTGAGATGGTGGAACGATCTGTCGAATTCATCCGCCTCCACCACTGAGTACTCGCTGTCGGCATCAAGCAGATAGTTGGAGTTGTAGTTTCTGAGCACACCCCCGAGGAAGGCGTTGCAGCCGCAGTCGCACATGTGCATTATATGGGCGGCCATAGAGGAAGTGGTGGTTTTGCCGTGTGTGCCGGAGAAGCAGAGGGCTTTGCTGCCGCGGGTTATCTCTCCGAGCAGTGCGGCGCGTTTCACCAGTTTGAAGCCGCCGTCGCGGAAATAGCTCAACACATTGTTGTCGTGCGGTATGGCGGGGGTGTATACGGCCAGGGTGGTAGCTTTGTCGCGGAATGCCGCGGGCACTGCCTTCTCCACATCGTCGTCGAAGCAGATGTGCGCTCCCTCTTTCTCCAGGCTGTCGGTAAGGGCTGACCGGGTGTGGTCATATCCTGCCACCGGCACTCCCTTTGCCAGATAGTATCTTTCGAGGGCGGCCATTCCTATGCCGCCGGCTCCTACAAAATATATCTGTTTGATTTCCACTGTAGTTTTTTCTCTTACTTGTCGGTTGTCAATTTTATAAGTTCATCCACGATGCGCTCGTCGGAGTTTTCCATTGCCATCGCTTTTACATTGGCGCTCAGCGTGTCGCGGCGTTTCTTGTCGCGGAGCAGTGTCGTCACTGCCTCCAGAAGAGAGGTTCTGCAGTCGCGGTCGAGGATCATTATGGCGGCATCGCGCTTTGCGAGCGCCTCGGCATTCTTGCGCTGGTGGTCTTCGGCCACATTGGGTGAGGGTACAAGGATCGCCGGTGCTCCCACAAGCTGCAGTTCGCTTATGGTGCTTGCGCCGGCACGGCTCACCACCACATCGGCGGCGCGATAGGCCAGATCCATACGGCTAACGAACGGCACGGCCTTAAGGTTCGCGTTGTTTATAGTTTTTTCCGTCTCCTGGCATTCCGCGGCATAGTTTTTCCCGGTCTGCCAAAGAATGGCGGCTCCAGACTCCAGCAGTGCCGGGGCGGCCACCTTCATGGAGTCGTTGATGGTGCGGGCGCCGAGACTACCCCCTACCACGAGCACAAGCGGGCGGTTGGGGTTGAAGCCGAGTTCGCGTTTGGCATCTTCACGGCTCAGTGTGGAGCTTACAATATCCTTGCGCACGGGGTTGCCGGTCTTCACTATGCTGCCGGTGGGGAAGAAACGTTCCATCCCGTCATATGCCACGCAGATGCGGTTTGCTTTCGCTGCAAGCAGTTTGTTGGTAACTCCGGCATAGGAGTTCTGTTCCTGTATCAGGGTTGGGATGCCGTTTTTCTGCGCCTCTTTCAGCATGGGGCCTGAGGCATAGCCTCCTACACCCACGGCCACATCTGGGCGGAACTCACGCAGCACTTTTTTGGCACGCCTCATGCTGCGGTACAGCTTTATCAGCACACCGATGTTGCGCCAGAGCCGCTTGCGGTCGAATCCCGCAACGGGAAGGCCCACTATGTCGTAGCCTGCAGCGGGCACACGCTCCATCTCCATGCGCCCCTCGGCGCCTACGAAGAGTATCTGGGCGTCGGGGTTGCGGCGCTTCACGGCGTTTGCTATCGCCACTGCGGGGAAAATATGTCCACCGGTTCCTCCACCGGATATAAGCACTTTCATCTTGTCGCTACTTTCTGTATGGTTTGTCGGGAGCCGCTGATACGGTTCAGATCAGCTTTCCGCGGTTCTCGGCCGAGAGCTCCTCGGGAAGTTCCAGTATCTCGGCATTGATGTCTTTCTGCCTGTTGCTCTGCACGGCATAGCGGCTCACACTGAGCATGATACCGAAGGCAATGGAGGTCACTATGATCGATGAGCCACCTTTGGAGATGAGCGGGAGCGGTTGCCCCGACACAGGGAACACACCGGTGACGATGGCCATGTGGAACAGCGCCTGCAGCACTATCATCACCGCCATCCCCATCACGAGCAATGCAGGGAAGGCGCGCGAGCAGCGCGCGGCTATGGCGCCCGCCCTTCCGAGAAGCGCCAGATAGAGGATAAGCAATCCTATTCCACCGATCAGCCCCCAGTCCTCAACCACGATGGCGAATATGTAATCGGAGAATGCGAGCGGCAGGCGCGATGTCTCGCGTGAGTTGCCGGGAAGCACCCCTGAGATCCCTCCGTGTGCCTGTGCCATGTAGGAGTACATCTCCTGGCGGTTCACAGAAGTGATCTCTTTCTTGTATTTGGGGATGGAGTCGCCGAGCCAGTTGGCTATGCGCCCTTTCTGCAGCCCGGTGCGGTCGGCCGTGGCCTCTTTGCCCGAGGCGTCCTTGCCGGTCTCGAGGATGGTCTGTTGCTCTATGCGGTCTATCCTCTCGTCGTTGAGGTGTTTGACGTAATAGAAGCCACCCCCCACTATGGCGTAGATGGCGAGCATGATGCCGAATTTGCTCCATTGCACGCCTCCGATGAGCATCATGGCGAACGATACCCCCATAAGGAGCAGAGTGTTGGTGAGACCCTGCGTGAACAGGAGGCCGCCGCACAGCAGCACGGCGCCTGCGCTCCATACCACTGCCGAGGTGCGCACCCCCTTGCGGGTCTGCATTATCGACATTATGTAGGCTATGAAGAGCACTACGGCGAGTTTCAGTATCTCCGATGGTTGCAGCGGGATCCCCAGGATGGTGGTGCTTCGCCGGGCGCCGTTGATGATGTCGCCCTTGAACAGCACGTAGAATCCCAGGATCACGGCAATGATGCCGAAAGCTATCGTACACCGGTAGAACCAGATGTATTTCAGCCGGGAGATGCCTACGGTGATCGCCACTCCGATAAGTAACAGGCGCCCGTGACGGAGCAGAGGACCGAACACATTCGAGGCCTGCACCTCGCGCGACGAGGCGCTGTACAGCTCTACCACCGATACAAGCAGCATCAGTATGTAGATGGCCCAGATATATTTGTCGGCTTTAGGCAGGGGGAGCCGCACGTCCTTTTTCAGTTCGGCCTGCGGGGATGCTCCTGCCTGGTTGGTGGTTGCCATTATACTTTTCTCCTTATTATTAAGTAATTTACTGTTTTGGATCGGAAAAACGGTTTATTGCTCCAGTTCCCTCTTTTTCATCTGTCTTACGGCAGTCTTGAACTTGGTGCCGCGGTCCTCGTATCCGAAGAAGAGGTCAAAGCTGGCGCAGCAGGGGCTCAGAAGCACGGTGTCGCCCGCGCAGGCGAGTTCACGGCACTCCTTCACGGCTTCGGCGAGCGAGTGGGTGTCGCGGATTACAGGCACTTTGCCGGTGAAGAAGTCCACGATCTTGCTGTTGTCTTTACCCATAGCCACTATGGCTTTCACTTTCTCGTTGACCAGAGGAAGTATGTCGTTGTAGTCGTTACCCTTGTCCTTGCCGCCGAGTATCAGCACGGTATGTTTGCCTTCAGGCATGGACTCGAGGGCATACCAGCATGAGTTCACGTTGGTGGCCTTGGAGTCGTTGACCCAGCGTGCCCCGGAGATGGTCTCCACATGTTCCAGACGGTGCTCCACACCCTCGAAGTCGCTCAGGGCGCGGCGGATGTCCTCCTTGCGGATGTCAAGGATGGCGGCGCTCAGGCCGGCGGCCATAGAGTTGAGCAGGTTGTGCACTCCGCGCAGGGCGAGCTGCGCGCGCGGCATAGACAGTTTTATCTCCTCGGTTTCCAGACGCAGTTCATTGTTTTCGTCGAGCCATGCTGTGGAGTTCTCGTTGCGGTGTTCGGCGAACGGGAATAGGCGCGCCTCGGTGGAGATATGCTTCAGCTGGTTGGTGATCACGGGATCCTCCTCCCAGAATACAAAGGCGTCGGTGGGGGTGAGGTTGCGGATGATGCGGAACTTGGCGTTGATATAGTTCTGCATCTTGTATTCGTAACGGTCGAGGTGGTCGGGGGTGATGTTCATAAGCACCGCCACATTGGCGCGGAAGTCATACATGTTCTCGAGCTGGAAGGAGCTTAACTCCACCACATACACGTCGTGATGGTCTTCTGCCACCTGCCATGCCAGGGAGCGGCCCACGTTGCCGGCCAGGCCAACATTGATGCCTGCCTCGCGCAGGATATGATAGATGAGCATGGTAGTGGTGGTCTTTCCGTTCGAGCCGGTTATACATACCATCTTGGCGTCGGAGTAGCGTCCGGCGAATTCTATTTCGGAGATTACCGGTATGCCGCGTTTCACTATTTCCTGTACCATAGGTGCCGTGGGGGGCACGCCGGGCGATTTCACTACTTCGTCGGCGTTGAGGATCAGTTCCGCTGTGTGCTGTCCCTGCTCATAGGGTATCTTGTAGCGTTCCAGAGCCTCGAGATAGCGGGGAGCTATCTTGCCGCTGTCGCTCAGAAACACATCCATCCCTTTTACCTTTCCCAATACGGCGGCGCCTATGCCGCTCTCTCCGCCTCCGAGTATCACGAGGCGCTTGCCTGCTTTTTCGTTCATATCTTTATCAGAAGTAAGAAGTCATGGCACGGGGATGGGAGAGACGTCCTCACGTACCCTGACCGGTTACCGGGTTGTTTTATCTTATCTTTAGTGTTACAAATGTTATGACTGCCAGGAAGATGCAGACGATCCAGAAACGGGTCACTATTTTCGACTCCGGAATAGCCGCTATCGGTTTCTGGATTATGGCTTCGATGCCGGAGTTGCCCGGCTTCTGGAAGTGGTGGTGCAGCGGGGTCATCTTGAATACGCGTTTCCCCACGCCGGTGCGACGCTTGGTCCATTTGAAGTAGGCCACCTGGATCATAACCGATACATCCTCCACGAAGAATATGGCGCACAGCACCGGGATCAGCAGCTCCTTGTGAATGAGGATGGCAAGCACTGCTATGATGCCTCCGATGGTCAGCGAGCCGGTGTCGCCCATGAATACCTGCGCCGGATAGGCGTTGTACCACAGGAAACCTACAAGTGCGCCGACGAAAGCCGCGCAGAACACCACAAGCTCCTCGCTCCCCGGGATATACATTATGTTCAGGTAGCTCGAGTAGATCACCGAGCCTCCCAGATATGCCATTATGCCGAGCGCCACGGCTATTATCGCCGAGCATCCTGTGGCGAGGCCGTCGAGGCCGTCGGTAAGGTTGGCGCCGTTTGATGTGGCCGTGATCACGAAAATTGTGACGATGATGAACAGTATCCATCCTCCGGTGCGGGCATGGTCGCCCATCCATTTTGTCAGCGACGCGTAGTCGAAGTTGTTCTCCTTGACAAAGGGGATGGTGGTCTGTGTGGATTTTATGTTCTGCGACTCGTAGATCACCTCTTCCACCTCGTCGGTCTCAACATTGGTCACCTCATGGTTCTGGCGGATCACTATTTCGGGACTGAACATCATGGTTAGCCCCACGATAAGGCCGAGGCCCACCTGACCGATGATCTTGAAGCGGCCGCTCATGCCGTCTTTGTTCTTGCGGTGGATCTTGAGGTAGTCGTCGGCGAAACCGAGTGTGCCGAGCCACATGGTGGCCACGAGCATCAGCTGCATGTACACGTTGTTGAGGTTGCCTATCAGCAGGCACGGGATGAGGATGGCGATTATGATTATGATGCCACCCATCGTGGGCGTGCCGGTCTTTTTCATCTGACCTTCCAGTCCCAGATTGCGGACAATCTCTCCCACCTGCATCTTCTGGAGGCGGTCGATTATCCTCCGTCCGAAGACCATCGCTATGAACAGCGACAGTATGAGTGCGGCTCCCGAGCGGAATGTGATGTAGTCCATCAGTCGCGCTCCCGGAACCCCGGTGCCTTCAAGATATTTGAACAGATAGTAGAACATGTGTTAATGTCGGGAAATTGAGAAAAAAGAAAATAATAAATTGAGAAATTTAGAAGTCGGAAGGGGTGTGCTTCCGTGCCGTTCTGTCAGCCGGTTACGGCAGACAGCGCTTTTCTTATCTCCTCGCGGTCGTCGAAGTGATGTTTCACTCCACAGACCTCCTGATAGTCCTCG
>CATJQX010000218.1 GCA_949742535.1 uncultured Muribaculaceae bacterium | reverse complement strand
TGAGGTCAATGACCGAACCCGTCATCGGTCTCCGACCGCTTCGCCTTTGCGAAGAATCCCTCGGGCGACGACCCAGATGGGCCATTATGACACATCCTCGTTTGCAGTCAAACTATCTCATTGGGCGGTCGTGTGGACTAAGCCGGTCTGTCCTTTCGATTTTCGGCTGCCGCATTACAGGATGTTTCCCCCGGCGCAACCTGTCGGCATTTCGCTGCAAGCCGGTGGTGTCTGACCCGGATGGCGCGCTGTCTGCGGCAGGGAGTGTATCGGTTGCGGATAGCTGTGCCGCTATAGTGCTTTCAGGCGCGTTTGGGCTGTCGGTGGCGTTGCGGTTGCTCCACTTTCCGAAAAACAGCACAAGTAGGATTATGAAAAGCAGTATTGTCAAGGCTGTAAGTCCCTGTTTCTCGCGGTGTGTCATGGTGTATGCGATTAAGGTGTGGGGTGTATGTGTCTCTGGGGATTACCACAGGTCGAAACGGAAGCCGACCGAGGCTTCGAATGACAGGTTGCTTGCGATAAGGGAGTGCTCCTTGTCGTAGATCATATCGGAGTTGGCGCGCCCCACCAACCCGAAGAACCATTTGCGTTTAAGGTTGTAGATCACAGATGTGCGCATCTGGCCGCTGAGGAAAAACGAGTTGCCGTTCTCCCCGGGGATATTGATATATCCTTTGCGTAATCCGGCAACAGGCGCCACAGACACTCCCAGCACCCATCCGCGATGGAACACCCAGTTGTAGGCATAGCCGATCTGTAGGCCATAGTTCTTATTGCGCACGCTGTAATGCTTGTTCCATGCCTCGGGCAGACGGGGCTGATCTTCCGTGCTTAATTCTGAAAAGTCGAAATTGAACTGTTGTCCGCTCATCTGTAGCCCGGCATACAGTGTGCCTGAGCTGCGTGTCTGTATCTTGCTGTAGTAGAATGCAGCTCCTTGCGAATAGCGCTTGTGGTTGAAAAAATAATACAGAGACACATACCATGAGTTGGTATCTATACCCCTGAAATCAATATGAGTGTGCGTGGAGGCTCCCGGCTGCCCCATGCGCACGATGGTAGTGCCGATGTTGTTGGTGTTGAACGAATATTCCGCAGCGAACAGTGAGCAGTTGAACTGTGCGTTGAATCGCTTTCGCGCTTCGGTGCTACCGCCAAAATATTTGCTGACGTTCATGTCGTATCCCACGCTTACTGCCATGTATGTCAGATAGAATCCCGCAGTAGTGGATGGGCGCGA
Source organism: uncultured Muribaculaceae bacterium (assembly GCA_949742535.1). Classification (GTDB taxonomy): domain Bacteria; phylum Bacteroidota; class Bacteroidia; order Bacteroidales; family Muribaculaceae; genus UBA7173. Next base: position 4,606 of record CATJQX010000218.1, on the reverse strand, counting down.
GACCATAGCCATGCGGTAACCGTCGGTGGCGAATTTGAAATCATACAGATCCAGCCAGCTGTCACCTTTCAGTTTTATGTTCCAGCGTTTCCCTGATCCTTGCACATAGGCAGAATCATACGAGTTGAAAAATTTGTCACCCCAGCGATACACATTCACGCAGAACCGCGGGAATTTCCCCCATTCTGCTATTGAGTCAAGTGCAAACGATATTGCCCGTGCTTCAGGTGTCACGAACAGGCTTCCACAGAAAATGAGCGCCAATATCAATCCCCTCAACCGGATGCCGGTAGATGGTCTGATGCATTGGTCTGCGGGTTGTGCGGGCTGCTGCATAAATGTTTCAGGCGGTTGTTTGTATGGTTGATCGGTTTAGCTTGGTGCTGTATTCGGGGCGTGCAAAAATACTTAATTTAAATATTATTTCCAAACAATATGGCTCCGTCTTCCGCGCTGTGGCGGTGACGGAGCCATATTGGTCTGGTACGTTATGTGCGTCGTGCGGCTTTATTTCACTGCGAGTTTGCGCGAAACTGTGCCGGCGTCGGTGGTGACAGCCATTACGTAGATGCCGCCTGCGAGCGATGCGGCGTCAAGCTCGAGGGTGTCGCCGTCTGTGGAGGCGCTCATCACTTTGGCGCCCTGGATGCTGTATACGTCTACTGTCATACCGTCGGCACCTGCGTGGCATACCTCGTAGAGGTGACCGCCGAGAGCGCTTACGATAAGGTTCTTCTCAGTGTCGTCTGATGTTACACCTTCAATGGAGGCGCTGCGTCTGATCGCTTCCTTGAGGCCGGCTACCGGATCGATCTTGCCGTTGCCCCAGCGGCGTTTCTTGAGCACGTTGGTGGTGTTGGTGTAGTTGTCTTTCTTTGCGGTTTTCACCATTATGTCCATACACTCCTCTGAGCTCATCTGGGGCCATGCCTGAAGCCAGAGAGCTACGGTGCCTGCCACGAACGGGCTTGACATAGAGGTTCCCTGCATCGGGTAGTACGGGCTGATGCGCGAGAATGAGTTGGATATGGCGGGAATCGCTTCTTTTGTGTAAGCGTCGGAGTATTCAGTTGAGTAGCGGCTTACTGCTGATACAATCTGGGCGCCCGGAGCGCATATTAATGGCAAGCTGCGTCCGTCTGATGTATTGCCATACGATGAGAAGTCAGCGATGTCGTTACGTGTGCCATTGCCGGAATATGAACCGTTGCCGATGAACTGAACTGAATTTGAACGGCTCACATAAGCTCCTACGGAGATTACTTTTTTACCGGTTGCCATTTCGTTGATAGAACCGTCGGATGAACCGATGTCATATCCTGCTACACCCTCGTTGGTGAACTGGGCGTAGTCCTGGCTGTAGTAACCGAGGCCTATGGCGCTGGCATATCCGCTTACGGAGTTGCCATTTGTGCCTTTGATGTTGACACCGAAAAGTACGCTTCCGCCTGAGGTGGCTTGCAGGTTGTTCTGCATACGCACATAATATCTGCCAGTGCTTGGGTCAATGTTGGAAGTCACATAAACCTGTGCGCCGGAGCTGTAATATGTTTTCAGACCGGGGCAGTTGCTGCTGTTCCATGTGAAGGATCTGCCATTGAGGTTGCTGATTGTATGTGATTCTATGATTTTGCCTGTAGCTTTGCTGTAGAGTACGAGGTCAAGCGAGAATGGCGTTTCGTCGTTGGACCAGAACTCGGCGTTGTAGAGAAGGGCGGCGCCGGGAGTGGTTTTAGGTGAAATGAAAGTGTTGAGGGTGGTTGATCGTCCGGTGAAGCTTTTATAGACAGCGATATTCTGGTCTCCCTCGTTGCCTGCAGAGATGCAGATGATTGCGTCGTCTGCAAGGCGGTCAAGTGTCTTTGAGGTAGCCGAGTTCGGGTCGTGAGGACCCACATTGCTTCCGAGCGACATGTTTATTACGGTCGGTTTGCCGAGTGTCTTGGCATGTTTTATAACCTGGTCTACGCCACGCAGGATATCCTCGTTGTAGAAATCGCCACACCCTACGATTATGTCCGATTCTGGAGCTACACCATAATAAGGTATTTCTCCGGTCTGGACACCATTCTTGCCCTGCTGGGTGAAGCGTCCCTGCACACCGCGTGAACCGGCTATGATGCCAAGCACGTGTGTGCCGTGGGTTGCGGTGTTGTCTTCTGTGTCAAACGCGGCTACTTCACCGGGAGTGGTGTATGCCTCATCCTTTTTACCGCTGCGGGTCACGAAGATGGCGTTCACGCGGCTGGTGCCGTCGGTGTTGCGGAAGGCGGCGTGGTTGGGGTCGAGGCCGCTGTCAAACAGGCCCACGATCACATCTTTGCCGGTGTATGAAATCCCGTTCAGTCCCTCGGCTGCGCCCGTGTGCAGATTGTCGACACCGGTGTTTTCGCGTGCTATATCCATGTACACGCGGCTCTTGTTTCCGAACTCCACTGCTTTCACTTCCTCAAGCGACGCAAGTTCTTCGGTGCGGCTCAGCGGCATGCCTACGATGAGGATGTCGCCGAAGTCGCTGTATACTTCGGCTCCGATGGCTTCCACTGCCTCGCGTGTGGCGCCTTCGTTTAGAGTCACGATCATTGTCTTTATGATGTCTTTGGCAGGAGCTTTCTGTGCCGATGTCTGTGTCAGGTATGTGTCAAGCATCAATCGGCCTGCTCCGTTGATTTTTGACTGCGCCAGTGCGCTGCCGCAAACTGTGGTGGCGAGCAATCCGAAAACAAGTAGATTTCTCTTCATATCTTCTTATATAATATTTGTGTAATGCAAGTGATAACTTTCTCGGTTGGTATGGCGCCGGTGGGAAATGTGCAAAGCCATCCGCCATTTTGACAGGCGTATCAATCTGATGTCCGTCAATTTGCAAAGATACTAAATCTATTTTTACCATTTGGATATTGTAGGGGTGATATTTTACTGTTTTGGCACTTTTTAACCATTGGTTGCAGCATGGCATGTTTTCGGGTGGGGCGGTTGCCTGGTGTGTGGCGCATCACCGGTTTCAGGGCGCTGTGTCGCCGGTGTTCTTTCAAAAAAGATATGAGGGCGTCGGTTTGTCGGGGGATTTTCAATAGGTGTTAATTTTTTCGGTTGATACTTTGCTGTATTTGATATGTCGTACTGTCAAAATGTAAGCCAAGTGGTTTTTGATGCTGGCAGATGGTTCGCCGATAGCCCCAAGTTGGTGATATTTAGTGTACGTTTTGACGGTAAAGCAGATATTTTCGTATGCGCACTCGTCTTTTCTGAAATTTTAACTCTTTTTTATTTTTGCAGACGTTTTGCTTATTTATTGTATCGGGGTGCGTATAACAGGTTGATATAGCGTGTGTTTTAAAATCGTGTTTTAGGAATATGTTTTTCAACATGCGCGATATGCTTGTTAAAAGCCGACAAAAGTTTTGTATAAGTGTTTATTTTTTTGACATTTTGTCTTATCTTTGCGGAAATGATGTAGCAAAACCGGGAATAGCACGCTCCTTGCAGATGTTTGTGGGCGTGTCTGTCTTGGCATTTTAATACGTTTCAGGCGTGAGCCTGGCGCGATAAATGGCTTGCAGATCCGGTTCCGGTTATGCGATCAAGTGCTGTTTGTATTGAATTTTTGTGTTTGACATCCAATCGTTGAATTATCTAACTCTTTATGTTTAATTAATTATAGTGTATGAAAAAGCTGTTTCTATTACTGACGGCAGTTCTTATGGCTGTGATCTGTGCATTGGCGCAGACACAGAACATATCGGGAACAGTCGTATCCGCCCTTGACGGCGAGCCTCTCCCCGGAGCGACGGTGATGCCCGTCGGCGGCGGTCAGGGAACCGCCACCGACATTGACGGTAAGTTTACCTTGTCTCTCCCCGCCAACGTCCACAAGGTTGTGGTTTCTTATGTGGGTATGGTCTCACAGACTGTTCCCGTAAAGAACGGTATGACTGTTCAACTTTCCGAACATGAAAATAGCCTCGATGAGGTTATGGTCGTGGCTTACGGTACCGCCAAGAAATCGGCATATACCGGTTCGGCATCTGTTATCAAGGCTGACGAGATCGAAGGCCGCATGGTGACAGACGCTGTTTCGGCTCTTTCCGGTACAATGGCCGGTGTGCAGGTGACACAGTCCAATGGCCAGCCAGGATCTTCCCCCACAGTCCGCATTCGCGGTATCGGTACCATCTTCGGCAGCGCCACACCTCTCTATGTGGTTGACGGTATGCCTTTCGACGGTGACATCGCTACTATAAACACAATGGACGTTGAGTCCATGACCGTCCTCAAGGACGCTGCCGCAGCCGCCCTTTACGGTGCCCGCGGTGCCAATGGTGTGATCCTTATCACCACCAAGCGCGGTAGAGTAGGTGAGGCTAAAGTGACACTCGACGCCCGCTGGGGTTCAAATACACGCCAGATCAAGGGATACGACGTGATCAAAGACCCTAAGATGTATTACGAAACCGCTTACGGCGCTCTCCGCAACGGCTACAAGACCAACGGCTATGATGACTATAACTCAAGCCTGATGGCAAATGCCGCTCTCAACGAGGCTTTCGGACGCCAGTACAATATCTGGAATGTGCCTGCAGGGCAGCTCCTCATCGGTCTCAAC
>CATJQX010000217.1 GCA_949742535.1 uncultured Muribaculaceae bacterium | reverse complement strand
GAGTAGCTCCACGGCCTGTTTTCCTCGTAACTGTATTTATGACGGTTGTCTCTCGGCATGAAATAAACCATCAGAACGGTCGCGACCAGAAATATCAGAGCTGTATAAAACCTGTTTTTACTGGATTCTTTCATTCCTGTCTTACTATTCGGGTACTTTCGGAATACTTACAATGATATGCGGGCAGCTTTCTGCACTCCCGGGATTTTCTTTACTTTGGCGCAGAGATCATTTACCTCGTCCACATCCATCACCAACACGGAGAGATCGCAAAAGAACACCTCTTTCTCAGCGCGTATGTCGAGCGCGCGAATATTGAGCGCCATGTTTGAGGAGATAAGCGATATGAGTTCGTTAAGGATGCCGTGGCGGTCAATGCCCTCGATGCGCACATGTGCCATAAACGTCACATCCCCCACTTCCCATCGTGTGCTTACGATGCGGGGACCGAAACTTGCCTTGAGGGCGTTGGCACGCGGGCAGTCGAGCGAATGCACCACCACGTCGCCGTTGCTCTCCACGAAACCGAGCACATCGTCGCCGGGGATAGGATTGCAGCAGTCCGAGAAACGGAAATTGCCGTTGCCGTTCTCGTCGTAACGGAGCACATACGTCTCCTTCATATTGATAGGCGCCCGGTTCTCCGACGCATCTTGCTCCTTGAGCGCCTCTTTACGGCTCTGGCGGAAGAGCAGCTTGTCAAGCAGCCTCTTCGTGGCAGAACTTTGCTTCTTAAGCGTCTTTACCACATAGTCATTGAGCACTATTTCCTGGTTGCCAAGAAGATAATAGAACTCATCGCGGCTTTCCGCCCTGAAAAGCCCCATAACTTTTGTAATAGCGATATTGTCGTTGTCTATATCGTTCTCCTTAAGGAATTTGGCGAATATTTCCTTGCCTGCCGCGATAGCGGGCTGATGCAGTTTGCGCAGCGCGGCGCGCAGACGCGATTTCCCTTTGGCCGTGCTGAGAAACTCCATCCACTCTGGTTTCGGCACCTGGCTCTGCGAGGTAAGCACCTCCACCTGGTCACCCGAGTTGAGTCGCTGGCTCAACGGCACCAGTTTGTGGTTCACCTTTCCCGCTATGCAGTGGCATCCGATCTGGGTGTGCAGGTTGAAAGCCACATCGAGCACTGTGGCGTCCATAGGCAGCGTGAGCAGCTCCCCCTTGGGAGTGAACACCACTATTTCCGAAGCAAATAGGTTGAGCTTCAACGTGTCGAGAAAATCAAGCGCATTCGGTTCAGGATCGTCGAGAATATCCTTGATGGTGTGGAGCCATGCGTCAAGCTCCGACTCCTCGTCACCCTCTCCTACCTTATATTTCCAGTGGGCGGCAAAACCCTTTTCCGCAATCTCGTCCATCCTGCGCGAGCGTATCTGCACCTCGATCCAGTTGCCGTCGGGTCCCATGACCGTGAGGTGAAGCGCCTGGTAGCCGTTTGCCTTGGGACTTGAGATCCAGTCGCGTGTGCGCTCCGGATGCAGACGGTATATGTCTGTTATCGCAGAATATATCTGCCAGCAGATACTCTTCTCCTTGGTAGGGTCAGGACACTCGAAAACAATACGCGCCGCATACAGGTCATAGACTTCCTCAAACGGTATATGCTTGGCCTCCATCTTGTTCCATATGGAATAAACCGACTTGACCCTCGCCTTGGCAGTGTATTTAAGCCCCATGGCGTCGAGTTTTTCAAGCACCGGCTGCGCGAAATTGTTGTAGATTTCGGTGCGGTGCGCCTTGGTAGCCTGTATTTTCTCGCTTATCTGCCGGTAGGCGTCGGGATGTTCATACTTGAAACTTAGATCCTCCAGCTCCGTCTTTATCTTGAACAGTCCGAGGCGGTGTGCCAGAGGAGCGTATATATAAAGTGTCTCACCTGCTATCTTGTACTGCTTGTTGGGAGCCATAGAGCCGAGAGTGCGCATATTGTGCAGACGGTCGGCCATCTTCAGCAACACCACACGTATGTCTTCGCTCATGGTAAGCAGGAGTTTCCTGAAATTCTCGGCCTGCGCCGAAGCCTTGTCGCCGAAGATACCTCCCGATATTTTGGTGAGGCCCGCCACGAGCTGCGCTATTTTCTTGCCGAAATTCTGCTCTATGTCCTCCACGGTGTATTCCGTGTCCTCCACCACATCATGCAGCAGCGCGGCACAGATCGACGTGGATCCAAGCCCTATCTCCTGACTGGCAATCTTTGCCACAGCGATAGGATGCAATATATATGGTTCTCCTGACCGACGACGGATCCCTTTGTGTGCCTCTTTGGCAAAATTGAATGCCCGCTCTATGATCTCCACCTTTTTCCGGTGGTTGCTTTTCAGATATCCGTCAAGAACTTCACGGAAAGCCTCTTCAATCTGCCGGTCCTCGGCTTCGGTTGTAAAACTATTGTTCTGTGCCATAGTAAGTGGTCTGCTGAAACGGGAATTTTTGATACCCAATTTCGCAAATTTACAACAATCCGTCGTAAACACAAAGAAGAAAAGAAGAAATCACACATTTCCACACATGCCATGCGAACAAGCGGCCCGAATAACCCCGGCCGGTTTTATAACAGACATTGTCATAGCCGATTTTTTTGCGGAGATTATTTTTTTTACTTACCTTTGCAGCGGTAAGAAATCCCGACAGGAGATTTCCAGGCGCCAAGAAGCCGGTCGAATGGTGGAATGGTAGACACGAAGGACTTAAAATCCTTTGGCCGTTGAGGCTGTGTGGGTTCGAGTCCCACTTCGACTACAACCGTGAGGCGGTGTGTCAGAATTCTGACACACCGCCTCACGTATATAGCTATCATTCTTATTGCTGAACCGGTTGGCCCCGCCCCCGGTTGAAGAGGGATCCGGGATCAGCGGATTTTTTGGAGTTGACCAAATCAGCTAACCGGGAGGGACGTGATCTCGGAAAGGATGGCGACAGCAGTCTCCACGGTCGGCACAGACGAGACAGCAAATGAGCGGCGGCCGTTCTTCTCGCGGATCTTTACCCGCTGCGAATTCTGCTGCAAATAGGTAATAAGCCGCCCGAACGACGGGCTCTGGTAATATGCCTTGTTGGAGTCGTCAACAAAGTAAAGATACATTATCCCCTGCTTGAGCGACACCTTTTCTATGCCGAGCTGACGGGCAAGACGCCGCAGACGGGGCACACGCATAAGCTCGGCGGTCTCCGGGGGTATCTTGCCGAAACGGTCGAGCAGACGCGAGCGGAACTCCTGCAGATCCGTCTCCCGCTCGATAGAGTCAAGTTCGCGGTAGAGGGCTATGCGCTCGCTCTCCTGCGGCACGTATGTGGCGGGGAGCAGCAGCTCGAGATCGCTTTCAATGACGCAGTCGGCCACGAACTCCTTCTCCTCGCCGCTGTTGTCCTCGGCGGTGAAGGTATCGGAAAACTCCTGTGTACGAAGCTCCGTCACTGCCTCCTTGAGTATTTTCTGGTATGTCTCGTAACCGAGATCGGCGATGAAGCCGCTCTGCTCGGCACCGAGCAGGTTGCCTGCGCCGCGTATATCGAGATCCTGCATGGCGATATGGATGCCGCTCCCGAGGTCAGAGAAACTTTCTATGGCCTGCAACCGGCGGCGCGCTACCGGTGTAAGGGGATTTCCCGGCGGTACCATCAGGTAGCAGAACGCCTTGCGCGACGAACGCCCCACACGCCCGCGCAACTGGTGCAGCTCAGACAGACCGAAGTTCTGCGCGTTGTTCACGATTATCGTGTTCACGTTAGGCATGTCAATACCGCTCTCCACGATAGTGGTGGCAAGAAGCACATCATAGTCATGGTTGGCGAAATCTATCACCGCCTTTTCAAGCTGCTCGGGGGGCAACTGGCCATGTGCCACAAGGGTGCGCGCGTCAGGGATCACACGCTTCACCATCTGCTCGAGCTGGTAAAGCCCCTCAATGCGGTTGTTTATTATGAACACCTGCCCGTTGCGCGACAGCTCGAAGTTAAGTGCTTCAGAAAGGATTTCGTCGGTGAGTGTATTCACAGACGTGAGTATCGGATAACGGTTGGCGGGAGGAGTGGTGAGCGACGACAGGTCGCGGGCACCCATCAGCGAGAACTGAAGCGTGCGGGGGATCGGGGTGGCGCTCATGGTTATGGTGTCCACATTCACCTTCATCTGTTTCAGTTTCTCCTTTACCGCCACTCCGAATTTCTGCTCCTCGTCGACAACAAGCAGCCCGAGATCCTTGAATTTCACATCTTTTCCCACAATGCGGTGTGTGCCGATGAGTATGTCAATCTTCCCCTCTGCCAGATCGCGGAGTATCTCTTTGGTCTGCTTGGCGGTGCGTGCGCGGGATAGATATTCCACCCTTACAGGGAAATCTGCCAGACGATCCCTGAATGTATTGAAATGCTGATATGCGAGCACCGTCGTAGGCACAAGCACCGCCACTTGCTTGCCGTCTGTAGCAGCCTTGAAGGCGGCGCGTATGGCGATCTCGGTCTTGCCGAACCCCACGTCGCCGCAGATCAGGCGGTCCATCGGGCGCGGGCTCTCCATGTCCTTTTTCACAGCGGCGGTGGCCGTAAGCTGGTCGGGAGTATCCTCATAGATAAAAGAGGCCTCCAGTTCATGCTGCAGGTAGCTGTCGGGGGAGAAACTGAACCCCTGCTCCTCCTTGCGTGACGCATACAGCCTGATAAGGTCGCGCGCAATATCCTTAAGCTTGCTCTTGGTGCGCTCTTTCAGCTTGTTCCACGCCCCCGACCCGAGTTTGTTGATCGTAGGCTCCACACCCTCCTTGCCGCGGTATTTGGCAAGTTTGTGCAGGGCATGTATGCTCACGAATATACAGTCGTTGTTCTTGTATATCAGCTTTATCATCTCCTGCGTGGAACCATTGACCTGCGTGCGCAGCAACCCGCCGAAGCGCCCAACGCCATGGTCCACATGCACTATGTAGTCGCCCGGCTCTATGGCGCTCAATTCCTTTAGAGACAGGGCGAGTTTGCCGGATCGGGCGCGGTCCGACTTGAGCGTGTATTTATGGAAACGGTCGAAAATCTGATGGTCGGTGAACACGCAGATCTTCGCTGTATGGTCCACAAACCCCTCGTGCAGGGTCGATATGACGGGAGTGAACGGAATGTCGTCGCCACGCTCTGAGAAGATGGCCTGCAGACGGGCTATCTGCTTTTCGCTGTCGGAAAGAAGATATATCACATATCCCTCTGACAGCAGCCCCTTGAAAGAATCTGATATGAGATCGAAATTCTTGTGATAAAGCCCCTGCGGCGTACAGCTGAAGTCTATTTCGGCTGTAGTGTCGCCCACGGCGGCACCTCCCGGATTGGTACCCGACTCATGTGCCCCTCCCGCCGAAAATTCCAGAATGGGGAATGAACGCAGGCGGTCGCCGAACAGACCGGGATCCACCACGTTTTTCAGTGCTTCGGCATCCCCCTCCCCTGCGATCATGGCCGAGGAGCTGAATGTTTCGGAAGCTATAGCCTGTATGCGCGCTGTGGTGAAATCCCTGTCGCGCATGGCTATGATGGTAGAGGGGTGCACAAACTCAAGCAGGCTCTCCCCACGGCCGTTGTCGTCGGCGTTCACATTGGCAGAGATGGATACTGTATCCACCTTGCGCTCGGAAAGCTGTGTCTCTATGTTGAACGGGCGTATCGACTCTATCTCGTCGCCGAACAAGTCGATACGGAACGGATATTCCGACGAATACCCGAATATGTCGAGTATGGAACCGCGCACGGCGAAATGCCCCGGCTCATATACATAATCCTCCTCCTTGAACCCGTTTTCGCGCAGCCACACCTGCGTCTGCTCCAGATCTATCTCTGCGCCGGTCTTCAACACCAGGGTATGGCGGCTCAGCGCGTCGCGCGAGGCCACCCGCTCTGCCAGTGCTTCCGG
>CATJQX010000216.1 GCA_949742535.1 uncultured Muribaculaceae bacterium | reverse complement strand
GCTCTCAAGCAGATCGCAAAATCAGGCAAGAAGGTTCTCTTCGTAGCCACCAAAAAACAGGCCAAACAGGTGACAGCCGACAAGGCAAGCGCAATAGGCATGCCCTACGTAATCGAGCGCTGGCCGGGCGGTATGCTCACCAACTTCCCCACTATCCGCAAAGCTGTCAAAAAGATGGCCGCCATCGACAAGATGACCACCGACGGCACATTCGACAACCTTTCAAAGCGCGAGAAACTGCAGATCTCCCGTCAGCGCGCGAAACTCGAGAAGACTCTCGGTTCAATCGCCGACCTCAACCGTCTGCCCTCCGCACTCTTCGTTGTCGACGTGCTCAAAGAGCGCATCGCAGTTGCCGAGGCTAACCGTCTGGGTATCCCCGTGTTCGCTATGGTCGACACAAACTCTGATCCCTCCGACATCGACTTCGTAATCCCCTGCAACGACGACGCATCCAAGTCAATCGAGCTTATCCTCGACACCGTATGCTCCGCTATGGCAGAAGGTCTCGAAGAGCGCAAGGTAGAAAAGATCGACACCAAGGAAGCCGACGCAGAAGGCGCAGCTCCCCGTCGTGAACGTCGTCGCGCAGTACGCCGCAACGACAACGCCGAGGCTCCCGCAGCTGAAGCAGCCGCTACTGAAGCTCCCGCCGAGGAAGCCGCTGAATAAGCCGGCAGCAGCTTTGCCGCGCCAGAGCAGAGATCTGGCCGGAAACAAATAAATTACACATTAAAAACTATCCCGCAGAGCAGCCGCCCGGCCTGTGGTTCGGGCGGCTACACTGAGGGAAACAATACAACTACACAACTATGGCAGTAACAATGGCCGAAATCACCAAGCTGCGCCACCTTACCAGCGCCGGCTTGATGGATTGCAAGAAAGCACTTGCAGAAACAAACGGCGACATAGAGGCAGCTGTTGAGATCCTTCGCAAGAAAGGTCAGGCAGTAGCCGCAAAGCGTGAAGACCGCGTTGCAGCTGAAGGTTGCGTTCTCGCAAAGAGCGAGGGCAACTTTGCAGCTGTTGTGGCTCTCCAGTGCGAAACAGACTTCGTTGCCAAAAACGCAGGTTTCGTGGAACTCACACAGAAGCTCCTTGACCTCGCTGTGGCTAACCGCTGCAAGAGCGTCGATGAACTCAAGGCTGTGACAGTAGACGGCCGCACAGTAGCAGACCTCGTTGTAGAAGAAGGCGGCAAGACCGGTGAGAAGACCGAACTGGGCGCATACGAATACATCGAAGCTCCCTCCACCACTTCATACAACCACCTAGGCAACAAACTCGCCACTATCGTAGGTTTCAACCTCGAAGGCGTTGACTACCAGGCAGGACGCGACGTTGCCATGCAGGTAGCTTCCATGAACCCCGTAGCTGTTGACCGCGAAAGCGTTCCCCAGGCTACTATCGACGGCGAGCTCAGCGTAGCTATCGAAAAAACCAAAGAAGAGCAGGTTCGCAAGGCTGTTGAAGCAGCTCTCAAGAAAGCCGGCATCAACCCCAACCTCGTTGACAGCGAAGACCACATCTCTTCCAACATCGCAAAAGGATGGCTCACAGAAGAGGAAGCAGAAAAAGCACGTGCTATCGCCAAAGAGACTGCAGAAGCCAAAGCTGCTAACCTTCCCGAGCAGATGATCCAGAACATCGCACAGGGTCGTCTCAACAAGTTCTTCAAAGAGAACTGCCTCATGGAGCAGGAATTCATCAAAGACGGAAACCTCACCATCGGCAAATACCTCGAAGAAAGCGCAAAAGGTCTGGCTGTTGTCAGCTTCAAGCGCGTAAACCTCAACGAAGACTAATTCCTCCGTTTCCTAAATAAGTCATAACATCCCTGAATATGCAAGGCAGCGTGTCACCCAACCGGCATGCTGCCTTGAATTTTAAATGCAGTAAAAGATTTTATAGGTCAATGGAGTGTGTCCTAAATCAGAGAATTAGATACTTTTGCAAACAGTCCGGTTGAAAAATGCCGGACAGGGCAATCGGCCAATAATGAAACATCGCCCTAAAAATAAAAAAATACATCTGAAATCTCCCGCTCCTCTTGACAAGCATGG
>CATJQX010000215.1 GCA_949742535.1 uncultured Muribaculaceae bacterium | reverse complement strand
GTGAGGATGTATTTGGGGGTGTAGGCCGCCTTGATCTGTTTGCCGCTTTTCTTGTCGGTGAATGTGGCTTTTACCCGCAGGCAGTCTTTTTTATCGTAGGGGAATGTAAGTCTGGCCGGTTTGTTTTTTGTGGCTGATACTTTTTTAGTGGTGGTGTCGAGCAGTTTGCCTGTTTCCACGTCTGTCACCTCTATTGACAGTGTACCTGACAATGATGAGGGGTAACTTTCGTTAAGGGAAACGGTGTATGTGGGCATGCTGTCGAAATTCTCCTGGCTGAAAGTGATTGATGCTCCGTCGATGCGGTCGGGTACACTGACGTTCACATGGCCGCCATACATGCCGCCTGGTGCGTTTCCGCTGTAACAGCGTACAGCGAGCACGTTGTCCTGATCCCACTTGATGTTTTTGTCGCTGGCTTTTACGATATATTTGCGCGGTACATTGAACATGGCGCTGTATTGGCCTTTGTCGCCGGGCATGTTTCCGGTCTTTCCGATCAATACGCCGTTGAGATATGCTTCGTCGACATCATCTATCGTACCGAGATCGAATACTATGTATTCTTTCAGGTCGGAATTGTCAAGCATTGCTTTTGTGGGACGCACATGAAATCTGTACCAGCCGAATTTTGTGTCAGAGGGTATTCCCTGGCTGTCCCAGGTGCGGCTTACGTCCAGTGTCTGCCACGCAGTGTCGTCATAATCGGCATTTTTCCATTCTGCGGCATCTCCGGCCTTGAATTTTGCTGCGGGAAATGTGAGTGTCTGTGCGCTCATGGATGTGCATATCGCCGCTGCGAGAATAAATGAAAGTTTTTGTAACATTTGTGAAGAAATATCGGTCTGGGCGATACCAGACCAAGTTAGAATTTAAGGTATGTCAAAGGTACAAATAACTTTATATATTAAATAGGTATAAGGAGATTTTTTTTCGATGATTCTGGGAAATTAGCGCCGAGATGGCTTCTAAATGAGGGGGGATGTGCCGGTGTAAGATGCGGATGTTACAAAACAGATGGTGTTTTGTAATATGATTTGCGCCGGTCGGTTGGGAGCTGCGTAGAGGCGTCATATACATATGAAATATAATATTAGTTATATTTGTGTAACACAGCATATTTTTAACATTTGATTAATGTGCTTGCTATCAGATGATTGCAATTTGATTATAATAATTTTACAAAAATATTACAAAAAAGTGACTAAAAATTTTGCCAGTTCAAAAATAGTTTCTACATTTGCAATGTAGTTACAAAGTGGTTACACCAACAACTACCATAGATTGATAAACGACTATTGAGTTTACAAACATCTGATCACCTAAAAAACTATCTATTATGAGTTCGCAGAATTTCCAGTCTAAACTTTTAGATCTCCAGAGCAACCTTCTGAACTTCGCTTACATGCTTACATCCAATCGCGATGATGCCTATGATTTGCTTCAGGACACCACACTTAAAGCTCTCGACAATGAGGATAAGTATGTGGACAATGTGAACTTCAAGGGTTGGGTGTTTACCATCATGCGTAATATTTTCATAAACAATTACCGCAAGGTGGTGCGCTCTGCAACAGTGATTGACCAGACAGAGGATCTCTATCATCTGAATCTCCCCCAGGAGTCGGGCCTCGACACTCCTGAAGGATCTTTGGCAGCCGGTGAGATTACCGCTGCAATAAATTCTTTCAGCGATGAATACAGGATTCCGTTCTCCATGCATGTGGCAGGCTACAAGTACAACGAGATCGCCGAGAAGATGGACCTTCCTCTCGGAACAGTGAAAAGCCGTATATTCTTTGCCCGTCAGCGGCTCCAGAAGATGCTGAAAGATTACCGTTGACGGCAGCTCGGAATATGATGGCGTAATAAAAGGTGTAGGATTAAAGCCAAATACTCCGTCTGAAAGGGATATGAAATTTTATTTACGAGACAAAACGTATTTTGAGTACGATTTTTTAAGGTACAGATTTTGAGTGTACGATTATTTTAAGTACTTACAATTCCATTTATTCTATTCGACCTTATTGAATTTTCTGCCTTACTGCAAATCTTTCTTTTGAATCGCAAGCGCTGTCGGAGGGCTTTAGGCCCCGGCAGCGCTTTTTATAGCGGTGGCTGGTTTTATGCAGTGGAGAGAGGAGTGAGAGAGGAGTGGCGTTGATGAAATGAATTTTTGTCACATTAAGGATGCTATATATGACAATTCTGTCAGTATGTTTCATATGGAATCGGAGTCCGTAGGAAAAAATTAATACAGAAGAAAGCTATTTCAACCTTTTTGGCACAACATTTGTTTCTAAGTAAAAGCGAGGCCGGGGAGGGCACCGGTAATGTGTGTCTCCGCATGATATGGCCTTCCAACCGGATCTTGTCTGACAGGCAGATCCGAGGATAATTTGAAATAAAAAAACTAATATAAAAACTATAGAAATTATGGGAAAGATAATCGGTATCGATTTGGGAACCACCAATTCCTGTGTAGCAGTCCTCGAGGGTAAAGATCCTGTTGTGATCCCTAACAGCGAGGGACGTAACACCACTCCTTCGGTAGTGGCTTTTGTAGATGGCGGAGAACGTAAAGTCGGAGATCCTGCCAAGCGTCAGGCTATCACTAACCCCGCTCGTACCATATATTCGATCAAGAGATTCATGGGCGAGACCTATGATCAGGTCGCCAAAGAGATAGAGCGCGTGCCTTATAAAGTGGTGCGTGCCGACAACAATACCCCCCGTGTGGATATTGACGGCCGTCTTTACACTCCTCAGGAAATCTCAGCTATGATTCTTCAGAAAATGAAGAAAACGGCAGAGGATTATCTGGGACAGGAGGTGAAGGAAGCTGTGATAACAGTGCCCGCTTACTTTAACGACTCTCAGCGCCAGGCTACGAAAGAGGCCGGTGAGATCGCCGGTCTCACAGTGCGTCGAATCGTGAACGAGCCTACTGCCGCTGCACTGGCTTATGGTCTTGACAAGAGCAACAAGGACCAGAAAATCGCTGTATTTGACCTCGGTGGCGGTACATTTGATATTTCGATCCTTGAACTTGGCGACGGTGTGTTTGAAGTGAAGTCGACCAACGGCGATACCCACCTTGGCGGCGATGACTTCGACCATGTGATCATCGACTGGCTTGCCGATGAGTTCCTGAAAGATGAGGGTGTGGATCTGCGTCAGGATCCTATGGCGCTCCAGCGTCTGAAAGAGGCCGCAGAGAAAGCGAAGATCGAACTTTCCTCTACAACCTCAACTGAGATCAACCTGCCGTATATCATGCCTGTGAACGGTGTGCCTAAACACCTGGTAAAGACACTGACACGTGCCAAATTCGAGCAGCTTGCAGACAAACTGATCAATGCTACCATCGCTCCCTGTGAGCAGGCTCTTAAAGATGCCGGTCTTAAGGCTTCGGATATTGACGAGGTGATCCTCGTGGGCGGTTCCACACGTATTCCTGCAATTCAGGCAATCGTGGAGAAATTCTTCGGCAAGGCTCCCTCGAAGGGTGTGAACCCCGACGAGGTTGTGGCTGTAGGCGCCGCAATTCAGGGCGGTGTACTCGCCGGTGATGTAAAGGATGTGCTTCTGCTTGACGTTGTGCCTCTGTCGGTAGGTATCGAGACTCTCGGCGGTGTGATGACAAAGCTGATCGAAGCCAATACTACCATTCCTACCCGTAAGAGCGAGACATTCTCAACAGCAGCTGACAATCAGCCCTCTGTGGAAATACATGTGCTCCAGGGCGAACGTCCTATGGCAAAGGATGACAAGACCCTCGGCAAGTTCCACCTTGACGGTATCGCTCCCGCACCGCGCGGTATTCCTCAGATCGAGGTTACATTTGAGATCGATGCCAACGGTATCCTCAATGTGTCTGCCAAAGACAAGGCCACAGGCAAGGAGCAGAGCATCCGCATCGAGGCTTCGTCCGGTCTTACCGATCAGGAGATCAAACGTATGAAGGATGAGGCTGCCGCCAACGCCGCCGCTGACGCACAGGAGAAGGAACGCATTGACAAACTCAATCATGCCGATGCTATTATCTTCCAGACCGAGAAGCAGCTGAGCGAGCTCGGTGACAAGATCCCCGCCGACAAGAAAGCCGCTATCGAAGCCGCTGTAGGCAAACTGAAAGACGCTCATAAATCTCAGGACATCGCCGCCATCGACGCTGCCATCAAGGAGATCGAGACAACATTCGGTGCCGCACAGCAGGATATCCTTAACGCACAGGCCCAGGCACAGCAGGGCGCTGCCGGCCAGGCCGGAGCCAACCCCTTCCAGGGTGGTGCCGCAGGCGGTGCGTCGAACCCCGG
>CATJQX010000214.1 GCA_949742535.1 uncultured Muribaculaceae bacterium | reverse complement strand
GAGAACCCGCAGGCCACCGACAGAACAGGGGGTGTATGTGGTTAACGGACAAAAGATTTTGGTTAATTAGTCAAGTATATTTTTCGTCATTCCGCCGGTTCGGTAGAATAACATATCTCGGGGAGATGTGCATACAGCTCCTCATTCTACTCCGACGGGAAATTAATGGACAAACATTCAGGTGGCCGCCGTACACTGAGGGATCAGCGTACGGCGGTTTTTGTCACCACCTCTCCGGTTCTTACTATATAGATGCCCGGGGCCAGGGGAGCATGTACCGGCTGGCCTGAAAGAGTGAAATACTCCGGTAAAGCGTTCTCTGTGCCGGTACCAGTGAAAACAGCAGGAACCGACGCTCCCGACAGTTCCACACTCACAGTAAGCGGCATATCGGCGAAAGACTGCGTGAGATCGTCAGGACCTGGACCGAACGACACCATCCCCTGGGGGATGGAAATCACCATATCCTCATAAACGGAATTAAGCCCCGCCCCGGTAATGGCCTCACGCGCATATCCCAGTGCGTGCATATGCTCCCCACGCGACGTAGGCCACAAAGCCTGGCTTGACGCGCCTGCCGCACCGGCAGGAAGGCACACAGCTTCAGCAGGCAGTATCCTCACCCACTGCGGATCCGTGATATCGAAAGTTATATGGCGCCCCTCGCCCCAATGCACGGTGTTTTCACCTGCAATAGAGGAAAACGCTGCCGAGGCATACGGCTCGACAAGACGCACACGACATCCGTCCGCGCTTATCTGAGCGCGCACCGCAAAGCATTCGGCCTTTCCGGTATAGAGAGGCGAGATCCATCCGTCGGTAAAGAGAGCCTCGCCGGCATCTCGCCATTGCTGCGGCTGCGCGGAAGCATGTAAAGCACCTGTAAAGGTCAGAAACAAAAAGAAATGCAATACTACGTGATATATTCTTCCCATGACAGAGAGGTAAAGAGATTATATGTGTTTCATAAAACCGGCGTGTGCCAGCGCACTCCGCAGGTCACGCACCGGCTATGCCGGTGAGAAGTATTGTCACAAGCACACCTGCCACAAGCGCATACGTGGCAGGTTTCTGGAAGCCGTGGGCATGTGTCTCTGGTATCATCTCGTCGCTTATCACATACAGCATGGCACCCCCTGCCATCGCGAGCAATGCGGGAAGGAA
Source organism: uncultured Muribaculaceae bacterium (assembly GCA_949742535.1). Taxonomy (GTDB): domain Bacteria; phylum Bacteroidota; class Bacteroidia; order Bacteroidales; family Muribaculaceae; genus UBA7173. Next base: position 8,269 of record CATJQX010000214.1, on the reverse strand, counting down.
CATTCCCGATACAGACCCGAGCATATAGCCGATCCCCACACCCGCCATCTCGAGCAACGCTATGGCAAGCGCTATGATGGTGGCACGCATATAGCTCACCCCAACCATCAGCAGCGGGGTGACTATGACCAGACCCTCGGGCACATTCTGCAAGGCTATGGATATGGCCACGGCATAGGCGTTAGACATGTTGTCCTCGTCAAAGACGATACCGGTAGCCATCCCTTCCGGAAGTTTATGGAGCGCGATGGCTATCACAAACATCAGTATCCTGTTTACAGAGCTATCTGAAGCCCGGTGCCGCTCCATCTCCAGTCCGGACAGATGGTGAAGATGCGGAGTTACATAATCGAGGGCGCCGATAAGAGCCACACCGGCCGCTACACCGGCTATGGGTTGCCACCACTGCAGCGGGGCAAGTCCGCTCACAGAGGGTATAAGCAACCCCACGATAGCGGCGGCAAGCATGGTGCCGGCACAGAATCCCATAAAAATGTCGTTCCATTTATGTGGAATGCGACGCACTGCCAGACCTATGGCCGAACCTATCAGCGAGGAGAGGCCAAGTCCGGCAGCCGTTATCAGAACTTGTGTCAGCACCTGCAGTTATTGGTTTTTCAGAATCAGAAAGGGAGTAGCACTGTGCCGCTGTAAGCCAGCTGCACGAATATCACGATTATCAACGCATAGAACCCGGCGAGCAGATCGTCGAGCATCACCCCCCATCCGTTGGGAAAAGCCTCCATCCGGCGGCAGCCGAGCGGCTTGTATATGTCGATCAGACGGAAGGCCGCGAAACCTACAAGAGCGAGCACGGCGGTGTAGACAGGGTGTCCCGGGATGGCTGCAAGCAAAAGCGGCATCCATGCGCCCACAAACTCGTCGATAACCACTGTGCGCGGATCCTCCCCCCAGTAGCGCTCCATGACACGCGACGTCCAGGCACCCACCACCATAGTGAGGGCTATCAATGCCAGTGTCACAAAAAACAGTGCCGTGACATCAATGAACAGATACAGCACATACCATATGGCCATAGCGAGGAATGCGCCGGCGGTGCCGGGCGCACCGGGTACGAAACCTATGCCCAGACCTGTGGACAATATCACATGAAACCAGGGCGCCTCTCCGAGAGGATGGTTGTTATTGTCGCTCATCGCAACTTCAATAAATTAATAAGTAACCTGTCACAAACAGTTTATTTACGGGGCTTTACCTCGCGGCGCAGCAGGATCTCAGTGGGGAAGTGGTCGGAGAAACCGTTGAGGTACATGCCCGAGGCGAATGTGCGGCGGGGATATCCCTGCCGCGTTCCTTCGGTATCCTTGAGGAAGTCGAAGTTGTTGACCATGGCACGTGTGAAATGCAGCGTATCAGCTCCGGTGTTCTGCTCGAGCAGAGTGCCGCTCACGATGATCTGGTCAAACAGGTTCCATGCGCTGTTGTAGGCCAGTGTGCCGATACCCTTGTCAAGCAGCGACCAGAAAGGATTGAAGAACCCGTGTGGCTCCACACCTTTCTCTTTTTTGGAGGCACCAAGCACTTTGGCGCATGATTTGTCAAACGGGTCATCATTGAGGTCACCCATCACGATCACTCCTTCGTTCGGGCGGAGGCTCCAGATGGAGTCTGCTATATGCTTGCACAGACCTGCCGCAGCCTCGCGCAGATACGACGACTGCTCCTGTCCGCCCAGACGCGACGGCCAGTGGTTCACGATAATGCTTACCGTATCTGCCCCCATGCGGCCTGTGACACACATCTGGTCGCGGGTGCGGAAATTGGGATTGTCGGGAATTGTAAGGGTGGTGTTTGAAACGTTGATAAACTTGAAATAACGCTCGTTGTAAAGCGCGCCTACATCCACGCCTCGCCTGTCGGGAGAGTCATGATGCACGACACGCAGATTCCACGGCTGACGTCCCTCTGAACGCAGACGGTCATCCACCGCTTTCACCAGATCTTCAAGCACCGAGCGGTTCTCGATCTCCGACACACCGATAAAAGCCGGGCCGTTGGGAGTGGTGGGGGTGGTAAAGGCGGTTATGGCACGCGCGAGGTTCTCTATCTTGTTGCGGTATTTCAAGCCGTTCCATTTCTTGGCTCCGGCAGGAGAGTATTCCAGGTCATAGGTTCCGTTGTTGTTGATTGTGTCGAAGAGGTTCTCCAGATTATAGAACGCGACACCAAACACCTGATACTTTTTCTTCTGCGCCTGGTTGTCCTGAGCCGAAAGAGCTGCACAGAAAACCATAGCCAGAACTGATAGCAGAAATATCCGTTTCATCTATTGGGTATTGAATTAAGTTATTGACAGTATCGTATCCTCCATTTACGGGAGGAAAGGATGTCAAAATTACTCATTTTATCGGAATATGCCCTTAAATCGCCCGATTTTTTTCACACGCCGGGATACTATACGACGCCGAGAGCCACTATAACCGGCCCACATCCCTCTATTTCCGGCATGGTAATCACCTCATATTCCGAACCACGGAGAGTGACGCGTGCCCTCCCGCACCGGCAGAACATATCGGCATCGGGAAGAGGAATATCCCTAAGCGGCAGCCCTGCGATACCGGCCGCCTTATATAACGCCTCCTTTATGCTCCATGCGAGGAGCAGACGCCAGTCGCCGCTCCCCCACTGCAAATGTTGTGATGGGGAAAGAAAACGGGGAGCCACCCGCCTGAGCTGATCGCCGCGCGAGATCATGTCGGCGTCGATCCCTATTGCGGCGGCATATGGAGTGACGGCCAAAGCCACCAGACCGCGGCTATGGGTCACCGATATGCTCCACTCCCCCGCTACACCCTCAAGCTGCGGCGCTCCCGACGGCAGATGCCTTATAAGCAGATCCGATCCCGGAAATGCCTCGGCAAGCAGCTGACCCACTTTATGCCGCTGCATGGCAAGATCGTTGTGGCGCCCGGGGGAAATTCCGGATGTATCCGCAACAGCCGCATATACCTTTATCCTGTCGTCGCTGTAGAGTAGCATAACGTGGCGCAGAGTGGCAACAAAATTAATCAGGAGGTCTGCACCTCAGACATCACCTTCACTCTCACAGAGGCGATGCGGTGATGCTCCATGTCAAGGATCAGGAAGCGGCAACGGCCATACACCAGAGGTTCCTTCTCTTTCGGAAAATCTCCCTTGATGGCAAGAAGCATGCCGGCGAGTGTCTCGCAATCCTCCGCCACAGGGGCATACTCCTCCTCGTCAAGACCGGTCACACGAAAGAAGTCGGTAAGCACCGTTTTACCGTCGAAAATGTATGTGTCGTCGGGAAGACGGCGGTATGTTTTCTCCTCCTCGTCATATTCGTCGTTTATGTCGCCCACTATCTCCTCGAGCACATCCTCGAGTGTAACGACACCCTGTGTTCCGCCGAACTCGTCAACCACCATCGCAATGTGGAGTTTCAGGCGGCGGAAATCTTCCAGAAGATCGTCGATCATACGCGATTCAGGCACGAAATATGGCTTGCGCACCAGTGTCTGCCACTCGAAATCGGTATTCTCGGAGCTGTCAGGCACATAAGGGAGCAGGTCGCGGGCATAAAGCACACCGCGTATATCGTCCTGCGACGTGCCGAACACCGGCAGACGCGAGTACCCCTTGTCAATGACGATCTTCATTACCTCTGCGAAGGTCATGTCGTAATCAAGGCCGACAATATCCACTCGCGGTGTCATGATTTCCGAAGCAGTGGTATCGCCGAATTTCAATATCCCTTCGAGCATCTGCCTGTCCTGCCCCCCCTCGGCCACACTCAGTTCAAGGGCCTGGCCGAGCTCGTCGGCGGTGATATTGCGCGCCTGCTTGGTGACAACCTTGTTGACAAACCTTGTTGAGCTTACCATAACTGACGAAAGCGGATAAAAGAGCTTCATCAGAAAATTAAGACCGCCTGTGGCCACGCGCGCCCAACGCATCGGGTTGGTGTTGGCAACAAGTTTGGGCAGTATCTCTCCGAAAAGGAGTATGAGGAATGTCAGTATTACCGTCTGGAGCAGGAAGTTGAGCCACGGTTCCATCTGCTCGAAAACAGCAGAGAGGCCGTAACTCATGAGCACTACGATGGTGACATTCACCAGATTGTTGGTAATGAGGATTGTGGCGAGCAGACGCTCAGGCACCGCGAGCAGACGCCGTATGGCCTCGTTGCGCGGCGTCTCGTCAAGTTCCTCCGCCTGCTGTGGAGTGATAGAGAAAAAGGCTATCTCGCTGCCGCTAACAAAACCTGAGACGAAAAGAGCCAGTGTGGCCAGTGTGACAGAAATTATCTGTGGAATGCCGAAAGCGGCTGTACTGACAGAGGCCGTTATGAAGCCTGCCAGATCGCATGACGTGAGCCACCCTTGCAAGGCGCCCACTATTGTCGGTAAGGGATCTATATCCAATTTGCTTTAAGCTAAAAGTTGTTTTACAAAAGAAAAAGGTCCGGTGCATGCCTTTGTGAGACCGGCACAAAATTACAAAAATTTCATGAGAAACCGAAACTCTCTTTCAGAACTCCGTAAAAGCCAGAGGGAGAAGCGATGCTACAGAAGGCACGCGATACACGCAGTCGCGCCCAGCCAGATATACCGGCACAGGTTTCCCGGCAAGCATCTCATACTCGAGAAGCGCCTGACGGCAGGCGCCGCAGGGAGCTGTAGGTTCCACAACGAACTCACCGTCAGTGCCGCGTGCCGCGATCGCGATTTTCTCGAATGCAGCCTCGGGATACCGGGCGTGGGCATAGAAACATGCCGATCTCTCGGCACATGTGCCAGACGGGTAAGCTACATTCTCCTGATTCGCCCCCTCGACCGTCACTCCGTTTGACAACAGTATGGCTGCGCCTACACTGAAGCGGGAATACGGCGCATAACTCCTGCGGGTGGCCTCCATGGCTTTTTGCACAAGAACGGCATCCTCCCCGGAAAGTTCGGAAAACGCCATCACCTCATATTCAAAAACTATCTTTCTATTTTCCATAATGTCTGTCATTAAAAAACACGCTACTTAACATGGCAAGCTGCCGCCATGACCAGTATTCGGCTCCAAGCCTTACAAAGATACATCAAATACCGCAACTTGCACAAATATTCACCCGTCAGGCAACAGAATTTTATGCCGGCATCACAATTTCAACACAAAAGCGCCCAATTATGGCGGCATTTATTTTGCCAATTAAGCACAATTATTTAACTTTGCGCTCTGAACGCAAGCGCACACGCGCCTGCGCTCTTGACACTGTGCCAATAGTAAAAAAATATAACGAACATAAATCCATGTCAAAAAAAGAACAAGAAGCGCCCGAAACCACAGGGATCGAAGGCCTCAACGACTCCCTCACCGCAATGACCCAGAAGGTGCAGGACAACCGCAAGATTATCATGATCTGCTCACTGGTGGTCGTGGCAATAGTTGTGATAGTGCTCGCATATGTTTATTTCTTCCGCAATCCCGGAATGCAGAAGCATAACGACAACATAGGATCCGCAGACCTCCAGCTCGCACTCTCCAACGACTCCGTGGCCCTCAAACAGTATATGGACATCGCAGACAACGGCAACTTCGAGCCGGCGAACCGCGCCGCCCTCGAAAGCGCCATCCTTCTTTACCGCGACGGCAAATATGAGGAGGCTCTCAAATATGCTGAAAAATACTCCACCCGCGACGAGATCATCGGTGCAGGCGCCCTGGCACTCAAAGGCGACTGCCTTGTGAACCTTGACAAACTCTCCGACGCAGTAAGCGCCTACAAGGAAGCCATCAGCATAAGCGACCACAATCCCGCGTATACACCCTATTTCATCATGAAACTCGCACGTGTTTACCGCGAGCAGGGCAACTTCGCAGAAGAAGCGAAAGTACTTGAGGAGATCCAGAACGAATATCCCCTCTACGGACAGCAGCACAATCTCGATATCGAGAAACTGCTCGACCGCGCACGTCTGCAGGCTGCGAAATAAAACGCAGGGCTCCACAGCCAACTGAACAAAAGGGTTAAAACTGATATTATTAAAAGGCTCTTCTCTGTTTTAAGGAGAAAAGCCTTTTATCTATAATACAATTCCAATAGAAAGCAATGTCAACCAACACAGTAGACAACCTGAAAAAGGTCACTACCACTACAGTGGCAAAAATGAAGCGTGAAGGGGAGAAAATCGCCATGATCACCGCATATGACTATACAATGGCGTCGCTCGTTGACCGGGCAGGCATAGACCTTATCCTTGTAGGAGACTCCGCGGCAAACGTAATGGCAGGTTATCCCACCACCCTGCCCATAACCCTCGACCAGATGATATACCACGCACAATGCGTGGTGCGCGGCACAGAAAGGGCTATGGTAATCGTGGACATGCCGTTCGGCACATGCGACGGCGACGAACTCACAGCACTCCGCAGCGCGGTGCGCATACTCAAAGAGACCGGTGCCGCCGCCGTAAAAATCGAGGGAGGCAAACCGATGCGCTCATCCATAGAGAAGATTATCGGAGCGGGCATACCGGTAATGGGACACCTCGGCCTCACTCCGCAGTCGGTAAACCAGCTCGGAGGATACGGGCTGCGCGCAAAAGCCAAAGAAGAGGCTGACAGGCTCATTGAGGACGCCCTGATGCTCCAGGAGATCGGCTGCTTCGCGATAGTACTTGAAAAAGTTCCTGCGGAACTCGCCAGAGAGGTAAGCTCGCGCCTTACCATACCGACCATAGGAATCGGGGCCGGTGCAGGATGCGACGGCCAGGTGCTTGTGCTGCAGGATATGCTCGGAATGAACGAGGGATTCAAACCTAAGTTCCTGCGCAAGTATGCAGAACTGGCCGCCACAATCAACTCGGCCGTAGGACAATATATAAGCGATGTGAAGGATGGCTCTTTCCCGTCGGAAACTGAATCATATTGAAACAACTAACCGATTCACATATTGCAAATTAGAATAAAACAGACCGGTCATTAACATAATTTAACCGGCAATACATCATATATAATACATCAAAGCACTAATTTTGCAATGTAAATAAAAAAGGACTTTAATATAGAACAACAGAACGTTTGTTAGACGAAAAGAACATATATACTTGAATTTTGGTTATGAGGGAGGTGTGTTTCTGTGAAGAAACACACTTTTCATTTTTATACCCCTTTTTTATCCATATACGCGGAAAACATACGGGCACATACGGTTGTTGAGTTATAACAGACCATTTCAACCGTATGCATAATCTCACATCATATATACTTACAATCAAGCGGCCGCATGTCCTGTGCCTCTTTCTGATACTTCTGATGCTTGTGCCGGCGGTCAACGCCCGCGCACAATATGTGGAATGTGACAGATGCATGCCGAAGATAGCGCTGAAAACCAATCTGCTGCATGACGCGCTGCTCACGCCAGATATTGGGATAGAAGTCAGTCTGGGACAAAGATGGTCTGCCAGTCTGGAGGGCGCATTTGCATGGTGGAGCCATGATGCCTCACACCGCTACTGGCGCATATACGGAGGATGGGCGGAATTCAGATTCTGGCCCGGGGAAAAACCAGTGGAGCGGGCGCTCACAGGCCACCACATAGGTTTTTACGCATCCATGCTCACATTTGATTTTGAATTCGGCGACAAAGGATGGCAATCTCCTGATTTCACTTACGGCACAGGAATAAGCTACGGCTACTCCTGGGCACTGAACAAACGCCTCAACATCGACGTAAGCGCACGCGTGGGTTACTCCACGGGAAAACTCATAAAGTATCATCCGCAATGCGACACATATGTGTGCATCAGACACACCACACAACGTTATCTGGGTCTTACTGGCCTTGAAGTGACGCTTGTATGGTTTCCCGGACGCGGACATAAGAACATTCCAGACCGTACCATATGATCCGTCATACAGTCATATCACTCGTCATATTGTCTCTGCTGGTGCCTCTGCTGATATCATGCGGGCATAAGGACATACTGTGCCCCGGAAACGAACCGCACACGCTGACGGTAAAATTCATGTGGGAGAAGGCACCGGAGGCAGCTCCCGACGGCATGACACTGTATTTTTTCCCGGCGGGAGAAGGCACACGCATATGGCGTTTCGACATAGCAGGGCGCGACGGAGGCAAAGTGGAACTCCCGATAGGGGCATACCGGTTTCTGGCGGTCAACAACGACCTGCCAGGAGTGATGTTCAGCGGGGAGGACGCATACGGCAATTTCACCGCCAATACCCGCAAGAACCCGGATACCGGACTTATGCGCCCCACAGGAATGCTGTATGG
>CATJQX010000213.1 GCA_949742535.1 uncultured Muribaculaceae bacterium | reverse complement strand
TTTCGTTGAAGAAACCGCAGTTCTGGAGCAGGAATCCGTTTTGTGAGATGCCCCCTTTCAGGTCGGTGCGCACGCCAGACAGTCCGGTGTTGTCGCAGGTGAATGTGCCGTCTGTCACATCGTGCCATTTGCCGTCGGTATCACGCGCCCATTGGTTGGTGAAAACCACGCTGCGTGTGTAGATGCTTGTCTCAGGCATGAAGCACTCCAGAAATGAATGGGGATTGGAGTAATGTGTGTCTGTGGCGGGTCTGCGGAGCTGCGACAGCAGATGCCATTCCCCTTTTTCATCGCAGAAATATCCGGTATATATGGTGTTCCCTTTTCCGTCAGGCGCTATTTTTACTAGAGTGCGGTAGGTCTCGCCGGTTTTCCAGGGGTAATGCATGAAACTCTGTTTCCCTGATCCCTCGTTGCCGAAATTGCGCACGGTCACACCACTGCCGTGGGCGAGCGGCTGCACATGGAGCGAGTCTGGTATCTCATCGGGGTTGTCGGTGCTGAACGGGCTCCATACTGAAAAGAGTACCAGATTTGCGTTCTCACCTTTTTCCCCGCGGATCGACTGTATCCCCATGTATCCTTCGCCAAATCCTGTGAGCATGAAGTATGTGCCGTCTACATCGTGCCCTTCCGGCACTGTGGCCTCGTTATAGAAATATTCTATGTCGTGTCCGGCAGGAAGATCATACATCATGTGCACCGAGGGGCCGCGACGGAACCAGTAGCAGTCAGCGGTCTTGTCAGAGGGTACGAAATGATTTTCACCTTTAACGGCTGTGCCGTCGGCCATGAAACCGGTTATGTCTCCGAATGTAGTGCCTGTCTTTTGCACTCCCTTGATGTCGAACCGCTGGTATCCCGGGCTGTCGACGCTGAATGTGCCTATTTTATATGTTTCAGGCTCTCCGCCGTTGATTTTTATTTTCTTTTTCTGGTCGCCCAGGGAAAACTCTATGGTAGATTTCGCTTCCGGTGAGCCTGCCGTTGCTGTTGCCCAGAGTGTGATCTTGCCTGCCGATCCGGTTTTTATATATAGGCTTATTGTTGTCGACCGGGAGTCCCATCCGATTATCTTTCCTGTAGAGGTGTCTATGATGCGTGATGCCGTTTCGGCAAAATTTCTGTCAGTGTTGTCGCATTTCGTTACGAAAACATTGCCTGTCAGTGGGATAGAGATCGCTGTGGAGGGGGTGGCGTCGGTCGGCTCCTTTGCGGATAAGGTGGCCGGGAGGATGCAGGAGAGTACGATAGCCCCGGCAACCAGAATTGTTCTGAGTTTCATTATGGTAATTTAAGGTAAGTAAGTCGTGAAAATTATTTTATATTATCTGAGAGCATGCTTTCAGCCGATTTTTGTCCGAATATGAAGGAGTGTAGCGGGCTACACGACTGAAAATGAGGATAAAAAGCGGCGAAAGAATGCCGCAGATAATATAAAGCTTGATTAGATTTTTTATGCGTAATAATTTCCATGACTTACTTATGATGTGTCGTGTAGGAAAATTATCTGAGGAAGTAGAGCAACTTGCGGTACAGTAGCTTGAATTTCCATTTGCGCTCTTCCCAGGCGGTTTTAGCGGTATATATGCCTGAGCGGAAGAGGCCGTTGTGGCTCCCCTGGGTGGCGACTGTAGGCTGGCACCACAGGTAGGCCAGTTTGCCCTCGCGCAGCATCCACGCATGGAAAAGGTCTATAGGCATGGATAGACCTCCGCCTGTCTTGATCTGATGGAGCAGGGCCTCGGCAGCTGCACGGTTCACGTAGTAACATCCTGTCATACGGTCGCGGTCGCCGGGATATAGTACCCGTCCTTTCTGGCGTCGGCTTCTCTCCACGAATCGCAGGCGTGTGTCCTCATAGCTTATCATTACCGGATGCATGGGTGCCTCTGTGCCTTGCGGATGCTCATAAGCCGGCAGCTCTTTCATGGAGCGGGTGAATATTTCCGGAAATTTCCTGTCAAGGCATATGTCATCCTCGAGGATGAGTGCGCCGGGCAGACCGCGGCGCGCTATCTCTTCGTATATCAGCAGATGCTTCAGCGCGCATGAGCGTGCGGGCATAGGGAAAGAGGCCTGCGGTGAGAAATATGCCGCTGATCTTTCGGGAGTGATGTCGGGTATGTCCCCGTCAAGCATGTATGTAAAAGAGACCCCGAGACGCTCCATCATGTCATTGATGTGGCGCTCGCGGTCTTCATATCCTTTTTTCACATGAGCCACATACACGTCTCCGGGAACTGTGAAAGCTGGTGTGGCTGTATCGTGGCTGTGTGTTGACATTGTAGTGTGTGGGGGAGAGGGGTTGATTTGCCGGTTAATCAGAACAGATATGTGAGGCGCACTGTCCAGTAATCCTCGCGTGCCGAGAAGTTCTGGAGTTTCGCAGCTTTCAGGGCGTATGTCATGCCCCAGACATGGCTTGCCTGTATCTGCCAGCGTTTGTACAGCTCTATGCCGATACCGGCCTGAAGTCCTACTGATCCGCCTGCATATTCCATTGCGTCGAGTTTGCTGTGGCCGATAGTGAAATCAAAGACGGGACCGCCGAATACGTATGGGGCTATGAGGTCCTCCACTCCGTTCATGCGGGTCCATTTGAAGCGCAGGTTGAGCGGAATGGAAAGCGTGTGGAGCATGGCGCGTTCTGTGCCGTAGCCGTCCACAGCCCATATCTTTTTCTCACCGAGATGCAGGCGCGCTCCCTGCATGCTGTATATTGCGCCTATGTCGATGCCGAATCCTATGCCGGGAAACATCATCTCACCCTGCACGCCGGCCATCGGCCCTACGGTATTGTCGACTTTTATAAGGTCCTGTTTGAATTTGAGGGTGGTGAAGCCGGCCCCCAATGTGGGTCCCCATCTGAATTCGGCGCGTGCGCCGCAAGCCACGCCCACAAGCAGGGCTACAAGAGTGAAAAGTCTGAAAATATGTTTCATGTGTAGTAATAATCAGTTCTTTCTGCCCGGTGCCGATGCTCCGGGAGGGGTGAATGCACAAATTTACGCAAATTTTCGGCAATACCGCTTTAAAAAAACTTAATGCAAGAAACCGGCGGTGTGTCGCAAGCTGAAGCTCCGGCACACCGCCAGGTTTTTTATATTCAGTGTATCATGGCGGCCGCCTCTGCGGGTGTCACAGTAACCTGCTCGCCGGTAGTCATGTTCTTGAGAGCCATTTTGCCTTCTGCCATCTCGTTTTCCCCAACCATTGCCACGTATGGCACAGCTGTGGCGTTGGCATACGCCATCTGCTTTTTCATCTTGGCGGCGTCGGGGTAGATCTCGCATGCCACACCGGCGGCGCGCAGCTCCTTGATCATCCTGAGGGATGCGGCGGCTTCGGCGGCGCCGAAGTTCACAAACATCACCTGGGTGGCGGTGCGGGTGTCGGCGGGGTATAGGTCGAGGGTATTGAGCACATCGTAGATGCGGTCGGCTCCGAAGGATATGCCTACTCCCGAGAGGCCCGGCATACCGAACACTCCGGTGAGGTTGTCGTAGCGTCCTCCGCCTGTGATACTACCTATGGCTACATCCTTGGCTTTTACCTCTATGATTGTGCCGGTGTAGTAGTTGAGGCCGCGTGCGAGTGATACGTCAAGGTCGAGTTCGGCGTCAAGACCGAGGGCGTTCACCCCTTCGGTGACTTCACGGAGTTCGCGCACACCCAGAGAGCCAGTCTCGCTTCCGGCAAGGAGCTCCTCAAGGCGTGCCAGACGTTCACCGAGGGTGCCGCCTATGGCGAGGATTGGCTGCAGTTTTTCCACAGCTTCCTGTGAAAGGCCACGCTCAATCAGCTCGGCGTTCACGTTCTCTATGCCTACCTTGTCGATCTTGTCTATGGCAACGGTGATATCCACAAGACGGTCGGGAGCGCCGATCAGCTCGGCTATTCCGGCGAGCACCTTGCGGTTGTTGAGTTTGAGTATGATGCGTATCTTAAGGCGGCGGAACACCTCGTCGATAAGCTGGAGCAGCTCCACCTCGTTGAGCAGCGAGTCTGATCCAACAACGTCAGCGTCGCACTGGTAAAACTCACGGTAACGGCCTTTCTGCGGTCGGTCGGCGCGCCATACGGGCTGTATCTGGAAGCGCTTGAAGGGGAGCTGCAGCTCGGCGCGGTGCTGCACCACATAGCGTGCGAAAGGCACTGTGAGGTCGTAGCGTAGTCCTTTCTCGCAGAGCTGTGGCGCCAGACGGGGGCAGTTGCCCTCCTCTATGAGTTTCATGTCGGCTCCACGCAGGAAGTCGCCGGAGTTGAGGATCTTGAAAAGCAGCTTGTCACCCTCTTCTCCATATTTTCCCATGAGGGTCGAGAGGTTCTCCATTGCGGGAGTCTCGATAGGGTTGTAGCCGTAAAGACGGAATACGTCGCGTATAGTATCGAAAATATAGTTGCGCTTCGCCATTTCTGCAGGGGAGAAGTCGCGCGTGCCTTTGGGTATGGAGGGCTTCATGGTCAATAGCTTATTGGTGACTTATTCAATTGTTTCTGGCGCGTTTGCGTTCAAGCTCGTCGAGTATGATCTTGCGGAGACGCAGGTGGTGGGGTGTTACCTCCACATATTCGTCCTCTTTGATGTATTCGAGGGCTTCTTCAAGGCTGAATACCACCGGGGGAACGATCTTGGCTTTGTCGTCGGCGCCTGATGCGCGCATGTTGGTGAGTTTCTTTGATTTGGTGACGTTGATTACGATGTCTTTGTCTTTTGCGCTCTCGCCAACGACCTGTCCGGCATATACCTCCTCCTGCGGGAAGATGAAGAACCGGCCGCGGTCCTGGAGTTTGTCGATGGCATAGGCGTAGGCGGTGCCTGCCTCCATGGCTATGAGCGAGCCGTTTGTGCGGCGCTCGATCTCACCCTTCCAGGGCTGGTATTCCAGGAAGCGGTGTGCCATGATGGCTTCTCCGGCAGAACCGGTGAGCACGTTGTTGCGGAGGCCGATGATGCCTCGCGAGGGTATCTGGAACTCCATGTGCACACGGTCGTTCTGTGTGGTCATGCTGAGCATGTCGCCCTTGCGGCGTGTCACCATGTCGATCATCTTTGACGCGTACTCCTCGGTGACGTTTATGGTAAGCAGCTCCACCGGCTCGCATTTCACGCCGTCGATCTCCTTGATGATTACCTGGGGCTGTCCTACCTGAAGCTCGTAGCCTTCGCGGCGCATGGTCTCGATGAGCACCGACAGGTGGAGCACACCGCGGCCGTAGACGTTCCATGCGTCTTCGTTGTCGGTCTTTTCCACGCGGAGGGCAAGGTTTTTGTCAAGCTCGCGGGTCAGACGGTCCTGTATGTGGCGTGATGTGACGAACTTGCCGTCCTTTCCGAAGAACGGGCTGTCGTTGATGGTGAATGTCATCGACATTGTGGGTTCGTCGATGGCGATGCGGGGAAGCGCTTCTGGGTTGGTGACGGTGGTCACTGTGTCGCCGATCTCGAAGTTCTCTATGCCCACCAGTGCGCAGATGTCGCCGGAGCTTACTTCGGCAACTTTCTTGCGTCCCATCCCCTCGAAGGTATGCAATTCCTTGATGCGCTGGCGTATAACCGAACCGTCGCGTTTGCAGAGGCCGATTTCCATCCCTTCGCGGAGTGTGCCGCGATGCACGCGTCCCACTGCTATTCGGCCCACATAGTTGGAGTAGTCGAGCGATGTGATAAGCATCTGCGGATCCCCTTCGAATGTGGCGGGTGCAGGTATGTGTTCGAGGATTGTGTCGAGCAGGGCGGTGATGTCGCCGGTGGGTTCTTTCCAGTCGAGGCTCATCCATCCGTTTTTGGCAGAACCGTAGATGGTGGGGAAGTCAAGCTGTTCCTCTGTGGCGTCGAGATTGAACATGAGGTCGAACACCATCTCCTGCACCTCGTCGGGGCGGCAGTTGGGTTTGTCAACCTTGTTGATCACGACAACAGGTTTCAGTCCCATCTGTATGGCTTTCTGGAGCACGAAGCGTGTCTGGGGCATCGGGCCTTCAAAAGCGTCGACAAGGAGGATGCAACCGTCGGCCATGTTGAGCACACGCTCTACCTCGCCGCCGAAGTCGGCGTGTCCCGGAGTGTCGATGATGTTTATTTTGGTACCTTTGTAGTTGATGGATACGTTTTTGGAGAGGATTGTTATGCCTCTCTCACGCTCCAGGTCGTTGTTGTCCAAAATAAGTTCGCCGGCATTCTGATTCTCGCGAAAAAGGTTTCCGGCCAGTAGCATTTTATCGACAAGTGTGGTTTTACCGTGGTCCACGTGTGCGATAATGGCGATGTTGCGGATATTCTCCATATAAAACTTCTCTATTCTTACCTT
>CATJQX010000212.1 GCA_949742535.1 uncultured Muribaculaceae bacterium | reverse complement strand
GGCGGGTATGTGGAATGTGGTGGCTGAAGGCATACAGACTATCCTGCGCCGCGAGGGATATCCCCATCCGTATGAGACCCTCAAGGCTCTCACCCGCACCAATACGACGGTGACAGCCGAAAGTATAGCCGAGTTTATAGACACCCTGGAGGTTTCTGACAGCGTGCGCGCCGAGCTGCACGCGCTCACCCCGGCAACCTACACCGGCTTCTGATAGCTGTGTGGCAAATGAATGGGGCGTAATGGCCGTTTGGCCATTACGCCCCATTCATTTGCCACACGGCAGCAAGCTGCCTACACAGAAACAAAAGCGGGGACAAGAGAGGGAAGGGAACTGGCACAGGAACAAAAGCGGGGACTGGAGAGGGAGAGGGAAAGGGGAAGGAGGGTGATGGCAGAGAATACAAAAGGCGCTGTGTCGGTGACACAGCGCCTTTTTATAGGGATTTCCGATGAGGGAAATTTTCGGGGTTATTTACGCATTGTAGCGTAGTTGACTGTAGCGGCATCAGCGCCTGAAGCTACTTTCGCAGCCTGAGTCTCCTCTTCCTCGGCTGTAGGGAGCACAAGCTGACCGGGAGTGTTCCACTTGCTATTTGTATCAAGGAAGATGTACTTCTGTTTGGCGTTGATATCGATTACAGGGTGAGCGAATGTAATGGTACCTGTAGCGACATCAAACACATCGTTCTGTCCCATCTCTATTACTTCTTCCTTAGTGAAAGGCCTATCCTCACCCTTTGGACCGTAATAGTTGGTGTAAGCATAACCTGCATTGAGAACGTTGATCAGACCTTCTGCATCCTCGAAAGCTGTCTGATCCTCAACAATCACGAAATTGGGATCAGTGCAATCAATCTCGATATCGAATGTCACATCCCAGGGTGCTGCAAGTGGCGAAGGCCATACACCAAAGGCGTAAGGAGCTACAATTCTATACAGGGACGCATCTTCCAAATGCTGCTGAACAGTCACAGGATAAGGTGCTGGTTTCACACTTGCGCCCTGATAGTACTGGGTAATGAAGCCGTCAGTATACATACCTACGCCGAGATCCATCCATTCGCTTGTTGCCCACGGGAAGACGAGTGTCCAGCCTTTAGACGGCCAATATCCGTCTATGCCGGGAAGCAGTACTGTAAGGCTGCTGCCGAAGGATATGCGGCCACCGCTATAACGGCCTGCTCCTGTAAGCTTATCATAGGGAATGGTAAGTCCTTCAACTACAACGAGGTCTTCATTCAGTTTGTTATAGCAATAATTGCAGGCAATGCGGATAGTCTCATCCACATCACTATAGAACACAACACCTGTATCATACTGTTTCAGATAGTCGCCACGCTTATCAGAGAAGTAAACTTCTGTAGGATTCGCCGCGTTGATATAAAGATAGTTGGGATCGTTCATATCCAGCACATAGGAGCCTAACCCGGCATTCGCATACGGACGCAACAGACGGAAGAAGTCTTTCTTAAGCGGGTGCTTCTGGCAGGTAACTTCAAATTCAAGTTCACGACCTGCTGTAGAGGGTGCCAACAGACAGAAGTCACGGAGAATAACCGGACCCTCTTCAATTGTCTCCCACGGAGTATAAGCCACGTCATAATCGACTTTCGTAATGAAATAGGGGCTTGCTTCACCGACTGCTGTCGCATCGAAATTATAGTTCAGCATCTGTGTGAGATTGCCAACATTGCCGAAATAAACGGCAATATCTGTCTCACCTGCACCTTCCGGAAAATCTACTGCGACATCAGCAGAAAGACTGGCATTGTTGTCGCCGGTAAACTCTGCTGTAGGCACAAAAACCTGCATTTCGCCGGTGGGTTGTTTTTCTTCGTCGAGCACATCGGCAATTTTAACCTCGCCGGCAGCATCGTCCACCTGGTCCTTCACGACGATCTTACCGATAGTGAACAGCCCTGCTACAGACGAACCGTCATCGGCAGAAAGTGCCAGTGAAACATGCCCCGAGTTATCGGATGTATTCTGACGATAAACCTTGATGGGGAAGTAAACGGCATCCTCCTCAAGATCGACCTGGCTTTCGTCGTCCATGCTGAAATAAACCGGAGGAGTGTTTACAGGGTCTGCGGGTGTGTATTCCACATCCTCGCTACAGGAAGTGAGCGCAAAACCAGCCACTCCGAGACCGAGAAATATTTTATTGAATTTCATATTATCTTTTTCCTTTGTTGTTGTTTGTCAAAGCCGTACCGGGAACACCGGGTTCCCGGCGCGGTTCAACGATAAATTCTTGAATGAAAAAGCATTATCAATCAATGTCTGCCACAGGACGGGGCTGAACGGCACCATGTGTACCATCGACAATGAGAGGATTACGCTCAATCTCGGCCTGGGGAATGTCGTAGAGACGCACTACATCATCAGCAGACACATTTAGAACGTAATTGGTAGGGAAGCCGCCGCCGCGACGGTCAATAGGCTTCTGCAGACGCTGGAGGTCAGCATAGGAGATGCCTTCGCCCCAGAGTTCTATACGGCGCTGGTTCCATACGATATCCTGGAAGTTCTTGAAATCGGTTGGATTACAGGTAAAGTCCGGGTTACGGTAAGTCTTCACGAAGTCCATAAGAGTCTGACGTCCTGTCGCAAGGCTTGTGTATGCTTCACCCTCAGCCTTGATAAGGTAGAGTTCCTCTACACGGATCCAGGGGTAATCGATGCAGCCCATTGTTGAGGGGGCGTCTTCGTATGCGCCAAATTTGAGCTGTGCGTAGGGAGGGAACTTCTCGTTACCGTCAGATGCATATCCGCTCTTGATATAATTGGCGTAGCTTGTGGGGAGTGTCGACGGGGGATTGCCTGCCGCGTCGAGCCACCATGCCTTACGTTTGTCGCTTGCAGGTATGCTCTCATAGAGCGCCTTGTTCACGCAACGGTATACACCGGCTCCGGCATATCCGTTGGTCTGGAAACCGGTAACGTGTGAAGCCCAACATACCAGTGCGGTATAACGTCGTTCTGATGGATCGGCATATGTTCCCCAGAGGAAGTTTGTAGCTTCTGTAGAATTGAGTTCATCAAATCCGGGTTTTGCCACGAGTTCGATCGGAAGTGCAAGACGTCCCTCTTCGTTAGCAAGCTCAAGAGCTTTCGCTGCATCCTCAGCGGCTACAGTATATTTGCAGCAGAAAAGGTTTGCACGCGCACGGAGCGCATATGCCACACACTGGTTAACGAATGTGCGCTCAATATTAGGTGTTGCCGCATTTATGGACTTACGTGTCACGCCTTCCTCTTCAGCACGGTCAAGGAGGGTGATAGCCATGGTGAGGTCATCGTTGATCTGGCGATAAACTTCAGCGACAGTAGAACGTACAAGACCGTTTGCAGCAGCCTCGTCCATATTCTCATCAGTGATTACGGGAACGCAGAGAGCTGCGGGGTTGTGTGCAGGCCACTGGTCACGCGCAAGGTTGATGTCGCCTTCATAGAACTTCTCGTAACCGAAGGCATACATCTGCGCGAGGTTGAAGTAGCAGTAAGCTCGGAACGCATATGCCTGTGCGCGGAAATAGAGGATCTCCGCATTGTCGGTATCGGCATCCGTACCGGCAAGAAGTGTGTTGCAGGAGCGGATGGTATAGTAGTTGTAATACCAGCACATGAGGTTGAGGAAGTAACGGCCGTTGAAATCCGACATCTCAAGTGCGGGAGAATACCAGTTGTAACCTACGTCAGCAGAGGCCATATCAATGCCGCGGCAGTCCTGTGCGAGCATGGATGACTGCAGACCGTAGTCGATATGGTTCTCAAAGATCGTATTCCATGATATGAGCTGATTCGGAAGTGCGTTCGCGGCGGCAGATACCAACTCAGGATTCTGTGCCACAGCATCTTTCTTCTGTTCCTCGGTTGCCACACTGCCATTAGGCATCTGGTCGAGGTCGTTGCAGGCGGTAAAGAGCGCACCGGCAGCGAAAAGAGACAGAAATATTTTGGATTTTTTCATTGTTTTGTCTTAATTCCGTGTTCGTCTTATTATATTTAGAAAACCACGCGGATACCGCCTGAGATATTACGCATCAGTGAGTAAGCACCGTTGCTCATGGAGAGCATTGAGGTGCGTGGGTCAAGACCCTTGCGACGTGTCCAGATGGCCACGTTGTCTGCAGCGCCGTAAATACGCACTGTCTCGAGGAAGAGTTTCTTTGTCCACTTCGAGGGGAGGGTGTATCCCAGAGTGACGTTGTTGAGCGAGAGGTAATTGCTGCTTACGAGGAAGAAGTTGCTCTCTTTGTCGCCGAAGTCGTATGTATTCTGCGAGTTGAGCTGCGGAATATCGGTGTCGCGGTTGGCGGGGGTCCACTGCTCGAGTGCGTCAACGTGCCAGTTCTTACCGAGCGACTGCGATTTACCTGAGTGCATCAGTGAAGCATAACCGTAGTCATACATCTTGCCGCCGAGCTGGAAGCCGAACTGCACCGAAACATCAAGGCCGTAAGCCTGAAGCGATGTTCCGAAACCACCGTAGAAGGTAGGCATTGTGTTGCCGGTCATCTTGCGGTCGGTGTCATATGCTATGTCGTAGTTGTCTGTCTTGTATTCCACACCGTTTTCGTCAAGAGCCCAGTAGAGAGCGGCACCTGTCTCGGGATCCACACCTGCATATTCGGGGAGGTAGTAGTTGTAGACCGACTGTCCTTCACGCAGGATGCGGAGGCCTGAGATGATCTGCCCTTTCACGTCGGGATGGAGCTTGATGATACGGTTCTTGAGCCATGTGCCGTTGACGTTGATCTCCCAAGTGAGGTTGCGTGTCACGATGGGGCGGCCTGTAAGTTCGATCTCGATACCGGAGTTGCGGATAGAACCTACGTTCATAGGTATGGATGAGTAACCGTTGGTAGGAGCGACAGGCTTGTTGTAAAGCATGTCGGATGTCTGGCGGAGGAAGTAATCGAAGCTACCGGAGATGCGGTCCTGGAAGAAGCTGAAGTCAACGCCGGCATTCCATGCGTTAGAGGTCTCCCATGTGATGTCGGGATTACCTTTCTGTGCGAGGTTACCGTCTGCCCATGCGTCCACACCATTGATGTCATAGATGTCTATATAATATGGAGAATAGTCAAGACCGAGGTTGTCGTTACCCTGCTGACCATAAGAAGCCTTCACCTTGAGGAGGTCGATCCAGGTGACATCCTGAAGGAACAGTTCTTTTGCAGCGTCCCATCCAAGTGAGAATGAGAAGAAGTTACCCCAACGGCGGTCGGGAGCGAATTTCGATGATGCATCACGACGATAAGAGACTTCAGCGAAGTATTTGCTGTCGTAGTCGTAGTTGATACGACCGAAGATACCGCGTGTTGCATAACCGGTAGATGCGCCAGAGGTCTGTCGCTGGTCGTTGTTAAGGGTATTGTTAACAGCCCAGCTATTGGGATCATAGAGGTTGTAGCCTGATCCGGAAAGAGATTCAGAATTCTGCTCGTAGCTTTCATAACCAACCATGTAGGATGTATGGTGCACATCGGCAAAAGTCTTGCGGTAGTTTGCGATAGCCTGGATATTGAGGCCACGGAGACGGCTCTGTACCTGCTGTGCGAGACCGCCACGCTGCACGAATGCGCCGTAAAAACGGTTGTATACAGAGTGGTGGCGTGTATTGTCAAGGAAGTAACCGATAGTACCGGTCACGTTAAGGTTTTCGATGGGTGTGATTGTGGCATACCATTTGGCATCCAGCACGTCCATGAGAGACTCCTGCTTGTCGTATATGAATCCTGAAGTCGGGTTACCTCCCGCCATGTAGTTACGGTATGTGCCGAGGGCGTATTTGCCGTCGCCGTAATCGTAAATTGGCTTACCGAGGTTTGCATCATACATGATATTGCCTTTTGCATCGCGCAGGTAGATCGGGTAGATCGGTGCCATATTGTCAATCATGGCGAATGCATTGCCTGAAGAGATAGCCTCACCGGCTTCCTGACCTGACGGCGACTGGCTGTTCACATAGTTATATGAGATTGAGGTTCCGAGCTTGAGCCATTTCTTGGCCTGGTATTCGGCACCGATACGGCTTGACAGACGCTGGTATCCGGAGCCTTTGATGATACCTTCGTCGCTGAGGTAACCAACGCTACCGTAGAAGTTGAAACGGTCTGTACCGCCAGTTACGCTGAGGTTGTATTCCTGACGGAGACCATGTATGAATGTCTCGTCATACCAGTCATCGGGTGTGATATAGTTGCCGTTTGGTGTAACTCGGCCGAGTGTGGCATTGGGATTAAGCTTGCCGTTGAGACCGATGAGGAGCTGCCCTGCAGGCACATTCCAGATATTGTACTGGCGTCCGAAAGCCTCGTTGAGAGCGGCATTTGCCATCAGGCTTGAGTT
>CATJQX010000211.1 GCA_949742535.1 uncultured Muribaculaceae bacterium | reverse complement strand
TATGGGAAAAGTAAAAATTAAAAGAAAGAGTACCCTCATCGACATGACCGCGATGAGTGACGTAACCGTTCTTTTGCTTACTTTCTTCATGTTGACTTCAACCTTCCTCCAGAAAGAGCCGGTAACGGTGATCACACCGTCGTCTGTTTCGGAGATAAAGGTTCCCACCTCTAACGTGGCACAAGTGCTCGTTAGCCCGCAGGGTAAGGTGTTTATGTCGCTGCTTGGCGACGCAGACCCCGAGAATGCGGAAAAGTGGGGTTCTGAGGCTCTCCGCCGTGAGGTCCTCAAGACCGCAGCCGCCGACTACGAGGCCAAGACCGGCAAAAAAACCGGTATCACCTCAGCCGATTTAGACAAGTTTGCAAAGAACGCCTCATTTGGCGTGCCCCTTGAAAAGATGCATGAATTCCTCTCGCTTGAGACATCGAAGCAGGATGAATTCCTGGGCCAGACAGTTGACAAGCCCGTGATCATGGGCAACCTGTCTCCCAAAGACACCGGCATCCCCTTCAGGGACATCGCCTACACAGACAAAGATGGAAACAAGGCTACTACCAACGAGTTCCAGATTTGGATGCGTGCGATCTACAACTCAAGTAACGATAACATCCGCGAAGCAGTGCAGAAAGGCGAAGGTATCGCTGTGAAATCTGACCGTGGCACGAAGTTCGAGACAATCCATCAGGTGCTCGACAACCTTCAGACCATCAAGATGAACAAATTTTCTGTAATGACCGCGCTTAAAACAGAGGCAGACTAATCGACATGGCACAAATAGAACAGTCATCGGGCGACGGAAAAAAGAAAAAAGGTGCCCAGAAAAAGATGGCAATCCATGTGGACTTCACCCCCATGGTTGACATGAACATGCTTTTGATTACGTTCTTCATGCTCTGTACCACGATGATTAAGTCGCAGACCCTCAGCATCGCGTTGCCTACCAACGAGAAGCTCGAGCAGACTGAGTTACAGAAAGCTAAAGAATCGGAAGCCGTAACCCTGATTCTTGACACCGACTACGACGACAACGGTGGTATTAAAGGCAATACCATTTACTACTACACCGGAAAACCCGTAGTTGAATACAACGGCACTGAGGTGGTATCAAGCAACCTGCAGGAAACCGAGTTCCTCGGAAACGACGGCAAGCTCCAGCAGGGTGTCCGCAAGATCCTCCATGACCGCAACCGCGGTGTGCTCAACGATGTCGAGAAGAAGAGACAGGAATGGCGCGAGAAAAAGATTACCGAGGAGCAGTTCCAGGAAGCTGCGAGGAAAATCCGTAACAGCGACGATTACGAGCGCCCGGTAGTCATTATCAAACCCCTTCCCGGTGCTTCCTGGGAGAGCGTAATCTCCGCACTCGACGAGATGCAGATCAACCAGATTTCACGTTACCAGCTCGGAACCCTCACCGAGGTTGACGAGGCTATGGTAGCTGACTTCAAGTTGAAGCATAAAAGTGATAAGTGATGAACGACTATATTATTAACCCCGCAAAAGATTAAGCACAATGGCAAAAGATGTAGATCTTTCATCAAAAGAATGGACCGATATAATCTTTGAAGGCAAAAACAAAGAGTTCGGTGCATATACCCTTCGCCGCGCAAGCGACAAACGTCACAACAAGGCCATGCTCCTGGTGGTCATCGGTCTGATAGTGGTGCTTGTCGGAGGATATTTCTGGGGCATGTACTCGGATATCCGTCGCGAGCAGCGTGAACTTGAGCTCCAGGCTCAGCTCGAGCAGCAGCAGGCCGCTCTTGACGCGCTTGAGGAGCAGGAACCTGAAGTTGAGGAGGAAGAAGTCATGCAGGCCATGGAAGAACCCCAGGCTGAAGAAGCTCTTCCCGAAGAGATCCTGAACACCATCAAGGATACCGAGATCGCGATTGCGGCAGACGAAGAAGTGACTGAGGACATCACCTCAAAGGATGATGTGGCTGAGTCTAATGCAGCAGCAGGCGCAAGCACCTTCGATCAGGGTACCGATGACCTCAACGTCGTGCGCGAGCACAAAGACGAGATCATCGTGGAGGAGAAAAGTCCCGAACCCGTGAAAGAGGAAATCTTTACCGCTGTAGAGCAGATGCCTCAGTTCCCCGGTGGAGAAGCCGAGCTTCTGAAATACATAGCCTCTCACATCAAATACCCCACAATGGCGGCTGAAAACAACATTCAGGGCCGTGTGGTAGTGAAGTTCGTCGTGAACAAAAACGGTAAGGTAGGCGATGTGGTTGTGGTTCGCGGTAAAGACCCCGACCTCGACAAGGAAGCTGTACGAGTTGTGAAGACCCTGCCTGATTTCATTCCGGGCAAGATGAACGGTCAGGCTGTATCCGTGTGGTACACCCTCCCCATCAACTTCAAGCTCCAGAGCTGATCCACTTC
>CATJQX010000210.1 GCA_949742535.1 uncultured Muribaculaceae bacterium | reverse complement strand
GCAGTGAGCGTATAGACGGCGGTAAGGCACCAGAGCCAGCGGTAAGGCACGACTTCCTGCGATAGTGTGGCACCGTTGTTGTTGATGCGAATGAAGCCTTCCATGCCCCATGTGGCGGGGATTATGTCGCCCATCCACTGCCAGAAAGGCTGCATGGCATAGCGCGGCCAGGTGAGACCGGAGAGGAACAGGAACGCCACCGAAGTGAACACTATCAGCACAAACGCGCTCTCCTTCTCGGGAACCATGCATACGCATGTGAGGCCGAGCATGGCTGTAGCCAGAAGCATGGGGAAGATGAACAGTATGTATTCCACGAGGTTTCCCAGATGCGGGAAATTGAACCATGTGGGTATATAATGCAGTATGTAGATGCTCAGCGGCAGGTAGAGGATAACGTAGCAGAATGCCTTTCCGAGGATCTCGGCGAACGGAGATGCGTTTATTGCCAACGGATCAAGCCCGCGGTTGAGGCGCCGGCGTTCATTGGAAGCACCTCCGAGGAATGTGATGCCGAGCAGCATGCTCTGCTGGAGTATAAGCACCACTATACCAGGCATGATGAACGATGCGAATCCCTGCTGCGGGTCGCCCAGGAAGTAGGCTTCGGTCTGTATGGAGGATCCTCCTGCTGAAGCTATTCCCGATACTCCGAGGGTGTTAATGGCCATCTCGCGCAGATCGGAATCGGTGGCCATCTGTAATTCGGTAAGCGACTCGAGGAAAGTGCGGTAACGCAGCAGCAGACTGGCATCGCTGTAAAACTGTATCACACCCTGCTCGCCGCGGGTCACCTTTTCAGAGTAGTCGGCCGGTATCTCTATGACGCCGAAGCATTTCTTCTCTTCCCACCAGCGTTTTGCCTCGGCCATATCTGCGGCGTAACCGCAGATTTTCATGGCCTGGGTGGCATCGGCATGGCGTATGAACTCGCGGCTTTCGGCCGTGCGGCAACGGTCTACCACAGCCACCGGAATGTCGCGCGTGACTTCCGGATTGTATATGGCGGCATACACGATGGGGTATACCAGCGGAAGCGCGAAAAAAAACAGCATGGCTCCGGGGCTGGACAAAACCAGCCCGAACTCCCTGCGCATCACCCGCGCCATATTCAGAAACCAATGTAACATCTCTTTTACAAATTAATCAGGTAAAACAGCCGGGAAGCCGCCGTATATCAGGGTACATATACCGGTTTCCGGGCGGCGCGACGGAGAAGAGGCGCAGCAAGCATGGCCAGTATCGGATATACGAGCAGAGAAGCGTAATAGTAGCGGGAGAAATAGAGCGGTATGCCGTTGAGCGCCTGCCCTATATAGATCTCGAAGTAGTAGCGCACCGGCAGTATGTAGCTGAAAATGGCTATGCCGCCATACATGCTCTGCACCGGGAACGAGAACGCAGCGATGGAGAAGGCAAGAATGCCCGACAGACAGCACACCGAGAGTGCAAGACGCAGGTTAGGAAGCACACAGCACACAAACGTGGCGAAACACTGGCAGGCGATCACGAACAGTATCATGCCGAGGTTCATGTGCCACAGCGGGCAGTTAAGGGGGAAGTGATGCCAGCCGAACATAAGCGAGTTGAACCCGATACCGATCACGCTGAACACCAGTGTCTGGGGGGCGAGTTTGCCAATGATCGCCGTCCATATGTCGCCGCGGGCCATAGCCAGCCATTCCCGCGATCCTCCCGTCTTCAGTTCATGGGCGATGGCATACACCGTCATTATGAATATCATAAGCTCCAGTATGCCGGGGAGGAACGATGTGGTAAGATAATAACTGTAGTTGAGCCAGGGGTTATGCAGCGGATGGGTCTGTATGGTCATTGGCTGGAGAAGCACTTCTGTAAGCTCCTGCGGCGCCCCTTTGCTCACGAGGTTTGTCTGCGCCACCCGGCCGGAGGTGGTGACGCCCATTGTCTTGAACCCCTTGAACACCAGTGTGCCCGGCACATAGAATGTGAGGTTGGAGTAGAACGTAAGCACCGGGCCGCGGCCTCCTATGGCGTCGCGCTCGAAATTGGCCGGAATAACGAAAAAGCCGAATATCTCGCCGCGCTGCACGGCGTCCATTGCGTCGTTGAAACTCTCCTCACGCTGTGCGATGTCAACAAGCTCTGTGGCATCGAGCGAGCGTGTGATCTGGCGCGACATCTGCGAATGGTCGAGATCGACAATCGCCGCGGGCACTTTCTTCGGCAGCCCCTCCCCGAGTATCGACAGGAAGAAGAATGCCATGAAAAGCGGCACGACGGTCATCCCCACCACCCACATGGGCCGTGAGCAGAGGAGCCTGATTTCACGTTTTATTACTTGCCAGAGCATAAGCGTCTCTTGAGTAGCTGTTGGAAATTAATCTTTGTATATTACGGTCATGCCGGGACGGAGGTCGGGTATGTCCTCCACGGGACGCGCCTTGATCTCGAATGTCTTCGAATCCCAGTCGCCGGTTGTCTTTGTGGCGTGCCAAGTGGCATAGCTGCCGAGATCGCGCACATAGTAGATCTTGACTTTCGCCTCTTTCTTCTTGAGCGCCGGTATCATCACGGTGATCTCCTTGCCGAGTGTCATGTCCTCGAGATACTCCTCACGCACGTTGAATGTCACCCATTTGTCCTGGATCTTGAGCACATTCATTATCGGTGCCCCGAGAGCCACAAGTTCGCCCACATGCGGGAAAATCACATCTATCTGACCGTCGCACGGGGCTGTGAGATACTGGTCCTCAAGAAGTGCCTCCACTTCGCTCACTCCCGCGCCGGCGGCGCTTACCATGGCAGATGCGGCCTGCTTGTCCTCAGACTGTGCGCCCTGCTTTGCCATCTCATACTGGCTTTTTGCCGCCGAGGCGGCAGCCGTAGCCGCGTCGTAGGCGGCTTTTGCCTCGTCGCGTTTCTGTTCCGACATGACACCCTCTTTGTACAGGGTTTCTATGCGGTCGTATGTTTTTTTCGTTATAGTGACTGCGGCGATTGCCTGCTGCCACATTTCATATGCGCTCTGTATTATCTGGCTGCGGGTGCCGGCGTCAACCTTGCGGTTGGTAGCCTGGGCCACCTCCTCCATGCTGCGTGCCTGCTGAAGTTTGGCCTCCACGATAGACGAATGGATGTGCACCAGGGTGTCGCCGGCTTTCACCATGTCGCCCTCCTGCACATAAAAGTCCATCACTCGGCCGGGGAGCTTGCCCGACACACGCACTGACGTTGCCTCAGCCTGCCCCTCGATGATCTGCGGGGGCTTGTTGATGAAAAGGAAACCGATGATGGCAAGTGCAGCCACAACGATGACTACCAGTCCGAGAGCCGAGATGAGCACACGGTTCTCTTTTTTCTGTTCAGGGGTTAGCGGATTCAGTTCTGCCATGACTTATGTCGTATTTAAGGGTCGTTTGTTTTTGAAATGTATCTGATAATTTTTCAATCGGTGCAATCGGTAAAAGGGGATCAGAGCGTGCCGAGAACCTTGCTGAGATATACGTCGCAGAGCTGCACGTCGATCAGCGCGTCGATATTCTCGGAGTGTGCCTTGAGCCATGCCGTCTGGGCAGCCATCACATCGTCGGTGGTGATCACCCCTTCGCGGAAGCCGAGAGTGGCGGTGCGCAGATTGTCCTGCGCCTTAGCCAGGTTTGACTCGGTGGCCTGGTAGGTCTTGACAGCCTCCTGCGCCTTGTATGCGGCCTGGCTCACCTGCAGTTCTATCTTTTCCTTGGCGTCCTCAAGCTGGAACTTCATTATGGTCTCCTCAGAGCGGGCTGCCCTGAACTTGTTGTAGTTTCCTCCCCAGTGCCACAGAGGAATCTTTACCATCACTCCCACTGAGAAAGCTCCGTTGAACTTGGTCTTGAAGCCGTCGAACATGTTGGGATTGCTGAACGAATAGGCTCCCATGAGCGCCACATTGGGCAGCATGCTGCTGAGCGCCACACGCTTCTCCATGCGTGCGGCATCTGTAGCCAGTTCGAGCGCCCTAAGGTCGGGGCGGTTTGCATAGACCTCCTCCATGGAGTATGTGGAGGCTATCTGCGCTTTGGGGTTGATTGTCTCTGTGCCTTCATCCTCCACCGTGATGGGGCTCTGCACGGGAAGACCGCAGATCTGTGCGAGAGCCATACGGCTTAGGCTCAGTCCGTTCTCCACTTTCAGAAGATCCACGTTGGCTTCGTTGAGCTTGACGTCGACACTCAGCAGGTCGCTGCGTGTGGCCACACCCTGTTCCACCATGAGCTTCACGTTTCTGTCAAGCGTGTCAAGGAGGTTGACAAAACTCTTGGCAAGCTCATGTTTGGCTTTCAGCGATACCACAGTCCAGTATGCGGCATCAACGGCATATATCACATTCTGCTGCTCGTTGCGCTGCAGTTCAATGGCCGCCTGCTCATTGATGTCGGCGAGCTTGTTGAGCGCCACAATCTTGCCCCCCATGTATATGGGCTGTGTGAGCGTTACGGCTCCGAAAAACACATTGTGTATGTCGAACTCCATCGCCTCTTTCGGTATAAGGGCAGTCTGCTCGGGGATAGGGGTGCCGTCGGGGAGTGTGAGTGGCACCATTACGGGTTTGCCGTCGGCACCGATCACCGGCTTTCCGTCAGGCCCCATAGCGGGAAATGTGGCCTGGTTATATTTATACCCCTTTGTCAGCGGGTCGAAAGTTCCCACCGGCAGATGCTGGTCGCTATCGAAGATCGACAGGTTTTTCTGGTTGTAGGTATAGCCTCCGGCAAAGTCGATGCCGGGCAGATAGGCCGCAAAAGCCTCCTTTTTGGTATAACCCGCCTGTCTCACCTTCTCCGCCTTTACCATCAGCTCCTTGTTGTTGGCAAGAGCGAGTGCGCGGCAGGAGTCAAGCGAATACACTTCAGCAGATGTCTGCGGGGCTGTGAAAGCCGCTGCAAGCAGTGCTACGGCAACTGTTGCTAAAAATTTTGTAGTCATATAAGTGCGGAAGCAAACTCGTTAAAAAAATATTTGAAACGTATTACACAGGTTCTGTACAACATGATGAATTGCCACCCTGTCAGGCGGCATGTACAATATTATAACCTCCTGAATGTTAAATTTGTTTGATCTCCTCAAATATTGTTGTGTAATGTCCGGTGCAAAATTACACAATACACTTCATTCCGTCGGGAGGCGGATGCCACAAATATTCGACCTTTAAACCAATTATTGGAATATATTTCTTATTACCCTGACGACAGCCAGCAACCGGAATCCATGCGCGGCTCCATACTGATGCTTTTTCATCCGTCATTTTACATTACCCCATATTCTCACTAAAACCGGAGGCTGGGACAGGTATAAAAAAAAATTACTCGTCATCACGACGAATAATCTTCTTACCTTAAATCTAATACCATGAAAAACTGATGCAAAGGTATAGTTTTTCTGTTATACAACATACTTTTTGAGCAAAAATATCCCATTTATTAACACTATTTAGCAGTTTTCCGCACATTTAAAGCTATTTGTAGACTTCTCGTCTACAATATGTAGCCAACGCGGAAGCAAAACGAATCATCTTTGTATGCGGGATTGTTCCGCCTCTTCGAGGCTTAAATACTGGTAACTGATTTCCCTACCCCGCACCTTCACGGCGTATTCGTCCTGACGTCCTCACCCGCCGCTCGATACGGGGCTTAAATTTGACACGCCACCTCCGGCGGCTCGCTGTGACAACCTCATGTTGATGAAAAGTTATGGTATATCGGAGATAGATTGTTGTATTCCGGTTGTAGCCGACAGCAGTATGGAATTTATTGTTGTCCTGTAAAAACACCTGAGTCACCAATTGTCCGCTGACACTCAATATGTAGGAGCGTGTTTTGATGACATGGGCTTGTCCCTCCATACCCTACTGACAATGAATATCCGTTATATTCCCGTATAACAAGATTATCCCCGCGAGCCGCCGGAGGTGGCGTGTCAAATTTGAGCCCCACATCGAGCGGAAAATGAGGCCCTCAGGCCGAAATTTGCCGCGAAGGTGTGGGGTGTTGGGATATAAGAATACGTTCGGGCGTCGGAGATGTCCGCCAAATCCGGAGTATAAAACATATATATTGTTGAAGGTTGTCATATATCCGTCACAAATTGGATGACTGTAATTCACCCGTCTTTATTCGGAACTGTTCCCACCTCTCCGAGGTGTTTGCAGGGGATTCCTCCCTACCCCATACCTCGCGATAAATATCGGCCAAAGGCTTCATTTACCGCTCGATATGGGGCTAAAACTTTGCACGCCACCTCCGGCGGCTCGCGGGGACGACCTCGTGTTGATGAAAAGGTTGATTGAAGATATATTGTTGTATGCAGGTTTTACCGGACAGCAATAGTTTTGTATGGGTTGACGGGAGGAGGTGTCAGATGTTTTTCAGCATGGTGTACATAATGGCAAGATCGCTTTTTACCTCACCTTGCAGCAGATAGCTGTCGCGACGTCTGGCCAGTGTGTCGTAAATGGAGCGGGCT
>CATJQX010000209.1 GCA_949742535.1 uncultured Muribaculaceae bacterium | reverse complement strand
TTCAGTCGTGTAGCCCGCTACACTCCTTCATCTTCGGACAAAAATCGGCTGAAATCATGCTCTCAGATAATATAAAATAATTTTCACGACTTACTTATAACAAATGCCTTTGCGTGAGGAATTACTGACGCTTTTTGGTGGGGTCGCAGGTGAGACCTACACCGAGCTTCTTGAAGATCTTCTGGTCAACTTCGCCAAGCATTACGGTGGAGTGCACCTCGCATCCGCGCAGTTCAGGAAGTTTCTCGAGCGCACGGCGGCAAAGAGGATCATGGGCGCTGAGTAGCGAAAGAGCCACAAGCACCTCATCGGTGTGCAGACGCGGGTTGCGGCTGCGCAGATACTCTGTCTTGGTATGCTGTATCGGCTCTATCATGTGCTGCGGGATCAGTTTCACCGAGTGGTCAATGCCGGCAAGATGCTTGGTGGCGTTGAGGATCAGGGCGGCACTCGGACCGAGCAGTTCTGAAGACTCCGCCGTTATGATGGTGCCGTCAGCAAGCTCTATGGCCGAACAGTGGTGTCCGCTGAGGGCGGCACGCTCTTTGGCGGCGGCTATCGGACGGCGGTAAGTCGCCGGATCTATCTTGGCCTGGTTCAGCAGAAGGGCGATCTTGCTCACCTCGGCATCATTGCAGGCCCCGAGAGCCAGCTTGTTAAGCGCCGTGTAATAACGCCTTATAATCTCATTGTTTGAAGCATGGCGGCATACCTCGTCATCGTCGATGCAGAATCCCACCATATTCACACCCATATCAGTGGGCGACTTGTAGGGATTCTCCCCGTAGATACCTTCGAAAAGCGCGTTGAGCACAGGGAAGATCTCGATATCGCGGTTATAGTTGATCGCAATCTTGCCGTAAGCCTCGAGATGGAACGGATCTATCATGTTCACATCATTGAGATCGGCTGTCGCGGCCTCGTATGCTATGTTCACAGGGTGCTTGAGTGGCAGGCTCCACACGGGGAATGTCTCGAATTTGGCATATCCGGCGTTTATGCCGCGTTTATGTTCGTTGTAAAGCTGACTGAGGCATACAGCCATCTTGCCGCTGCCTGGACCGGGTGCCGTGACAATGACAAGCGGACGGGAGGTCTCCACATAGTCGTTGCGGCCGAACCCCTCCTCTGAATCTATAAGTGCCACATTGGTGGGATATCCCTCGATGGTATAATGGCAATAGGTTGTGATGCCCATCCGCTCCAGACGGTGGCGGAAAGCATCGGCGCTACTCTGCCCATTGTAGTGTGTTATCACTACCGAACCGACAAGAAAACCGCGGTTGGTGAACTCTGTGCGCAGACGCAGCACATCCTCGTCGTAGGTTATGCCGAGGTCGTTGCGCACCTTGTTTTTCTCAATGTCAAGCGCGCTGATCACAATCACAATCTCCGCATGGTCAGCTAATTGACTCAGCATACGCAGTTTGCTGTCAGGCTGAAAACCGGGCAACACACGGCTGGCATGATGGTCGTCGAAGAGTTTGCCCCCCAGTTCAAGATACAATTTGTTGCCGAACTTAGCGATACGCTCTTTGATGTGTTCGGACTGAATTTTGAGATATTTCTCGTTGTCGAAACCGTACTTCATAACGGGTTACAAAGTTACGGATTTTTCACCGACTAATAAAAATTTCGAGAATTTTATCCGAGCCGCAATGTCTCACTTCCCACAGGCCAACGGAAAAATGGCAGAAGCTGCCCAAGGGTCATCGGTGCCTCCTCAGGTATCAGGCCGGCCAGACAGGCGAGTTTGCCAAGCAGGGATTCCGGAGTGTGGCGCCGGCGCAACTCCTCCATACTCATGGCACTGTCGCGTTTGCTCAGGCGCAATCCCTGCGCATTGCACACAAGGGGCAAATGCGCATACTCCGGCACCGGAAATCCAAGCAGCCCGCAGAGATATATCTGCTGCGCGGTGGAAAGCAGCAGGTCGTTGCCTCTGGCCACTTCGGTGATCCCCATCAGCGCATCGTCCACCACCACGGCAAGCTGATAAGCCCATGCCCCGTCGGCGCGGCGCACTATGAAATCGCCGCATTCGGCAGCCAGTGGAAAACATTGGTCGCCACACACAAGATCGCGGAACCGGATCTCCCTGCCAGGCACGAAAAGCCGCAATGCTGCGCCTGCGGCCTGAGCATCGTCGGGAACATGCCCCCCGAGCCTCAATGGACGGCAAGTGCCGGCATACACTACCCTGCCGTCGGAGCGGTGTGGAGCCTGCGTAGCCAATATGTCGGCACGGCGGCAACGGCATGGATACACCATCCCTGTAGCCTCAAGGCGGCGCAGGTATTCCTCGTAGACCTCCCCCCTCCGGCTCTGGCTGTATGGGCCTGCAGGACCCGCGTCAGCCAGTCCACCCTCATCCCACTCCAGTCCGAGCCATAGCAGATCGTCCTCGATCATGCGTGCATGCTCTGTCTTTGAACGCTGCGGGTCAAGATCCTCGATGCGGAGCACCCACTCGCCGCCGCGCGATTTCACCGACAGCCACGACATCATGGCAGTAAAGACATTTCCGAGATGCATGCGCCCCGACGGGGATGGGGCGAAGCGCCCGCGGGGCGTTAAATTTTCCGTTACCATACGGCAAATGTACGAAATAATTCGTAACTTCGCGGTGTTATGGTTGCCCCCTAAGGCGCAGAGCCGCCACATCCAGGGGGGCATGAAAAGGGAATCCGGTGTGAATCCGGAACAGTACCCGCTGCTGTAAGTTCCACAACAGGCAGTCGCAAGCGAGCCATTGCTCCGCATCAAATCCGGAGTGAGAAGGCACGACAGAGCCGGAACAAGTCAGAAGACCTGCCACGACACATTTCCACATACCGCTCGCCCTCTGCCTACGGGAATATAGGAACAAGGATCTCTGACAGACACCCGGCCCGACCGTCGTTTCAGGCCACCCCACCATCATTCCGGCTGTCTGCGCCAAGCATGCCTGTGCCTCCCGCCTGAGACGGGAGTTTTTTATGCACGACAATGAAACAGACCCTACGACGCGCCATCCTGCCGGCAATACTCGCCATCCACACCATATCCTTCCTGTCAGCAGCAGCAAGGGAAGAGGCTGACACAACATTGTCGCTCACAGAGGTGACCGTGACAGCACAGAGGCCGCAGACCGAAGTGATACCCTCGCAGAAACTTTCGGGAGAGGAACTGCAGCGGCTCAACAGCAACAGCGTGGCCGACGCGCTCCGTTATTTTTCGGGGGTGCAGGTAAAAGACTACGGGGGCGTAGGAGGCATCAAGACCGTAAACATCCGCTCTATGGGCACGAACCATACGGGAGTGGTCTACGACGGCATCGAACTCGGCAACGCGCAGAACGGACAGATAGACCTCGGCCAGTTCTCGCTCGACAACATAGAAGCCATATCTATGTACAACGGCCAGAAGAGCGACATCCTACAGCCGGCACGCGATTTCGGCTCAGCCGGCACTATATACATGCGCACCAAGACACCGGAATTTGCCGATGGGGAATCCTATCACGCCCGTGCCGCCCTGCGCTTCGGCTCCTTTGACCTCATCAACCCGTCGGCACTTCTGGAGCTTCGCCTGTCAAGCCATGTCAACGCCTCGCTGAGCGCCGAGTGGATCAACTCGAGCGGCAAATACAAATTCCGCTACCGCCGTGTCAATCCGGCGGGAGAGATCGCCTACGACACCACCGCCGTAAGGCAGAACGGCGACATTAACGCCACCCGCATGGAATGCAACCTCAACGGCGAACTGCAGAACGGCGAGTGGCACTTCAAAGTCTACAACTACAACTCCGAGCGCGGTGTGCCGGGCGCCATTGTCAACAACGTGTGGCGTCGCGGAGAGCGCATATGGGACAACAACTCCTTCGCCCAGGGGAGCTACACACAGACATTCGGCAAGCTCACCACGCTCAAC
>CATJQX010000208.1 GCA_949742535.1 uncultured Muribaculaceae bacterium | reverse complement strand
ATTACAACGTCATGGTCGTAAGAACTATGCGTTCTATCCTATTGTTATCGCCGATAGCAGGGCACCACGAGATGGTAGATTTATTGAAAGGATAGGTTCATATAATCCGAACACTAATCCTGCTACAATTACTCTTAACTTCGAGCGCGCTTTGTATTGGGTAAATGTCGGCGCACAGCCTACCGACACTGTACGCAGCATCCTTTCTAACGAAGGTGTGCTGTTGATGAAGCATCTTCAGGGAGGCGTAAAGAAAGGCGCTTTCGACGAAGCTGAGGCACAGAAACGTTTCGATGCTTGGAAAGCCAGCAAACAGCAGGCCGTTGACAAACTGAAAGTGTCTATGGCAAGCAAGCAGGAGATCGCCGAAAAAGAGCGTCTCGAAGCTGAAAAAGCCAAAAACGCAGCCAAAGCAGAAGAAGTAGCTAAGAAAAAGGCTGAACTTGCAGCAGCTAAAGCTGCCGAAGAAGCCGCCAAGGCTGCCGAAGAGGCACCCGCAGCTGAAGAGGAAGCTGAAGCACCTGCAGCTGAATAATTCTCTCAATAGAGAGTTTATTAAAAACATCTTAAGACGGTATGCCACCACCTGGCATACCGTCTTTTTATTTAATCAGTATTATACCCGATCCGGCAGTTAGAATTTACAGAAATACATATTGGATGCAGTTCGTCAATATTCGTTTTGCCAAGTGATATTATATTGATATATTTGTATAAATTTATATACAAGAGATGAACAACAATACTGTTTCTATAATTCTTGGAGGAATGATACTGATTACAGCCGCCTCCTGTGAAAAAAAAACGACCGGTGACAATTCAAGTACAAATTATCCAATTCAGGTTATAGACAAAACCGATCAGGTGCTCACCGCATCATATGCCGCCACCATAACAGGACAGCAGACGGTGGAAATCAGGCCCCAGATCGATGGAATGTTAACCCGCATATGTATCAAGGAAGGTGCGCCTGTACATCGGGGACAGATACTATTTGAAATAGATCCGGCCCAATTTAAAGCGGCTTACGAGATTGCACAGGCAAATGTAAACAGTGCGGAAGCTGCAGTCTCCACAGCCCAACTGGTACTCGACAGTAACAACGAGCTATATAAAGAAGAAGTGATTTCAGATTTCGAGCTCAGCACGGCTAAAAATGAATTGGCTGAAGCGAAAGCTCGTCTCCGCTTGGCAAATGCAGAACTTGACAAGGCCGCTACAAACCTGTCTTACACTTTGGTCAAGTCTCCTGTAGACGGAAGGGCAAGTATGATTCCATATCGGGTCGGAGCGCTTGTCAGTCCCAATATCTCGGCTCCATTGGTAACTGTCAGCGATGACGGAGATGTATATGCTTATTTTTCCATGTCCGAAAACCAGATGCTTGAGTTGGTAAGGCAATATGGTTCTCTTAAAACCGCCATGGCAGAAATACCGGAAGTGGATTTCAGGATGAGCGACGGAGAATTATACCCGTTGAAAGGGCACATTGATGCAATCAGCGGAACAATAAACAGCTCCACTGGGGCTATTAGTTTCCGTGCGGTTTTCCCGAATCCCGACCGTCTGTTGCGCGATGGCAGCACGGGATCTGTCATCATCCCGTCCATCCATAAAGACTGCATTGTAATACCGCAGGGCGCTACCTACGAGTTACAGGATAAAGTTTTTGCATATAAAGTTGTGGATGACAAAGCCGTTTCTGTGGAAATCAGGATACTTCCGAACAACAACGGGAAAGAATATATCGTTACAGAAGGTCTTTCTGTAGGGGATACTATTGTATCAGATGGTGCGGGATTGCTCAGGGAAGGAACCGTAATAAACGCAAAATAATGAAATAAACTTATTCCGGACAATTTCATATGACTATAAAGACATTTATCGACAGACCGATATTGTCATGCGTAATATCGGTATCTATTGTTTTGCTCGGCTTGATCTCCCTTCTCGGATTGCCTGTCGAGCAATTTCCGGAGATCGCACCCCCTACTGTCAGCGTCAGCACAAGTTATGCGGGTGCCAATGCCGAAACAGTGCAGAAAAGTGTGATCGTTCCCATTGAGGAGGCTATCAATGGCGTGGAAGATATGATTTATATGGTATCTTCCGCCACCAATACAGGATCGGCAAATATACAGGTATATTTCAGACAGGGCACCGACGGCGACATGGCAATGGTAAATGTGCAGAACCGTCTCGCGTCGGCACAAGGCTTGCTTCCTGCAGAGGTGACCAAAAACGGCGTCAATGTAAGAAAGCGACAGACATCGCGTATCAAGACACTCGCTTTGTATAGCCCGGACGGACGGTTCGATGAGAAATTCCTCAACAACTACATGAAAATAAATATCGAGCCTCGCCTTTCCCGTGTGCCCGGAGTTGGAGAAGTAGATATTCGTGGCGCGGATTATTCGTTGAGGATATGGCTTGATCCGGGCAAGATGGCACAATATCGCCTTATGCCTGCTGATATTCGTAAAGTCCTCGATGAACAGAATCTTGAATCACCGACCGGCACACTCGGCACAGACTCCGACAATACATTCAGATACACTCTGAAATACCGTGGACGATATGAGAACGAAAACGATTTTGAAAACCTCGTCATAAAAGCATTACCCGACGCATCTGTACTACGCCTCAAAGATGTAGCCAGAATAGAACTGGGATCAATGACTTACGATTATCTCGGGTCTGTAAACGGAAAACCGGGCACAACGTGCATGATCTCGCAGACGTCAGGTTCTAATGCCAATGAGATAATAACCGCAGTTGACAAGGAGGTGGAAAGAATCAGGGAGACATTGCCCGAAGGAATGGAAATTGTCGACCTGATGAGCACCAAAGACTTTCTCGATGCCTCGATTCACAATGTTTTGAAAACGTTGTTCGAAGCGATAGTTCTCGTCGTTCTGGTAGTGTATCTGTTCCTGCAAAGTTTCAAGGCCACAATCATACCGACGCTCTCGATTGTAGTATCTCTGATCGGAACTTTCATCTTCCTTAATCTGGCAGGCTTCAGCCTTAATCTCATAACACTCTTCGCACTTGTTCTTGTCATAGGCACAGTGGTCGACGATGCTATTGTCGTAGTGGAAGCGGTGCAGGCCAAATTCGATGAAGGGGTGAAATCTCCCTATACGGCCACAGTGGAAGGCATGAGTGGAATCACAGCGGCGCTCCTTACCACCACCATCGTTTTTATGGCGGTATTTATTCCTGTAAGTTTCATGGGTGGTACAACAGGTACTTTCTATACGCAGTTCGGTCTCACAATGGCTGTAGCAGTGGGCATTTCGTTGTTGAATGCCATGACCCTCAGCCCGGCATTATGTGCCCTTATAATGACACCGCATGGTACTGAAGGTAAGAAAAGTTTCTCCACTCGTTTCCATATTGCATTCGAGACTTCATTCAACCGTCTTATAAAACGCTATACCGACGGCGTCAGATTCATGATTTCGCGAAAATGGCTGACTGCATTGCTGATACTTCTTGCAGGCGGTAGCCTGTATTATATGATACAGACAACCAAAACCGGCCTAGTCCCACAGGAAGACATGGGCTCTATCAACATAGATGTCCAGACACCTGCAGGTACCAATCTCGCCGAGACCATGGGCATAATGGAAGAAATCGACCATCTTATTTCTGATATTCCCCAGATACAGATGTACTCGAAAACCGCCGGTTGGGGAATGAT
Source organism: uncultured Muribaculaceae bacterium (assembly GCA_949742535.1). Classification (GTDB taxonomy): domain Bacteria; phylum Bacteroidota; class Bacteroidia; order Bacteroidales; family Muribaculaceae; genus UBA7173. Next base: position 2,682 of record CATJQX010000208.1, on the reverse strand, counting down.
GAGTGGTATAGGATCATCAAGCGGAATGTTCAATATCCGTCTTAAGGACTGGAATGAACGCACAAAAAAAGGAGACGATATAAATTCTGTGATAGATGAGATCTACCGACGGACTAAGAAAATAACCGGAGCAAAAATCATTGTGTTCACACGTGGTATGATACCCGGCTATGGCGTCAGCAATGGCTTTGAAATCCATATTCAGGATCAGAAAGGAGGGAAAATCGAAGATCTCCAGAAAATCACCAACAATATCATTGCGGAACTGAGTAAACGCCCCGAAATAGCCCGTGCATCTACGGCGTTTGACACTAAATATCCCCAGTATCTCGTTGAGGTTGATGCAGCCAATGCCCTGAGGCATGGCGTACAACCTGGCGATGTACTAAGTGCACTGTCTGGATATATCGGAGGATCTTACGCATCCAATATAAACCGTTTCTCGAAGCTATACCGTGTAATGGTGCAGGCCTCGCCGGAGTTCCGGCTTGACACGCAGGCTCTTGCCAACATTTTTGTAAGGAATTCATCGGGCGACATGACCCCCATAAATCAGTTCCTAAAACTGAAAAAAGTTTATGGAGCGCAGTCGTTGTCAAGATTCAATCTGTTTTCGTCAATTCAGGTCAACGGCACACCTGCTACTGGCTATAGCTCAGGTGAAGCGATCGCTGCAGTCCGCGAAGTATGTGCGGAAAATCTTCCGGCTGGTTACGGTTATGAATTTGGTGGCATGAGCCGCGAGGAGGCTTCCTCCGGAAGTTCTACGGTTTTTATCTTTGTAGTGTGCATTGTTTTCATATATCTGATTTTATGTGCGCTCTACGAAAGCCTGTTCATACCTTGGGCAGTCATGCTGTCTGTGCCGTTCGGGCTGGCAGGAAGTTTCCTTTTCGCACATATGTTCGGACTCGAGAACAACATCTATCTACAGATAGGCCTGCTCATGCTTATCGGTCTGCTTGCCAAGACCGCAATTCTTATGACAGAATATGCATCAGACAGGCGGCGCGCCGGAATGACAATAGTAGATGCGGTCACCTCAGCCGCCCAGGCACGATTAAGACCGATTCTGATGACTTCGCTGTCGATGATTTTCGGTCTCATACCCTTGGTATTCTCAAGTGGTGTAGGAGCAAACGGCAACATCTCTATTGGCGTCGGCACTGTTGGCGGAATGCTGGTAGGCACAATTGCCCTGTTGTTTGTCGTGCCGGTACTGTTCATTGTGTTTCAAACTATTGAAGAACGTGTTATGCCCAAAAGAAAGATAAAATGAGAAAATTTGTATATCCGGCATTAACAATCATTCCACTATGCTTGACCTGCGGATGTGGTCTGTATAGCAAATACGAACGTCGGCCCATGGAATTCGATACCGCACAGTTATGTGTGGACGATACCGTAGGCACTCCCCTCTCTGCGCTTTCGTGGCAGGAACTTTTCACAGACAGTTTCCTTCGCGAATGGATTGACAGCGGATTAAAATCAAATACCGATCTGCGCATAGCACAATACAAGGTAAACGAGGCAGCGGCAACTTTGTCGGCATCACGTCTTGCGATATTGCCCTCATTGTCTCTAAATGCCGACGGAAGCACAGGCACAAATTCAGAAAGCCGTTTCAATATAGGTCCGTCCGCTAAATGGGAACTGGATATTTTCGGCAAACAACGCAATCTGAGACTTGGAGCGGAAGCCTCGTTTTACGCATCACAGTCATACCGCCAGGCTGTGCAGACATCTCTTGTCGCAGCTATCGCAGACGGCTATTATATCCTTCTGATGCTTGACGAGCAATTGTCAATAAGCGAGCGCACTCTTAAAACATGGGATGAAAACATACGTGTGTTGCAGGCGTTGAAAAGGGCCGGGCGCGCAAACGAGGCCGGAGTACTCCAAGCGCGTGCTAACCGGCTGAAAGTCGAGGCTTCTGTATTGACGCTCAAGAACCAGATTGAGGAACAGGAGAACTCTATCAAGGCGCTCCTGCTTGATCCGTCAGCCGATTTAAAACGGGGAAAACTGAATGAGCAGGAATTTCCGGAAGCGATAGCATCGGGAATCTCGCTGAAGTGTCTGTCAAACCGTCCGGACGTCATGGAAGCTGAATTCAGGCTTCAGAAATCATTTTATGACATCAATGTGTCAAGAGCGGCATTTTATCCATCGGTCACCCTCTCTGGAAACGCCGGCTGGATGACATCTGCCGGAAACATAGCAGATCCGTCAGCATGGATCGCCAACGCCATAGGATCACTTGCAATGCCGTTATTCAACAGAGGCACAAACAAGGCTAACCTTGAAATTGCAAGAAACGAATATGAGATCGCATTCCTTGAATTTCAGCAGAAACTCGTCGATGCAGGATTAGAAGTCAATAATGCCATCTCATCATGGCAGACAGCTAAAGATCGCCTTAATCTCGACAAGAAACAGATTGTAGCCCTTCAGGGCGCAGTCCACAACACCCGACTGTTGATGCGCAATACTGATACTACAAATTATCTTGAAGTCCTTACAGCGCAACAGAGACTTTTGGAAGCGGAACTATCTGAAGCAGCAGACAGGTACAATGCCATTCAGGCTGTAATAACTCTTTACCATGCATTGGGAGGTGGCGTAGTATGATTCAAATCTGCGACCGCCTGCCATTGCTGGCAACCGAATGATCATGATCAT
>CATJQX010000207.1 GCA_949742535.1 uncultured Muribaculaceae bacterium | reverse complement strand
CGCGCGGCATATTATAACTTCTACACCGACAAAAAGTGGGGCGACGCCGCTTCATATGATCTCACCCTCGACTCATCCGTGCTTTCAATGGATGACATCTGCGATATCGTGGCGCTGTACATACGCAAGCGCTACGGATTCGATCCCGAAGCGAAGCAATAGTGTAATCCCCGTCAGGCCTCTCCGGCCTGATTGGTTCCGGGATGCTTATCCTCCTCAGTATGGGAAGAGGAGGGGACCACTTCCCCAGCTGTCTCCACGGCACTCTCCTCTCCGGTCTTTTCACCGGCCTTTTCAGGCATAGCGGTATGCAGAGGAGGCAACCTGTGCGACTGCACCGTCACCATAATGCCGTTGATACCGTAGAGCACCGCGCCGATACCGGTGATCAGCACCACCCACCGCTCGTTCTCCACATTGCGCAGAGGGGTGATACAGAGCATGGCCACGCCGGCGATCATCACCAGAATCGGAATGATATACATCCAGGCCGGATAGTCCACCGGACGCTGTTTATAGGAAATCAGGAACACCTGGAAGGCTCCCCCCACCACCAGCAGGGCGGCGAAAGGATACAACAGAAGCGGCCTGAAAATATCGGGCATCAGTATGATGCAGGCGCCAAGGCCCAGTCCGCCGACACCGCACACTATCTGTATGCCGCGGTATGCCGCAGAATGTTTGCTCTTCCCTGTAAAAAATGTGGAAACGAGCAGCATCACCGCAGGAATGGCAAAAGCCAGACCGCACAGAAAGACTATACTCCGGGGCAACTGGTCCCCGTCAAAAAAATAGATGAACACAGCCCCCAGTATCAGTATGAGAATGGAGACAACCGTATTTCCTTTGTTTGACATATCGCTGAAACGTTTGGTTTGAATGCATCTGAAAGGCGCCCGTCGGCATGCCTTTGAAAATAATAATGTACAAAAGTAGAAAATTGTTTTGAATGGATACCAATAACGACCACTCCACCGCTTCCCCGCTCGGCATAATAGTAGCCATGGGTTCGGAACTGAAAATGCTGCTCGCCGAAATGTCGTCGGTGACAGAAGAGACCGCCAACGGCACCACATATTACAGGGGTAATATCGGCCGCCGCGACATAGTGGCCATGCAGTGCGGCATAGGCAAAGTGAACGCCGCCGTGGGAGCGCTCACACTCATCGAGCGGTACTCCCCCGAAGCCATAATCAATACCGGCATAGCAGGCGGCACAGGAGGTGGAGCCGACATCCTCGACGTGGTTGTGGGTACCGAGGTAGGGTACCATGACGTATGGTGCGGCCCGGGTAACGCACCGGGGCAGGTACAGGGTCTTCCCGAACGTTTCGCCGGGGCCACCGCCATGTTCGGCATCACGCAAGACACCCCCGGGGTAAAACTCGGCCTCATCGCCTCGGGCGACCGCTTCGTAAGCACACCTGAAGAACTCGCCGCACTCCTGGCCACCCAGCCCCGGGCCATCGCATGCGATATGGAGTCTGGCGCCATCGCCCAGGTCTGCCATCTCAAACAGACCCCCTTCCTTGCCATCCGTGTCGTCAGCGACACTCCGGGTGCCGAAAACCACCTCGACCAGTACCTCGACTTCTGGAACATCGCCCCCTCCCGCACCTTCGGCATCCTCAGGCAGCTCCTCTCCCACTGATCCCCCGGTCTCTTTGAGATCTCTGATATCTCTTTTTCTCAATTTCACATTTTCTTAATTTCTCATTTTCTCCCCATTCATGGAAAAGATACCCAGCTTCAAGATCGACCATCTCACCCTTCAGAAAGGGATATATGTGAGCCGCAGGGACACCACACCCTCGGGCGACATCATCACCACCTTCGACATACGCATGACAGCCCCGAACCGTGAGCCGGCACTCTCCCCCGAGGCACTCCACGCCATGGAGCACCTCGCCGCCACATTCCTCCGCAACCACCCACGGTGGAAAGAGCGCATCGTCTACTGGGGACCGATGGGATGCTGCACCGGCAACTACCTTATATTACAGGGAATGCTCGAGCCAGCCGACATACAGCCGCTCATGCTCGAGACCATGCGTTTCATCGCCGGCTTCGAAGGTGAAGTGCCGGGAGCCACACCCCGCGACTGCGGAAACTACTCCTTTATGGACCTCCCGGCAGCGAAAGCCGCCGCAGAGGCATATATCAAAGTACTTGAGGCACTATAGCATTTTTTAACGTAATTTTGTTCAAAAACCGCACCACCACACAAGAGTAGAATTATTTTTTACTAATTTTGCAGCCGTTATGGGATTGTCTTACAGAACACAGACACCCCCGAATCACTTTGTAAAGTAACCTATGGGCTTGAATTTAACCATAGACCAGGGCAACAGTTCGGCTAAAATCGCCGTCTGGGACGGCGACACACTTGTGGACCAGGAGGTAGCAGGCTCCTTGTCGCGTGAGCTGCTCTCCAAAGTGGTGGAGCGCTTCCGTCCCTCCCGTGCATTATGCTGCTCGGTTACCGGCAATGGCAAACGCATCGCCCAATGGCTCGGCACACAAGGTGTCGCCGCGCATGAAGTGAACTGGCAGATGCCCTTGCCGCTCATACTCGACTACGCCACACCGCACACCCTCGGCGAAGACCGCATAGCGGCCGCCGTCGGGGCATGGAGCCTCCGCCCGGGCGAGAACTCCCTGGTGGTGGATATGGGCACCGCCGTCACTTACGATCTCGTGAGTGCCGACGGGCATTTCCGCGGAGGCAACATCGCCCCCGGCATCGGCATGCGCCTGCGGTCACTCAACAGCTTCACCGCCCGCCTCCCTAAAGTAGTGGGATACGGCGACACCCCCCTACTCGGCACCGACACCGCCACAGCAATGCGCGCGGGAGCCGTGCGTGGAGTGGTAAGCGAGATCGTGTATTACCGCAACTCCCTTCCCGAAGGCACCAACGTGGTGCTCACCGGCGGATGGGCGGAAAGGGTAAGCGAGTTTCTCGACTTCCCGGTGATACTTGAAAAATGCCTTGTCACAAAAGGTTTACTCAGCATCCTCCTGTATAATGAAGATAACTAAGATATTATTCGCGCTGATAGCGCTGGCGTCATTCGCCAATCCCGGCGCACACGCCGAAAGCAACACCGTATCACCCTACTCGCGCTTCGGATACGGCATTCTGTCTGACCAGACAAACACCGTGCAGAAATCAATGGGCGGAGTAGGCTACGCCATGCGTTCCGGAAGACAGATCAACTTCATGAACCCGGCCAGCTATGCCGGCATGGACTCGCTCACCTTCCTTTTCGACATGGGACTTGACCTGAAATCGCTCAGCACGAAAGAAGGAGCCGAGAAAGGGACAAATTTCACCGGCGGCCTGAACTACATCACCATCCAGGCGCCACTCGCAAAATGGATATCGGCATCGGCAGGCCTGATACCGGTGACATCTGTCGGATATAAGTTCGGCGACGAGATCACCAATGGCGAATCCGCCCATCAGGGTACAGGCGACCTCAACCAGCTATATCTCGGCGTGGGAGTGCAGCCGTTCAAAGGATTCTCGGCCGGTATCAACGTCGGCTACCTCTTCGGCACGCTCGTAAACTCCGATTACGTATATGCCACCAACCCCGATACCGGAGACACCTCCACATCTCTCTTCGAGAGGCAGACTGAAGTGCGCGACTACAGCCTGCGCCTGGGAGTGCAGTACGGCATCACCCTGGCTACCGACCACGAGGTGACACTCGGCGTGGTATATGAACCCGCAAAAAGCCTGCGCGGACACGCACGCGGCATAAAATATGACGTGACATCAGACTCCAAGCCCGACACACTCGCTGACCTCCGTCTCAAGGACCACTCCCGCTTTCCGGAACTCTGGGGAGCCGGCCTCAGCTATCAGTGGCAGAAACGCCTCATGGCGGAAGTGGACTTCACCTACCAGCCATGGAAAGGTGTCAAATATGCCAATATACCCGATTTCGGCGACGCCACCTCACAGTTCAGCGACCGCTGGCGTGTAGGCCTTGGCCTACAGTTCGTCAACCGTCCCCGAGGCAGCTGGCTGCAACGTGTGAACTACCGCCTTGGAGCCTACTACAATCACGACTATATCACCGTAAAAGGAAACAATATCGAGGAATACGGCGTGACACTCGGCTTCGGCCTCCCCGTGCCATCTGCCAAGACTATGGTAAACCTCAGCTTCGAATACCGCAACCGCCGAGCCACACCGGTGAAACTGGTGCAGGAAGACTACTTCACAGTGACGCTTGGCGTAAACTTCAACGAACTCTGGTTCTGGCGCAACAAGATCCGCTGACCTGGAACCACTAACCGATACCGTTTTCCGATTGAATACAACCCGTTTCAACGGCATGAGACTGCTGCCGGCGCTACTGATGGCGCTGGTAGTGGCTTTTTGTACAATAGCCTGTTCCGACGAAAAGAGAGAGACGATAGCGCTAAGTGCGGATCCGGAGACATTCCCCACCATGCGCACCACCAACGTGTCGACAACAATTTCAGACTCAGGATACACACGCTATCACATAACCGCCCCACTGTGGCTCATGTATGAGGAAGCCAAAGAACCGCACTGGAACTTCCCCGACGGCATGTTTATCGTGAAATTCGACAACGACATGAAAGAGGACGGCACCTTCACCGCCGACACCGCCACATTCTTCAGCAACAAAAAGCTGTGGCGCTTCGACCGCAACGTGCGCATGCGCAACATCAACGGCGACCGGTTCCTCACCCATCAGCTATTCTGGGACCAGAACCTAAGGAAAATCTACTCTGACTCTTTCATACACATCGAACGCTCAGACCGCATCATCGAGGGCTATGGCTTCGAGTCAAATGAAAACATGACCTCCTACAAAGTAATGCGCCCTACGGCAAGCCTCCCCACCGACGGCTTCCGCACAGAGCATCACCCCTCCGACACCACCGGCGGCTGAAACCGTGGGTCTGCCCTATCAGAGTTATCAGAGCCATCAGAGGAATCAGCAAAACCATTCTTGCTTGACTTCCAAATCTCTTACTTCTTAATTTCTCAACTTCTTATTTCTCCCCCACCTCCATGACCTTCTGGATCATCATCACCATAATATCGCTTCTGTTCTCGGCACTGTTTTCAGGTATCGAGATCGCCTATGTCACATCAGACCGTGTGCGTGTGGAACTCGACATACAGAAAGGAGGCCTGGTAGGACGCCTGCTGAACCTCTTCTATTCACACGCCGACTTCTTCATCACCACCATACTCGTTGGAAACAACATAGTGCTCGTGATCTACGGCATGGGAGCCGCGAAAATGATAGAACCGTGGCTTGAGACCATATGGCCCAACCAGGCATTCATACTCATTGCGCAGACACTCATTTCTACGGGCATAATCCTCATCACAGGCGAGTTTTTGCCCAAAACCATATTCCGTATCAACCCCAACCGTTCCCTGCGCCTGGTGGCCCCATTTACAGGCTTGCTTTACATGATCCTCTACCCCATATCACTCTTCACCACATGGCTCTCGAAACTACTGATGCATATGGCCGGCGTAAAGGACAACAACCCCAAGCTCGGCAACATATCGCTCGGCGATCTGAACGAATACCTCGAACAGACCATTGACGAGACCACCGACGAGAAAAAAGAGGTGGAAAACGAGGTGAAGATATTCCACAACGCACTTGACTTCTCAACCATCCACCTGCGCGACTGCATGACACCACGCAACGAAATCGTGGCCGTCGACATCGACAACACCACCCGCGAGGAACTCAGCAGGCTTTTCACCGAATCGGGCCGCTCCAAAATCATCGTCTACCGCGACGATATCGACAACGTGCTCGGATACATACATGTCAGCGAACTCTTCACCCCCGGCCGCGACTGGAAGGAGCACCTCAAGGATGTGGTCTTCGCACCCGGCACACTCATGGCAAACAAAATGATGCGCCGCCTGCTCGCCGAAAAACGATCCATGGCGATCATCGTCGACGAGTTCGGAGGCACTTCGGGAATGGTCACACTCGAGGACTTCATGGAGGAGATCTGCGGCGACATACAGGACGAGCACGACAAAGTGCAGCTCATCGAACGCGAGATCGCTCCTGGCGTATACGAATTCTCCGGGCGCGCCGAGACGGAATATATCAACGACACCTACCATCTCGACATACCCGAGGGGGACGAATACCAGACTCTGGCAGGATACATCCTCTACAGAACCGGACAGATACCTGAAAAAGGAGCCGTTCTCGAGCTCGACGGGTTCCGTATGGAGATCATCGACAAGTCTGACAACCGCCTCGAACTTATACGCGTGACCCGCATGCCGGACACAGAGGCGTAAAAAGGCTTATTTGGGCACAAAAAAATTCATCCACAAAACCTTGACAATCAAGAGTAAAGCAGAAATCGATTAAAAAAGTTGCAAAAAAAGTTGCAAAAAGATTTGGTGGAATCAAAAAAACCACCTAACTTTGCAACCGCAAACGAGAGGGAAACCAACCACTCAAGAGAGAGACAAAATGG
>CATJQX010000206.1 GCA_949742535.1 uncultured Muribaculaceae bacterium | reverse complement strand
TCCCCCTTTCCCGTCGGGGGTGTAGCTTGTATGCGCCATCACTATGCCTTTCTTTATTTCCGGCATATCAAGCTGCATGAGGTCGTAGGCCGGTATGGTGAGGCCGGGTGTTTCCGAGCCGTCGAAATAGAAGCGCCATGTGCCTCGTTTGTCGAGCGTAGTGATCCATATGCGTGTCACCGCGCCCGGACCGGCTTCGTCGAACATTACTTTCTCTATTCGTCCGTCGATGGTATCTGTCCGCTCTATGCCGAATCCGTCATCGTTGGCGAACCATCCCGGCTTGTCGGGTGACATGGATCTCCGGCCTCGGGGAGAAACCGCTTCAGAGCTGTGTCAGCGGCGGTTGCGGTGTGTGAAACGTTTCTTGAACTGGTTGAGGCGTTGTAGTCGTGAGCGCACGGCGAGCCATATGGGAGAGGCTGTGGTGACTATGTCGGAACCAAGCGGATCGGAGAATGTGTATTGTGCGGGTTCCTCTCCGAACTGTTCGGGGTATATGATGCAAAGGTTGTTGCTTGTGCAGTACCGTTGCAGGAAAAGCGCTTTTTCTGTTATGTCTGCTGAGTAGCTTACCGAGTTGGGGCGCGCTCCTATGACTACGAAAAGATCGTCTTCGAGCACGCGGTTTGCGAGCAGTACGAAATCGTCTTTGTCTGCGAGCGTATGGTATTCGTGGCGTATTCCGAGTGCTTCATGGCGTATTATTCCACGTATGATGGGTTGCTGCCGCTCCGGTGTGCAGAATATGATGCGGCATCCGACTTCTGAGGCGAGGTGTCCCAGTGCTATGACCCAGTCGCGGAATCCGGTCTCGTATTCCGCTTTTTCAGGGGCACACACCACGATGCGTGTGACTGTGTTGACCGGTATATAGCATCGTGATATCACAACCATGCGGTTGGTGCCTCTGAGGAGCTGCTCGATCTTGGATCCGAGGAATGTGTCAATTACTGTGGCCTTGCGGTGCATACCCAGTATCACGCGGCTTATGTCGCGTTCCTGCATGGTGTTGAGTATGCCGGTGACGGTGTTTATGTCGAACCGTTCTATCGGAGTTATCGTGGTGTCGGCGCCTGACGCCGCATCAAGAGACAGTTTCAGGGAGTTCTGACCCATGTTTTTCGATGCGGTGGTGTTGTCGTTGCGCACATGGAGCGCGTAGAGCTTGTCGGCGTTGATGCCTGTGCGCCGGCGGCGCATGAAAAGAGCCAGCTCTGTGAGGGCGGCTGATGTGATGGGGTTTGATACCGGAATAAGAACGCTTACAGCCGATGCGTCGTCATGCGAGCTGTCAGGCCTGTCCTCAAGCATGCGTATCTTGATTTTCGATGCGGCCTGTGATGTGACGATAGGTGCGATGGCGCAGGTGAACAGTATCACGAGCACTGTGCCGTTAAGGATAGTCTCTCCCATCATGCGTGTGCCGTCGGGGAGTATCATGTTGTATCCGATGGTCACCACCGCCAGAGCCACGGCTGTGTGTGCGGTGGTGAGGCCGAACATCATGCGCCGGTCAGAGGCATCCATACGGTATGCGAGCTGTGCTATCCATGCTGCTATCCATTTGCTGAGGAGAGCCACGATAAGCATCACCGAGGCTATGGCCAGTGTATTGCCCTTGACGATCACACCCACGTTGATCATCATTCCCACCCCTATCAGGAAGTAGGGGATGAAGAGGGCGTTGCCGACAAACTCAATACTGTTCATCAGCGGGGAGTTGGCCGGTATGTAGCGGTTGAGCACAAGCCCTGCGAAAAATGCCCCGAGCACAGGCTCGAGACCTATGGCACCCGATACCCATGCCGAAAGGAAGACCATGACGAGGACAAACACATACTGCGTGACTTTCTCGCTGTACTGCTTGAAGAAGCGCCTTGTAAGGCGCGGGTATGCATAAAGCACGGCGATACAGTAGAGTGCAAGTTTCCCGAACAGCCACAATATGCCCGACGCCTGGAAGCTGCCTGTGTCGAATATGTTTACCGCTCCGGCAAGCACGAGGAGCGCTCCGACAACGGCTATGATGGTGCCTACTACCGATATGAGCACAGAGGGGGCCTTGGTGATGCCGAAACGTGCCGCCACAGGGTATGCGATCAGTGTATGCGAGGCATACATGGATGCGAGAAGGAAGGAGGTGAGCCAGCTCACATGCAGTATGTACACGCTTGCGAGCACCCCCATCACCATAGGGATGAAAAATGTGAGCAGGCCGAAGAGTATGCCTTTGCGGATATTCTTCCGGAGATGGTACATGTCTATCTCCAGACCTGCGAGGAACATCAGGTACAGGAGCCCCACCTGGCCGAATATGGTGAACGAGCTGTCGCGGTCGAGTATGTCGAGCCCGTAAGGCCCGACAGCCACACCGGCGACTATCATGCCGATGATGTGGGGTATCTTGAGTTTATTCAGTATGACAGGCGCAAGCAGTATAATGGCCATCACGATCAGGAAGATCGCGACAGGATCGGTAACCAGGGCTGTTGCGCAGATCATGGGAGGGGATTATTTTTTGTGTTCGAGAATGTATCTGGCAATCTGCACGGCATTGAGTGCCGCACCTTTACGGATCTGGTCGCTGACAACCCAGAAGGTGAGGCCGTTGGGGTTTGCGATGTCCTCGCGTATGCGCCCTACGTATACGGGATCATGGTCAGCTATGTCAAGTGGCATCGGATATACTTTTTCGGCAGGATTGTCGAGCACTACTATGCCGGGAGCGTTTTCCAGAACCTGACGCGCTTCCTGGGGTGTTATGGGGCGCTCTGTCTCGATCCATATGGCCTCGGAGTGTGCGCGGAGCACGGGCACACGCACACACATGGCGCTGACGCTAAGGTCGGGGGCGTGCATTATCTTGCGTGTCTCGTGGAACATTTTCATCTCCTCCTTCGTGTAAGCGTTGTCGGTGAAAACGTCGACGTGAGGTATCACGTTGTATGCGAGCTGTGCGGAGAATTTCTCTACCACCGGTTTCTCCCCTTTTACGATCTGTTCGTACTGGTCGGCAAGCTCTTTCATGGCGCTTGCTCCGGCGCCGCTGGCTGCCTGGTATGTGGCTACGTGTACGCGGCGTATGGGGGAGATGTCGTGGAGCGGTTTGAGTGCCACTACCATCTGTATGGTGGTGCAGTTGGGGTTGCCGATTATGCGGCGCGGCGCGTCAAAAGCATCGTCGCCGTTGACTTCGGGAACCACCAGGGGCACGTCGGCATCCATGCGGAAAGCACTGGAGTTGTCGATCATCAGAGTGCCGTGGCGTGTGATCACATCGGCGTACTGGCGCGATGTGGAGGCTCCTGCCGAAGTAAAGGCTATGTCAATCCCGCTGAAATCAGACTGAGGGGTGAGTTCTTCGACAACAATTTCTTTTCCACGGAAGACATATTTGCTGCCAGCGCTGCGCGACGAGCCGAAAAGGCGCAGGTTGTCAACGGGAAAATCTGTCTGTGTGAGGACTTTGAGGAGTTCCTGTCCCACGGCGCCACTCGCGCCAACTATAGCTATATTCATAAGTAACAGTTCAAAATTATTCTTTTTACCGGTCAGATTATTTCAATGTTTCTCGAACAAACATTAAAATAATTTTGACCAGTCACTTATCTAATCAGTCTGATAAATTTGGTGTGACGGGGTGCGGTGCGGCAGGCCGGTTCCCTGCACCCTTTATGGGTGCAAAAATACGAAAATTTCGATCAAAATACGCAATATGGCCGCCATGTTTTATGGCGGCCATATTGCGTATTTTGATCGAAATGGTGGTCCTGCGGGTTATCTTGCTTCAGGGACGAGAATGGCAGCGAAGCCGCCGTTGCGTGCGAGTTTTACATTGAGAGTGCTTGTGCTGTTGACAGTTGCGCTCTTTCGGCGGTAATCCATTGCCTGGCGGTGTGCATTCACACCGTCTTCAAATGAGGTCATTTCATATGTTGCTCCGGCAGGCAGGAAATCAAGGGGCAATGAGAAGGTGCGGTGTTTCTCACGGCCGTTGGTGATGCCTCCCACATACCATTTGTCGCCTTTGCGTTTTGCCACGAAGATGTATTCTCCGGTTTTGGCGGCAAGGGCGCGTGTCTCGTCCCAAGTTACAGGGACTGATGTAATGAACTCCGTGCAGTCGGGATTGCGGTAGTACAGCGTGGGGTTGTCGGCAAGCATCTGTATTCCGCTCTCGAATAGCACGAAAAGTGCCATCTGGTATGCTCGTGTGCCGATAGAGGCGGAGTTGGGGCGCTCTGAGCGGTAGCATTCAGGCTGCATGCTGATCATGGCTCCGGGGGTATAATCCATCGGTCCCACGGCGTTTCGCATCAGAGGGAGGTAGATGGAGTTGTCGGGGGTGCAGCCTCCCATCTGTTCCATTCCGCGCACACCCTCGTATGAGAGCAGGTTGGGATATTTGTGTTCGAGGCCGGCAGGCTTGAATGCACCGTGGAGGTCCACAAGCATATGGTTTTTAGCGGCTTCGCGGCACACACGTTCATAGAAGTTGACCATCCATTGGTCGCTGCGGTCCATGAAGTCGATCTTGAGTCCTTTCACGCCCCAGTCGGAGAATGTCTTGAAGAGATCGAAGTTGTTTTCCACGGTGAGCCATGTGAGCCAAAGGAATACGCCCACTCCTTTCTCTTTGCCGTATTTCACGATCTCATGCACGTTGACTTCGGGGTTGGGGGTATATGGATCGCGTGTGTCCATCGCCCATCCTTCGTCCATGATAATGTATGGAATGCCATATTTCGCGGCGAAGTCGATGAAGTATTTGTAGGTGTTCATGTTGAAGCCCGACTCGAAGTCTACATCCTCGCCGTAGGGTGTGGCTCCGTTCCACCATTCCCAGCTTGCTGTGCCGGGCACAATCCATGAGGTGTCTTCTATCTCGGATGGTGACGACAACTGACAGGCGAGTGTCTGCTCCAGTATGTCGGCCGGTGTGCCGATTGCCACGAAGCGCCAGGGGAATGTGCGGTTTCGTGTTGTAGAGGCGATATATGGGGCTTCCTTCAGTATTTTCAGGCTGCGGTCACCGTCTTCGCCGAATGCGAGAGGTGCGTGTGGGAATGTAGCGCAGAATGAGTTGCCCGGCGCTCCTTTGAGAAACATGCACGGGTAATCCGAAAGGTCGCTTTCAGAGAACAGCATCAGTGTGCCGTCTGCGTTTTCCATCAGTGCCGGCAGAGTGGCCATGCGGTCGGTGTATTGCCATTCATTCAGCGGCTTGTGAGTGTATGGTTCTTCGTAAGCGGTCTTGAAACCTCCCGGTTGCTGTATGTGTGCTGTTGCCGGTGCGGCGAGTGTCACGTTGTAGTCTTCGTGCATTATGTTCATGTCTCCTTTGCCGGAGGTAGCGAACCGGTGTGCCACACCGTTGTCGAATACGCGGAATTCCACGGAATAACCGTTGTCGAACTGCATTACAGCCGAGTTATAGCTGTTGGAAACAGAAGAGTGTCTGAGGGGTACGGTGGGTGTAATCGTTTCGTTTACCGACTTGCGGCTTACTTTCTTCAGGCGCGGGTTCACTCCCATTACGGGTGCCGCCTCAGGCGCCATTGCGATCGAGATGTTCTTGATAAGCAAGTTGCCGTCTTTCGACACTGAATATCGTATGGAGTCGCTCAGGCTTACGTCCAGTTGGACAGAGCCGTCGGGTGACTGGATGCGAGTGTCGGCAGAGGCAGACACAACGGGAAGCACCACAGCAGTAGCCGCAGTGCAAAGAAATTTCAAGAGGTTACTCATTCACAAATAACTGATTGGTTAGTATACTGTTGGTTTTGGCTATTTTACAGTTTTACGTATTATCGGAAGCACTGCGGCTTCCATTATCTCATACCCGGCTTCTGTGGGGTGTACGCCATCATTGGAGTATTTGGCGGGAAGGCTTATGCCGTCTTCTGCTACCAGCGGGGTGAAATAATCGACGAACGGTATTTTGTTCTTGCGGGCATAATCTTCGATGCGCGCATTGAGGCTTTTGATTTTTTCAGGCGCATCCTTTACAGAGCCGTTCCATCCGAATCCGGCAGCGGGGAGCACGGTGGTAAGGATTACTTTGATATTGTTGGCTTTCGCCAGTTCAGCCATGGACACTATATTGCCGAAAGTGCGGTCTTCGTTGTAAACGTGGTTGTTCTCGGCGACATCGTTTGTACCGGCATTGATCACGACGGCGCGCGGATGCAGGTTTATCACATCGTCGCGGAAGCGCAGGAGAAACTGGTATGAGGTCTGTCCCGATATGCCGCGGCCTACGAACTCATTGTCGGCGAAAAATGATGGCCGCATACTCGCCCAGCCTTCTGTGATTGAATTTCCGAGAAATACCACAAGCCGTTTGGACTGCATCGGTGATGAGAGAAGTTCCTTGTTGCCCTGCTCGTAACGTCCGAAGTTTGCCCAGTCGTTCTGTGCGTGTGATGTAAAGGCGCTGATAGCGATAATGGCGGTTATGGCCAGTAATAATCGTTTGATCATGGTGTGGTGAAAATTTATTTAAGGTGATGATGTGATCTGTTATCGTGTAAAAAGCACACAACTGCTTTCTGTTGCAGAATTACGTAAATCAGTCGAAGGTTCAAAATAACCTGTATTATTTGCAGTCGGTGTGCAGTGGCAATA
>CATJQX010000205.1 GCA_949742535.1 uncultured Muribaculaceae bacterium | reverse complement strand
TGGAGAACGCCGCCGAAGCCTCTACTATGGATGCCATGAGACAACTCATGGAGCAGCTGGATAAATAACCGGCAGAAGCCTGACTGCAATATTAACACAACCTGACAATACTACCCCCGCGAGCCTCACTGAAAGGTTCGCGGGGGACATAATATCCGGGGCAGATGTTTGGAACTGATGCCCTACCTGCTATTACAGCGGGGATCAGTAGTTTTCCACACGACGCTGGAAATAACCCTGCGGCTTGCGGCAGATAGGACAGGCCTTGGGAGCGTCTTTGCCCACATGAATATAACCGCAATAGCGGCACTGCCACTGAGTGGTGGCATCGGGATCGGAGAAGGTCTGGCCGGCTTCAAGACGGGCGAGGAGCTTGAGGTATCGCGCCTCATGCGCCTGCTCCACGATAGCCACGTTGGCAAACAGGTTGGCGATGGAGGTGAACCCCTCCTCACGCGCTACCTGCGCGAACTCCACATACATGGCCGACCACTCTTCATGCTCCCCCATCGCAGCCTCGCGCAGATTGCGTGCGGTATCCCCCACGGGACCGGCAGGATATGCAGCGGTAATCTCGAGCATACCTTCGTCAAGATATGAGAAAAACATTTTTGCATGTGCAAACTCCTGCTCGGCTGTCTCCATAAAAATAGCAGCGATCTGTTCGTAACCTTCCTGACGGGCCACATCTGCAAAAATGGAATAGCGGTTACGTGCCTGTGATTCACCGGCAAACGATTTCAGCAGATTCTGCTCCGTGCGGGTTCCTTTTATATTTTTCATATGAGATCCTAATTATGAATTAATTGTTAACACTGGAAGAGCAATGACTGCAGCCACTCGGTGACCACTCGCGCTCTCTTATCGTAAAGAACATGGTTTATATCATATTTGTTCAGCCCGCATACATGAAAAACTACGTCGCACAGGTGGTTGTTATGGCTTAATTTCTTAACTTTGCATGAGAATAGGCTTAAGGCCAGACCACCACTACAGTGACAATAGGATGAGAAACAAAATAGGATACGCCGGACGCGCCATTGCGCTCGGCACAGCGTTGACAGGCGCCATATGTATGTGCGGGCAGACGATGCTCTTCCCCGCAGGTTCGCAAAGCGCTGTCCTGCCCGACGCAAGAGGATATGCGGCACGCGGAAACATGATGGCCAACGACGCCAATGTCCGCGGAGCTGTCGACCAATACACACAGGCACTCCGGCTGCTCCCCGAAGGGGAGGGAAGGGAACGTGAGCTGTGGGACAACACCGTGGCATCGCTCGCCATACCAGGCACAGACGCGATGGGCGCCGTGGAAGATTTCATTGACAATTACCCCGCATCCCCCCGCCGTGAACTCGCCATGCTCGCCATCGGCGACATTCTTTACGACCGCGGAGAGTGGAACGCCGCCCTCAAAGCATATATCCTTGTCACCCCCGAAGCGCTGAACCCCTCGGCAGCGGAAGACTACACGCTGCACATGGGATACTGCCTCCTGAAATCGGCGCAATTCGACAGGGCACGCGCCATGTTTGAGTCGCTCATAGGGTCACCACTCACCAACGATGCCCGCTTCTACCTCGGATATATCTCATATGCAAAAGGGGAATACACCGAAGCGCGCCGCGATTTTGAAGCCGTGGACCGCGCCGCCGGCATGCCTGCGGCAATGGCCGACTACTATCTCGCGCAGATAGCCTATATGCGCAAAGATTATAAGCAGGCCGCCACACTGGCCCGTAGGGTTGCAGCCCTGCAGGGA
>CATJQX010000204.1 GCA_949742535.1 uncultured Muribaculaceae bacterium | reverse complement strand
TGGCGAGGATGCTGTCAGAATGGTTCCAGATGGTAGGAGCCTGAGGGTGAGGGTGACGGGAGTTGACTTTGGTCAATGACCGAACCCGAATTCCTCAGGCGACGACCCAGATGGGCCATTATGACACAGCCTCATGCCACGACCGCAGATATTTCTGTTGGTTTCAGATGGGTTTATTCCCCTTTCTGAACGACTTTTATGACATTATTCACGAATTCGGTGCCCCATGTTGATTTCGGTGCATAAAAGCAGAAACACATTATGCGGTCCTTGCCGGTAGTGTTTTCATACGCGCGGAAATACAAAGTACGGGAAATCCTGTCTATACCGAGAATTATCCAATCTCCATGCCCCGGTTCTATATATGTTCCGTCCTCGTACGGATTATCTATAAAGCGTACTCCTGATTTTTCAAGACCGGAAAAAATGTCGGGGTTTGTATCGTATACCCACGAAGCAAGCACGTCGCCGGGATGATACAGCTCCACCTGATGGTGCGGGGTTACCCGTATGGCCTCTTCATGGAAGCGGTTCTCGGTTCTGGATACGACATCCGGGTTGAAGTTGTCAGCGAAAAGGTCTTCACACGTAGCCCAATAGAACTCCACATCCACAGTCAAGTTATTGTAATGCCTTGTGTAAAGCCTGTTTGGTGATGCCGGGATTTCAAGAAGTAAATCGCGCCCCTCGAACACGCAATCGGTGTAGTCTACAGGAATTCCATCTATAATTTTAGGAGGCGCAGCCGGTTCTTCCTCCTTGTTGTCGCAGCTTGTCGTCACAGAGGCAGCAAGCGCCAACATGCAGATCATTGCGAAATATGATATAATTTGTCTCATAATTCTATCAAATGTGATATTAGACTATTATTCGCGAAAATAATCGTTCTTTTAAATAAATGCAAATGTTTGTTGATGAATTTATCCTGGTTTATACGTATGGGCGTATGGCGGGTAGGGGAACGGTTGCCGGGGGGAGGGGATAAGGAGCCGTTTGCGTCGGTTAACCTTTTATGGCGCTTATGTGTTATACTGTTAAAAAATAAATTAGTATCTTTGCAACGTATTTCCAGACAGCAGATGATTGAAAGAATCGTTATAATAGACAGCGCCGACCCGGTCAGTTTCTATGGCGTGAACAATGCCAACATGCACCTGATACGTAACCTTTTCCCGAAACTGCGCATGGCAGCACGGGGATCAGTGATTAAGGTGATGGGGGATGATGCCGAGACGTCGGAATTTGAAAAGAAAATCAAGGAGCTTGAGGCTTACTGCGCCAAATACAACAAGCTCACCGAGGATGTGATTCTGGATATCATCAAGGGGAACAAGCCTGCTGCAGGCGCTGCAGACGGAGGTGTCATCATATACGGAGTGAACGGCAAGCCGATCTCGGCGCGCACTCCCAACCAGTTCAAGCTCGTGGAGGCGTTCAGGAAGAACGACCTGACTTTCGCGCTCGGTCCCGCCGGAACGGGCAAGACCTATGTGGCGATAGCCCTCGCCGTGAAGGCACTCAAGAACCGCGAGGTGAAGAAAATCATACTTTCGCGCCCGGCGGTAGAGGCAGGAGAGAAGCTCGGATTCCTCCCCGGCGACATGAAAGACAAGATCGACCCATATCTGCAGCCCCTTTACGATGCCCTGGAGGATATGATTCCCGCCGTGAAGCTCAAGGAGTACATGGAGACGAAGGTGATTCAGATAGCTCCGCTCGCTTTCATGCGCGGTCGCACGCTCAACGATGCCGTGATTGTGCTCGACGAGGCGCAGAACACCACCACCCACCAGATAAAGATGTTCCTTACCCGCCTCGGTGTGAACGCCAAGATGATCATTACCGGAGATGCCACACAGATCGACCTCCCGCGATCGGTGAACTCGGGCCTTATCCAGGCACTGCGCATCCTTGACGGCATACAGGGGATAGGCAAAGTGGAGTTCGGCAAAAAAGATATCGTGCGCCATCAGCTTGTGCAGCGTATCGTGGAGGCATACCAGGCCTTCGACGAGCAGCAGAAGCTGCTCGAGGCTTCCCGCGCCGCCGAAGAGGAGGGGGAGGCACCCGCACAGGAGGGTTAGCGGCCGCGCGGTCCTGTAATTTCCAAGCAACTACTCAAAACCATAATTTCCATATCACTAATTATTCTTCAATGGCAACCTTACTGAAGACCGATTACAGTTTTCCCGGCCAGACAGCTGTGTATCATGGCAAAGTGCGTGACGTATATTCCATCGGGGACGACCTCCTCGTGATGGTGGCTACAGACCGAATATCGGCATTCGACGTTATCTTACCCGAGGGTATCCCCTACAAGGGGCAGGTTCTCAATCAGATAGCCTCCAAGTTCCTGGAAGCTACAGCCGACATCGTGCCCAACTGGCGCCTTGCCACTCCCGATCCGATGGTCACCGTGGGATACCGCTGCGAGGGTTTCCCTGTGGAAATGATCATCCGCGGATACCTCACAGGCAGCGCATGGCGCGAATATGCCGCCGGCAACCGTGTGCTCTGCGGAGTGAAACTTCCCGACGGCATGCGTGAGAACGAACGTTTTCCCGAGCCGATCATCACCCCCACCACCAAAGCGGCAGAGGGACATGATGAAAACATATCCCGCGAGGAGATCATCGCACAGGGGCTTGTCAGTGAAGAGGATTACACTCAGATGGAGGCATATACACGCGCGCTCTTCGCACGCGGCACAGCTATGGCAGCCGAAAAGGGGCTGATTCTTGTGGATACGAAATATGAGTTCGGCAAACGCGACGGCAAAGTAATACTCATTGACGAGATACATACTCCCGACTCAAGCCGTTACTTCTATGCCGAGGGTTATGAGGAGCGCTTCGAGAAGGGTGAGCCACAGCGTCAGCTGTCGAAGGAATTTGTGCGCCAGTGGCTTATCGACCACGGGTTCATGGGCAAAGAAGGTCAGCAGGTGCCTGAAATGACCTCTGAGTTCTGCAACGAGGTTTCTGAACGCTATATCGAGTTGTACGAGCACATCACAGGGTGCAAGTTCGAGAAAGCCCCCGAGGGGAATCTCGCAGAGCGCATCGCGCAGAACGTGCTCTCCTGCCTCGAGACACTCAAAAACTAATATTCCAACACCGTTCAGACACCGCAAAATGCCAACACCGGAAAATATAAAACCATACGACACCACACGCTCCAAGACCGAGCAGGTAGAAGAAATGTTTGATTCTATCGCCCCTGCGTATGATTTTATGAACCGCGCCATGACATTCGGCATTGACAGTATATGGCGTGCCAAAGCGGTGGCGATGGTAAAGAAATGTGTTCCCGCGCAGCTGCTTGATGTGGCAACCGGCACCGGTGACCTCGCCATAAAACTTGCCCGTGTGATGCCCCAGGTGCGTGTCACCGGCATTGACCTCTCGGAGCAGATGCTCGCCATAGGCCGCGGAAAAGTGGAAAAAGCCGGGCTGGCCAGCCGAATAGACATGCTAAAGGCCGATTGTCTGGCACTCCCTTTCGCCGATGCGAGTTTTGACTGCGTGACCGTTGCCTACGGGGTGCGTAATTTCGAGAATCTGGCGCAGGGCTACCGTGAGATGGCGCGTGTGCTGCGCCCCGGCGGCATGCTTTGCGTGATAGAACTGTCGGTGCCGCAAGGCAAGCTGGTGAACCCGCTTTACCGATTCTATTCCGGCACCGTTATTCCGGCTGTGGGACGTATGATCAGCAGCGATACCTCGGCATATTCATATCTCCCCGCCTCCATAGCGGCAATGCCTCAGGGGAGGCGCATGCTCGAAATCATGGAGGAGGCGGGTCTTGAAAAAGCCTCCCTCCGTCCGTTGACCTTTGGCACATGCACCATCTATACGGCCTATAAACCGTAAGGCAGCTGCCGCGCTGTTGTTTTACCCTATGGAAATTGTGGTAAAACAACAAAACGTCTGCGCTTCCTCTGCAGAACTAACAGATGGAGCGTCTGTTTTTTCCAAATTTTGGATAAAATACCGGAAAATATTGCAAAAAGATGTTAAGCAGACGGCAAAGCGCTTGTGTATGTCGGGAGAAATGACTTCCTTTGCATGTGTGTTTTTCATAGTATTAGATTAAGATAAAGGTTTAAAGGAAAAAGGTCGTCGTGATGACGCCCTTTTTTTATATCTGTATGTGAGCGAAATTCGGCTATTTTACGCTTGGATTGTGGTAATACAACACAAAAAACAACGCAAAAAACAACAGTCGATTCGCCGCTATATCGTGTCAGAGGAGGCGGGGGAATATTAAAGACAAATAAACTTTGTGAAAACACACTTTGCCTGCAGGCGATTTTATTCGTGGATTGTAGTGTTATATGGGGCGGTGCGCCGAGAAGCCGGTGGAGTATATGCAAGCTCATGAACAAGCCCGGGAGAAGATCGGAATATATAGGAAAATAACCCCGTTCCGTTACGTTAACAACGGCAAAGAATGCTAAAAAATCGCCGCCGCATGATATTTAACCCGAAAAAAATGAGTAACTTCGCGCATTCAAAAAGGATTGTTTTAAAATACAGTTCCTCGGAGTGCCGTTTTACGGATTTGACGGTGACCGGATCTCTCTCCCCCGGAGAGTGCACGCGCC
>CATJQX010000203.1 GCA_949742535.1 uncultured Muribaculaceae bacterium | reverse complement strand
GTCGGGCGAGGTTCTTAAGCCCGAGACCATCAACTACCGCACTTACAAGCCTGAGCGCGACGGCCTTTTCTGCGAGCGCATCTTCGGTCCTGTAAAGGATTACGAGTGCCACTGCGGAAAGTACAAGCGTATCCGCTACAAGGGTATCGTGTGCGACCGTTGCGGTGTGGAAGTAACCGAGAAGAAGGTGCGTCGCGAGCGCATGGGACATATCAAGCTCGTAGTGCCTGTGGCACACATCTGGTATTTCCGCTCGCTTCCCAACAAGATCGGTTATCTGCTGGGTCTTCCCTCGAAAAAACTTGATGCGGTCATCTATTACGAGCGCTACATCGTGATCAATCCGGGTCCTTTCGGCGACGAACTGGCCAAGATGGATCTTCTCAGCGAGGAGGATTACTTCAAGTTCATGGAGCGCCTGCCCGAGGACAACCGCATGCTTCCGGATGACGATCCCAACAAATTCATCGCCAAGATGGGTGCCGAGGCCATTTACGAGCTTCTCTGCACCATCAATCTCGACGAGTTGTCATATTCGCTGCGCCACACCGCCAACACCGACGGCTCGCAGCAGCGCAAGACCGAGGCCCTGAAACGCCTGCAGGTGGTGGAGAGCTTCCGCGCTTCCGCCCACCGCAACAAGCCGGAATGGATGATCCTCCAGGCTGTGCCTGTGATCCCGCCGGACCTGCGTCCTCTTGTGCCCCTGGACGGTGGCCGTTTCGCCACCTCCGACCTCAACGACCTCTACCGTCGTGTGATTATACGTAACAACCGTCTGAAGCGTCTGATCGAGATCAAGGCTCCCGAGGTGATCCTCCGCAACGAGAAGCGTATGCTTCAGGAAGCTGTAGACTCGCTGCTCGACAACTCACGCAAGTCGTCGGCTGTGAAGACTGACGCCAACCGTCCCCTCAAGTCTCTGAGCGATTCGCTTAAAGGTAAGCAGGGTCGTTTCCGTCAGAACCTTCTCGGTAAGCGTGTGGACTACTCTGCCCGTTCGGTGATCGAGGTAGGCCCCGAGCTGAAGATGCATGAGTGCGGTATCCCCAAATATATGGCTGCCGAGCTTTACAAGCCGTTCGTGATCCGCAAGCTCATTGAGCGCGGTATCGTGAAGACCGTGAAGTCCGCCAAAAAGATCGTGGACCGCAAGGAACCGGTGGTATGGGATATCCTCGAGAACGTGATGAAAGGCCATCCTGTGCTTCTGAACCGTGCCCCGACACTTCACCGTCTCGGTATCCAGGCTTTCCAGCCGAAGATGATCGAGGGAAAGGCAATACAGCTGCACCCGCTGGCATGTACGGCGTTCAATGCCGACTTCGACGGCGACCAGATGGCTGTGCACCTTCCCCTGGGCAACGAGGCTATCCTCGAGGCACAGATGCTGATGCTCGGCTCGCACAATATCCTCAACCCTGCCAACGGCGCGCCTATCACCGTGCCTTCGCAGGACATGGTACTGGGTCTGTATTACATCACAAAGCTCCGCAAGGGAGCCAAGGGTGAGGGTCTTAAGTTCTATGGCCCCGAAGAGGCCCAGATAGCATACAACGAGGGTCGTGTGACACTGCATGCTCCTGTGAGCGTGATGGTAGACGACATCGACGAGAACGGCAACCCCGTGAAGCGCCTGGTGGAGAACACCTCCGTAGGCCGTGTGCTTTTCAATGAGTTCGTGCCCAAAGAGATCGGCTATGTGAACGAGCTTATCTCGAAGAAGTCGCTCCGCACCATCATCGGCAAGGTAATCAAGAAATGCGGTATCCCCCGTTCTGCCCAGTTCCTCGACGATATCAAGAACATGGGTTACTACATGGCATTCCGCGGCGGCCTGTCGTTCAACCTCGGTGACGTGATTATCCCGCCGGAAAAGGAGGCGATTGTCAAGGAAGGTTACGATCAGGTGGAGGAAGTGATGAACAACTACGCTATGGGTTTCATCACCAACAACGAACGTTACAACCAGATAATCGATATCTGGACACATGTGAACTCCCGCCTGACCGACGTGCTCATGAAGCAGATGACCGAGGCCGACCAGGGCTTCAACTCAGTGTTCATGATGCTTGACTCCGGTGCCCGTGGTTCTAAGGACCAGATCCGTCAGCTTGCCGGTATGCGTGGTCTTATGGCCAAGCCTCAGAAAGCCGGTGCCGAAGGTGGCCAGATCATCGAGAACCCGATTCTTGCGAACTTCAAGGAGGGTCTGTCGGTGCTGGAATACTTTATCTCTACCCACGGTGCCCGCAAGGGTCTTGCGGATACCGCGCTTAAGACCGCCGACGCCGGTTACCTTACCCGCCGTCTTGTGGACGTGGCCCACGACGTGATCATCCGCGAGGAGGACTGCGGCACACTGCGCGGTCTTGTATGCCGTGAGGTGAAGAACAACGATGAGGTTGTGGCTTCTCTCGGCGAGCGTATTCTCGGCCGTGTGTCGGTTCACGATATCGTGGATCCCACCAACGGCGAAATCATAGTGCATGCCGGGGAGGAGATCAACGATGCCGCCGCAGACCGCATCACCGCTTCTCCCATCGAATCGGTGGAGATCCGCTCAGTGCTCACCTGCGAGAGCAAGCATGGTGTCTGCGCCAAGTGCTACGGCCGCAACCTGGCAACCCACCGCCCCGTGCAGATGGGCGAGGCAGTAGGTGTGATCGCCGCCCAGTCTATCGGCGAGCCGGGTACACAGCTGACGCTGCGTACGTTCCACGTCGGTGGTGTGGCTTCAAACATCGCCGCCGTATCTACCATAACCTCACGCTACGACGGTAAACTCGAACTCGAGGAGCTCCGTACCGTGAAGACCGACGAGAAGAGCATCGACGGAAAGGATGTGGAGGTAGTAATCGGCCGTCTTACCGAAATGCGCATCATGGATCCCAACACCAACATGATGCTCACTTCCGCCAACATCCCCTACGGTTCGAAGCTGTACTTCAAGGATGGCGACACAGTGAAGAAGGGTGACGTGATCTGCGAATGGGACCCCTTCAACGCCGTTATCGTCTGCGAGGTTGTCGGTAAGCTCCATTATGAGAACCTGGTTGAGAATGTGACCTACCGTGTTGACGCCGACGAGCAGTCGGGTCTGCGCGAGAAGATCATCATAGAGTCCAAGGATCGCACAAAGGTGCCCGAGGCACAGATTGTGGATGCCGAAGGCAATGTGATCAAGACATATGCCCTTCCGGTGAACGCCCACCTTATGTTTGAGGAGGGTCAGGATATGAAAGCCGGCGAGGTATTCGTGAAGATCACCCGCTCGAGCAGCGGCGCCGGTGACATCACCGGCGGTCTGCCCCGAGTTACCGAGCTGTTCGAGGCACGTAACCCGTCAAATCCGGCAATTGTGTCGGAAATCGACGGCGAGGTGCGTTTCGGCAAGGTGAAACGAGGCAACCGCGAGATCTCCGTGACATCGAAACTCGGCGAGGAGAAGAAGTATCTGGTGCCCCTGAGCAAGCAGATCCTCGTTCAGGAGAATGACTATGTGCGCGCCGGAACTCCGCTTTCCGACGGTGCCACCACTCCGAGCGATATCCTCAACATCATGGGTCCGACAGCCGTGCAGGAGTACATTGTGAACGAGGTTCAGGATGTGTACCGCATGCAGGGTGTGAAGATCAACGACAAGCACTTCGAGGTGATCGTGCGTCAGATGATGCGCAAGGTTAACATCGTGGATCCGGGCGACACCGCGTTCCTGGAGCAGCAGATCGTTGACAAGCGCGACTTCATGGACGAGAACGACCGCATCTGGGGCAAGAAGGTGGTAGTGGACGCAGGCGATTCAGAGTCGCTCAAGCCCGGCCAGATCATCACCGCCCGCAAGCTGCGCGACGAGAACTCGGCTCTTAAACGCCGTGACCTCCGTCCGGTTATCGTGCGCGATGCCGTGCCCGCCACTTCCGAGCAGATCCTGCAGGGTATCACCCGTGCCGCTCTCCAGACATCTTCGTTCATGTCTGCCGCATCGTTCCAGGAGACCACCAAAGTGCTCAACGAGGCTGCCATCAACGGCAAGACCGACTATCTCGAGGGCATGAAGGAGAATGTGATCTGCGGTCACCTGATCCCGGCCGGTACCGGTCTGCGTCAGTACGAGCGCATCGTTGTCGGTTCGCGCGACGAGATCGAGGGTATCGTTCCCGGCGCAGAGCGCAATGTTCCTGAGGCTCTTGCCTGATTTCTGATGTAGATGCCCTCGAGGCATATGACTCTAATATGATATTCCCCGGCAATGTCGTGGCATGCATTCAGTAATAGATGTATCCGCAGTTGCCGGGGTTATTTGTAATTAAAATGTAAGATTTGATTAAGATGAATCATTTCACCCCCCCCGAATAGCTGTAAATTCAATTGTAGATTAAGCAATTTTGTGAATAAAGCGGCGGGTCTATGGCCTTTCTTTGTAATTTTTTTCATATTGGTAGATCCAGGTGCGATACGCGGACTTGCCGCCGGTAAATTCGGATATACGATGGCTTCGCTTGGTATAGGCGTGCTTGTATCTTCATTTGCTACGCTGGTATGTGCGGCCATAGGCAGGCGGTGGCCACAAATTTTATTTTTGTTGCTTGTCACTCCGTTGTATGTCTTTTATGTTTTTGTGTGGAGTGAGTTCGGGCTGGTAATTTCTCCGGAGACGCTGTCGCTGGTTCTTGAGACGGATAAGGGTGAGGCAGCGGAGTTTGTCAATACGTTTCTGAGTGGCAAGGGGGCTATAATGTCCTTAGGAAGCGCCATATGGCTGTGGACGGCTTATTTTTTTCTGGAATACTGGAGGACGCACGGCCACATGTTTCTGTCTGATCGGTTGCGGCAAGTTTTTACGCGTGTTAAATCTCCTTTTGTGTGGGTGTGTTTGGTTCTGTCCTCGTATGGCGTGGTGGAGGCGGTAAGGTTTTCTAAGATTTATAAGGCGGGGGATTTTACCGGTATCGAGGATTTTATTAACGAAAACAGTGGTCGTTTCGGGCATGCTTATTCTGATTTGGTTTCCTCGCTATTATATTCATTCAAGTATCTTGATGTGATTAGTCGGGAGTTTGCTGTATGGGAGCGTCTGAACGATGCTGTAGCTCATGAAGTGTTGCCATGCAGTGCCGATTCTCTTGATGTGGTGTTTGTGATAGGTGAGTCTTTTATCCGTGACCATGCGGGTGTTTACGGTTATGCGTTGCCGACAACTCCTGCCATGCAGCGTGAGGCAGATGCGGGTCGTCTTGCCATATATACCGATATGGTCAGCGGAGCCACGATGACAACTGTTGTTTTGAGGTCTCTTCTGACGGCAAATGACAACAGGGGCGGTCGTGGGTGGAACCGTTCGCCTTATGTCCCGTTATTGTTCCGCCGTGCAGGTTTCGGGGTGATGTTGTTTGAAAACCAGCAGCAGTTCGGAGGGAAAACTTCTCCTTTCAATACGGGGCTTAATGTGTTTCTGTTCAATGATGTGCTGCGTGCCAGGTGCTATACTTATGTGAATTCCCGGGAATATGCCTATGATGGCGGGCTTGTTGATGAATTGTCTTCCAAGCCTCTTCCGGAAGGTAATAATCTCTACGTATTCCATCTGATGGGTCAGCATGTAAAGGCTTCTGCCCGTTATCCGCGTGATGGATGGGATGCTCCTTTCTGCAAGGAGGATGTATCTTCGTTTCGCAATGATCCGTGGCTTGACGATGCGATGCTTCAGGAGATTGCGGATTATGATAATGCGACGGCATACAACGATTATGTTTTAGGGCGGCTTTATGATGTGTTCCGTGAACGCAAGGCGGTGATCGTATATCTTTCCGATCATGGTGAGGAGGTATATGATTATCGTGCGTCGCTTGGAAGAAAGGTGGCTCCGCGTGATCAGGAATGG
This sequence comes from uncultured Muribaculaceae bacterium, assembly GCA_949742535.1. Classification (GTDB taxonomy): domain Bacteria; phylum Bacteroidota; class Bacteroidia; order Bacteroidales; family Muribaculaceae; genus UBA7173. The sequence continues at coordinate 945 of CATJQX010000203.1, read as the reverse complement.
CTGAGAGCGTATTATCAGAACAGCGTCCCGTGTATGGTGTGGTGGTCGGACCGGTTTGCTGCCAGTGTTCCGTCGGTGGTTGAGGCGCTGCGTGGTTCGGTAGACCGTCGTGGAATGAGCGATGATATATATAATCTGCTGCTTTCGCTGGGGGGTATAGAGACTTCCTGGTATGATGCCGGACGTGATATACATTCTTCTGAATACATGGCTCCTGAGCGTACGGTGTTGCCTTCCGGCCTGAATTATGATGAGTTGTTGCGTTTGAAATAGCTTATGTGATGTGATTACAGCCGGCAGGAATGCTGAAATGATGGTTAAAAAGTGTCAACGTATCTATCATTATAATAATTAATGCGTATATTTGCCTCAAAGAGTAGGCATCGCCAATGTGAAGATGCCGGCATGCCGGTAATCACAATCATCGGGTATACGATGTTTCTTTATAAACTAAGTCATGAGAATTATTGCACGTAGCTATTATGGTGCATGATATTATCTGAAAGTATGCTCTCGGAGTGTATAGGATAGTTTCCACGACTTACTTGTTTGAAAAACACGAGGCATTATGACAGTCGTTTCTGAAGAGTGTATGACTTGACCTCGGATTAGTGTTTTTCTTTTGAAAATGAGATTATTTTATCATAGTATTTGCAGACAATAAACATCAGATGCCGCATATGTCGCCCGAGAGGGTAGAGTGGCATCAACATTTGGATTTGGTTGAAATAGAAAATTTATATTTGCAGTGAAAATGGGAATCGTCGCGATGACGCCAACCTGTTTGCCCGGCCGTGTGGCGCTTGTGCCTGCGGCCGGGATTTTTTTAAGTAATCGTGTGAAAAATCGGTTGTATTGTTTCTGTAATGTCTACAAATTGAGTATCTTTGAGGTATTGAATTCAATTTAACATTTATGCGTGGAAAGGTAAGAAACATGTTATGC
>CATJQX010000202.1 GCA_949742535.1 uncultured Muribaculaceae bacterium | reverse complement strand
GCCGGGCAAGGGTGAAAAGGTGGGGTAAGAGCCCACCGGGCACTGTCGTGAGACGGTGTGCCGCACGTCTTATGGGTTGCAAGGTCAAGTATACCGGCATTTAAGGGCTGCTCGTCCATTGCCGGGGGGTAGACTGCTTTAGCCGCCGTGGTGACACGTGGCATAGATAAATGACGGACAGGCGATTATGCGCCTACAGAACCCGGCTTATAGCCCGGCTGACGATTTTTTTAGTTTTTTTCTTTCTTCCTTTGCAACTTTTTCGGGGGGTGTTGCGTCAAATCATATGAGAACGGTTAAAAAACGACTTTAAATAATCTCATATGAATAAAATTGCAGTTACTCTCGTGATACTTCTGGCTCTCGCCATTGCAGGCGTGGGCGCCTCTTTCGCATTGCAGGCATCTACCGGTTACGCAGATTCGTATAATACGGATCTCACGGAGTATACTCATGAAGTGAAAGTCGGCGATTTCAATGCCATTGACGCATCCATAAGTATTGATGTCTATTATACCCCCGGGCAGAAAACCTCTGTCAAGGTTGTGACCACTGAAAGGCTCATGCAGTATGTAAGAGCCAGTGTCAGCGACGGCACTCTGAAACTTACCATGAGCCGTGAATACAGCAACGGCAACAAATTGCGCCGCAAGGGCGACAAAGTCAAAGTTTATGTGACAGCACCTTCCGTGAACAGTTTTATTGCGAGCACCTCGGCCGACATAAAATGTTCCGCTCCGCTCACCGGTATGAAAAAAATCAGAGTTGAAGCCTCCACCTCCGGTGATGTTTCACTGGAAAATGTGCAGGCTGATGAGGCTGTGCTTGATGCCTCTACCAGTGGCGATATTGATATATCTGTGCTGATGGTTTCGTCTCTCAAAGCGGATGCTTCTACTTCGGGTGATATAAGCCTGGATAAGCTCGTTGCAGACAAGGCTTCCGTATCGGCCTCCACTTCAGGTGACATGGAATGTGAAAAAGTCAATGTCAAGAACCTCAATGCTTCGGTTTCCACTTCGAGTGAGGTGGAAATGAAAGGACGTGCCGGCAAGATTATAGTCAAGGTAGAGACCGGAGGGTCGTTCGAAGGTGCCGGTCTGGTTTCACAGGAAGCTGATGTAAACGCATCTGTGGGTGGTTCGGCTGATGTAAATGCGGTGCGATGCAATGCTTCTTCCAGTGTGGGCGGAAGCGTGAAAAACCATTACCGGGACTGAATGTTTGTTTTTAACCCGATTATTCAGAAACATAAAGAGTGAAGTCGACAGACTTCTATAGATAAATATAGAGTTTCCAAAGGATTTTTTAGGTTTTTATGACAATAGCGGCACAAACCGGGCGAGAGCCGGAGTTTGTGCCGCTATTGTCATTTCGTGATATTTGTTTTTGCCGGACAGCTATAGAAGTTTAACAACTTTTTTGGTGGATTGCCCCAATCCTTACACAGTGGCTTATGGCTGCTTTTTACGCAGGACAGACCTGATTGTCACTATGTCGGAGAGGGAAATGGAGGAGGGGAGCAGGTTTTTCAGTTCGTTAGATCCTGCATCGGGTGGCAGCTGGCTCATGGCCGAGGCAACGGCGTTCACTACCGGCGGGGTGAAAATGTCGCCGAGTGTTATGGTGCCGTTGTCAACGTAGTGCATCAGATGGTTTGTTATGGTGCTTGTCACCAGTGAACGTTCGCGTGCTATCTCCTCGCGGTCCATGCCGCGCTGAAAGAGTTCGTAACTGATTTCGTGGCTTGGCTTTTTGGGAGGTTTTGTTTCTGCTTTCGCTTTTTTTGCAGCTTTTTTATCTGATGCGGCGGGATTGCCGTACCTGCCTCCACGTGCCACACGTTTGAGTGAGCCTTCTTTGGTGGCATCGAGTGCGGCTGTCTGTTTGAATTTGAGATAGCCGGGGACAGTGAATCCGTGGGTGGCGATGGCACGGAGCACGCTTACGTCGGTGTCAAGTGTCTGGCGCGTATCGTTAACCAGCTCGCGCACGCGCTGTGATGCCTTTTTGTTGTCGGTCTGCACTTTGAAAGCGGCTGTGAGCGATTGCCCGAAGATTGCGGTGAGTGTGTCGGCGAAGTATGCCGCTCCTTTTTTTACACGTTCAGAGAAGGCGTTGTCGTGCAGCTGTTCGTATGTGCTTGCGCTGATATGCTGTATCCACCGGTCGGCTATCTCCACTACTTTTTCGCGCAGTTCAAGACTTATTTTCTGCTGTGCGGCTGTTTCCTGTGGATAGGAATAGCGGAAAGTGGAGGTAAGGAGTCTTGACAGGGTTTCCTGCGACGTGACGAGATCGCGGAAACTGAAAAGCTGTATGAGTGTATGGCGGTAATACGCCTGTTTTATTTCTTCAAGCCGTCCGGCGCTGAGACGCGCCTCCTCTTCCTGCCGCTCGATGTATGCCTCTACATTTGGGTCGCATCCCAGGCATGCGTCGGCTATACCGGTGGCGAGTACCATACCCTCGAGTGTCTTGCATCTGCTGAGAGCCACGTAGACCTGTCCGGGCGCGAAGGATGCTCCGGCATCTATGATCACGTGGTCGAATGTGAGTCCCTGGCTTTTATGGATGGTTATGGCCCAGGCGAGGCGCAGGGGGAGTTGCGTGAAAGTGCCTTGCACCTCGGTCTCGATGGTATTTGTAGTCTCGTTTACGGTATATTTCGCGTTTTCCCAGATTTCAGGCTCTACCGTTATCGGTTCAGTCTCCCCCGGGCAGAGCACTTTTACTGTAGTGCGGTCGGCATAGACCACATGGCCTATCTTGCCGTTGAAGTAGCGCATGGCACCTGTGGAATCGTTCTTTATGAACATTACCTGTGCGCCGGTTCTCAGTTCAAGGGACAGCGGGGTGGGATATGAGTATTCAGGGAATGTGCCCTTGACTTTTGCCGCATAACTCATGAGCGGACTTTTTATGCGGTTGAGTTCGCTCAGGTTATAGCGGTCTGCCATGTGGTTGTGTGTGGTGAGGCGTATGAAGTCGCTCCCATGCTCGGGGCGGAAAGTGGGGTCTACTCTCTGGTGAAGCAGCTCGAAATCTTCCTTTGTAAGTCTGTTTTCCCTGACATGGTTCAGCAAGGTCACGAAGCGCAGATTCTGCTGACGGTAGACTTTAGTGAGTTCAATTGTCACATACGGGATCTGTGCCAGTGCACGGCTTCCGAAAAAATATGGGGTGTCATAATAGGGGCGCAGCAATGCCTCGTCCTGCGGGGTGACAACCGGAGCCAGCTGTTGCAGGTCGCCTATCATGAGCAGTTGCACCCCGCCGAAAGGGAGGTGTGAGCGGCGGTATTTTCGCAATGCGTTGTCAATGGCATCGAGAAGGTCAGACCTTACCATTGATATTTCGTCGATCACAAGGAGGTCAAGGGCGCGGATTATGCGTAGCTTGTCTTTGCTGAAAGAGAATTTGTCGCGGTATTCCGATCCGGGAACATAGGGGGAGAGGGGGAGCTGAAAAAAAGAGTGTATCGTCACACCTCCGGCATTGATGGCGGCTACTCCTGTGGGTGCTACCACGACAATTGATTTCGCGCTCTTGCTGCGCAGGGTATGGAGGAATGTGGTTTTGCCTGTGCCGGCTTTTCCGGTGAGGAAGATGCTCATTCCTGTGTGCTCCACAAATTCCCATGCCAGTTCCAGTTCGCTGTTGTGTTCCATTGGTGTGATGATATTGTGTGTGGCAGTCGCCGATCATTAAAATGAGGATGTGCCAAAACTGATGTTTAATCGTCCCGGCACAGCCTCAATGAAATCTTTGGTTATTGTATTGCAGGATATATGTACCTGTGTGGAGAGCTGTAATTGTTATTGGTCGAAAGTCATTTCGTCAAATCCTGCGGCATCGAATTCATCCTCGTTATATGAGTCTGAACCGTAAAAGTCTTCGTCGAAATCCTCAGCTGCCGCGGCTGCCGCTTTTGCGTCGACTTTGGCAACGAAATCGTCAAGGTCCACTGTCTGTTGCGGCGCTTTGCCGAGTGCGAGTGTGCAGACCGGATCCTTTAGGTTTGTGCCGGGGATAAGTTCTTTCATTTCCATATAGAAAGAGCGGTCTGTCATGTAGTCGAAGGTGAATATGAGTTTCTGTCCTTCGTCGTCAATGAGATCTGACAGGGGTGTATCTTCCATCAGATATACATCCTGGTCTGATGACGTGTCCATATCCTCCAGTGTTACTTCCTGCCTTTTCTCCCAGTTGGGTTCGCATATGAAAAACGAGCACAGTTGTGTCTTGTCGAAATCCACACTGTCGCAGATGGCGTTTTTCAGATCGAGGAAAGTGGCGTCGGCATCAATCTTTATCTCTCTCTTGAAGTTTTCGGCTTCGTCAGATACTATTCGGAAATTATATACCATAAGAATTTGTGTAATCTTGAAATTGTACAGT
>CATJQX010000201.1 GCA_949742535.1 uncultured Muribaculaceae bacterium | reverse complement strand
TCGGAATGTTTGGCAAGTTTGCAGCAGGAAACCTGTTCGTCGGCCAGTATCTGAAAACACTTGGTACGAATGGATCTCTTGGTTGGGGACGCCCGTTCGCATCACGTCCCAAGGCGCTTAAGGTTTATGTGCAGTACACTCCGGCTGCGGTTACAGATATTGGTAAAGATATACCCTCTACTGTTCCGGTTCCTGCAAAGGGAGATATGGACTGCGGAATAATTTATGTGGCTATTGTTGACGAAAGCAAAAAGCAAACTAATGATGTAGACGCAGGTAAGCCGAAAGAGTGGCCAGTTGTGATCAAGACTGCCGACAAAAACAAGGATCGTAAGTTGTTTAGCAAGAACGACGAGAACGTGATCGCCTATGGCGAGCGCGTGTTCACCGAGGCTACCGGTGGAATGATCGAAGTGGAGATTCCGCTTGAATACTTCAAGACCGATGTAAAGGCTTCGAATATAATTCTAACCTGCTCGGCAAGTAAATATGGCGACTACTTCACCGGAGGCCCCTCCGTGATGTATGTCGACGACTTCGAGCTTGTGTACTGATCAACCCTATAAGTAACTTGGCCAAGCCAAGCGACTAAAGACAGATGGCAGACAGCACCGTCGCCATCCGGACAAAAACAAGGCGGTGTGTCAAAATCCGAGAATTTTGACACACCGCCTTTGTTATTGTTACAGTCCGCTTAAACAAAAATGCAATAATCTATCTGAAATATACCATAACTTGTCATCAACAGGAGGTTGTCACAGCGAGCCGCCGGAGGTGGCGTGCAAAATTTAAGCCCCGCATCAAGCGGCGGTTGAGGACGTCAGGACGAATACGCCGCGAAGGTGCGGGGTAGAGAGATATGTTACCAATATTTAAGCCTCGAAGAGGCGGAACAATCCCGCACACAAAGATGATTCTGTTACATACGGCCACCCCCATACCTTTGCGGCAAATTTCGGCCAAAGGCCAGCATCTTCGTAGATTTGTTTCCGCTATATCAGCAGAGAGATAGTGACACTCCACCAAATGAGAACGCCGCAGGAACCCCCATTGCTTTGAACGCCCTTACAATAGTGCCAACGGTTAAGTTATGACCGTTCTCAATGCGTGATACCTGGGCTCGTTGCACTCCCATTAGTTCGCCGAGTTGCGATTGAGTAAGTTTCTTTTCTTTCCGAGCTTGTTTGATTGCTTCACCGATGAGGTACGATTGCAATTCTGCTTCCATTGCGTCACGTCGCGCAGTGCCTTTCTCACCGACAACGCGATTAAGCATTTCCTCATGAGTGTAAAGTCTCATCTTTTCCATATCTTATTTGTGTTTGTTGCTGAAATATTCTTTTTTAAGTGCTTCCGCTCTGGCAATCTCATTATGCGGGGTCTTTTGGGTTTTCTTTATAAAGCCATGAGTGGCGACTACCAAATTTCCGGTTTCATTATCCCAAAATGCCAATAACCTATAAGTCATGCCTTGATAACGGATGCGGAACTCCCAAATATCATCATTGAGTTTCTTGAACAATTCCTTATCCATGAAGTAACGGCTTTTGGAAATGTTGAAAGAGATTTTATCCTGCACCTTTTCAGGCAGAGACTCGAGGTAGCTTAAAGCTGCCTCCATGTAGATTATATCAAACTTTGCTTTCAGTTCCATAGGTAGATTTATCACCACTGCAAAGTTAATAAAAACGTTACATATATAGAAACATATATCCGCTTATTTTTGTTCCGGTGTGATTTTGAACTGCACTCTTTTTTTGGAGATAGCGGAATTTATCGTACCTTTGCCGGAAACTGTAATAACTGAAAACTAAGTAAAGAAAAAAGATATATCGCAATGGCACAACAGGAAGATGTGTTTAAGAAGATAGTTTCCCATGCCAAAGAGTATGGGTTCGTGTTCCAGTCGAGCGAAATCTACGACGGCCTTTCCGCAGTCTACGACTACGGCCAGAACGGCGTGGAGCTTAAAAACAATATCAAGCGCTACTGGTGGGAGTCCATGACGCTGCTGCACGAGAACATCGTGGGCATCGACTCCGCTATTTTCATGCACCCCACCATCTGGAAAGCGTCGGGACATGTGGACGCCTTTAATGACCCCCTGATCGACAACCGCGACTCCAAGAAACGCTACCGTGCCGATGTGCTCATCGAGGAGCAGATTGCGAAATATGACGACAAGATCGAAAAAGAGGTGGCAAAAGCCGCCAAGCGTTTCGGCGAGTCGTTTGACGAGGCTCTCTACCGCGAGACAAATCCCCGCGTGATGGAGCACAAGGCCAAACGCGACGCACTGCACCAGCGCTTCTCCGACGCCATGAACGCCAACGACCTCGACGGTCTGCGCCAGATAATCATCGACGAGGAGATTGTGGACCCGATCAGCGGCACCAAAAACTGGACCGACGTGCGCCAGTTCAACCTCATGTTCAAGACCGAGATGGGCTCCACCGCCGACGGCTCCATGACCGTGTATCTCCGTCCCGAGACGGCGCAGGGTATCTTCGTCAACTACCTCAACGTGCAGAAGACAGGCCGCATGCGCATACCATTCGGCATAGCGCAGATCGGCAAGGCCTTCCGCAACGAGATCGTGGCACGCCAGTTCATCTTCCGCATGCGCGAGTTCGAGCAGATGGAGATGCAGTTCTTCGTGCGCCCCGGCTCTGAGCTGGAGTGGTTCAAGAAATGGAAAGAGACCCGTCTGCGCTGGCACAAGGCTCTCGGCCTCGGCGACGAGAAATACCGCTACCACGACCACGAGAAGCTCGCCCACTACGCCAACGCCGCCACCGACATCGAGTTCCAGATGCCGTTCGGCTTCAAGGAGGTGGAGGGCATACACTCACGCACCAACTTCGACCTCTCGCAGCACGAGAAGTTCTCGGGCAAGAAAATACAGTATTTCGATCCCGAGCTAAACGAAAGCTACATACCTTACGTTATAGAGACATCGATCGGTGTGGACCGCATGTTCCTGAGCGTGCTCTGCTCGTCGTATGAGGAGCAGGCCCTGGAGGGTGGCGAGACCCGCGTGGTGCTCCACCTGCCCGAAGCACTCGCCCCCGTGAAATGCGCCGTGATGCCCCTGGTGCGCAAAGACGGGCTGCCTGAAAAGGCACGCGAGATTGTGAACGATCTCAAGTTCGACTTCAATACCCACTACGAGGAGAAAGACTCCATCGGCAAGCGCTACCGCCGCCAGGATGCCATCGGCACACCTTTCTGCATCACAGTGGACCACCAGACACTCGAGGACAACACCGTGACACTGCGCGAGCGCGACTCCATGGAGCAGAAGCGTGTGAAGATCGAGGATCTGCATACCCTCATACATGACCGTGTGAGCCTCAACACCCTCCTGCGCAAGCTCGCATGACGGGATGCCGCCTCGAAACGCGGATATAACAACACTTTTAACAAGACAAGACAATGAAAAAAGGTACGATAACAGGCATAGTGATAGCCGCCCTCCTGGTGTTTCTTTTCGCCGGCGGCTGCTCCTCATACAACGGTATGGTGGATGCCGACCAGGCTGTGGAGAAGCAGTGGGGCAACGTGCAGAACCAGTATCAGCGCCGCGCCGACCTTATCCCCAATCTGGTGTCAACCGTCAAGGGATATTCCGAGCATGAGGCCAACACCCTGGAGAGTGTGACACGCGCACGCGCCGGCCTGACCGAGGCTTACAATGCCGCGCAGACCGCAAGCGACGAGACCAAAGGTGCCGCTCCCGAAAACCTGCAGCAGTTCCAGCAGGCGCAGGAGAAGCTGCAGAGCGCCCTTGGCATTTATGTGAACGCTGTGCGCGAGGCATATCCCGACCTGAAAGCCAACCAGAATTTCCTCGACCTCCAGGCACAGCTCGAAGGCACCGAGAACCGCATCTCCACCGAGCGCACACGCTACAACGAGGCTGTGGAGACCTACAACAAGAAAGTGCTCCGTTTCCCCGGACGCCTTTTCGCCTCGATTTTCAATTTCGACGCGAAACAGATGTTCGAGGCCGACCAGTCGGCGCAGAGTGCCCCGAAGGTTGAATTTTGATTTCAATTAGTCTACAGTGAAGAAACTACTTTATATGGCCGCGCTGATGCTCACCTCCGCAGGTGTGACAGCGTGCAGCGAGACCGACGCATACGACGTCTGGGAAGACTACAGCGAGTGGCGCGCGGAAAACGACACCTGGCTCGTTGAGCAGGAAGCCCTGCTCGACGAGGACGGCAAGCCGTTCTATTCCCGCCTGTCGCCGGTGTGGGCACCAAACGAATATGTGCTCATACACTGGTTCAACGACCGCACCGAGACTGAGGGTAACCTCAGCCCGATGCTCACCTCATGGACAACGACAAAATACAATCTGTATCTGTGTGACGATACCCGTGTGGACACCTCTGAAAATCAGGAGAAGGGTGAGTTTACCGCGCAACTCAGCACCATGATCTCAGGCTGGAAGATAGCGTTGATGAACATGCATGTGGGCGACACGGTGCAGCTTGTGGTGCCCTATGCCTCTGCCTACGGCATCTCCTCCACCTCCTCCATACCGCCATTCTCGGTTCTGAGGTTCAACGTGCGCCTCGCCGACATTCCCGCTTACGAGATTCGTCCCTGATCAGACAGGATGAAGCCATACTGTAAAATACAGATGCACCGATATGCCGCTATCAAAGGCTGTCGGTGCATCTGTTATACATAAATCACGAAAATCTGAAATACTCTAAATTTCATCACTTACCATGAATCTTAAAACTGAATTTCAAGTGAGGGCAGTCGCATCGCTGATGTCGGTTGCCATGTTTGCGCCTGCCGTGTCGGCAGCAGATCCCGTGCCGGTATTTATCGTGGCCGGCCAGTCAAACAGCGACGGGCGTGTGCCTGATACCGATGTGCCTTATTATGCCGATTTCAGCAAATGTATGTATAGTTACGCCGACGGTATGACTTTCCGCGACGGAGCTTTTGAGACATACACACCATACACGCTTGTGAACGGCGACTCCAAGCGCTTCGGTTATGATGCATTCGTGTACCATTATGTCGGCGAGTCTCTCGGAGATAAATTCTATGTAATAAAAGAAACTCTCGGAGGCACAGCGATAGACCCTTCGTGTGCCAACTCCAACAAAGGATACTTCTGGAGTTGCGATCCAGGGTGGTACGACGCACAGACCGCTTCAAGTCAGGGTGGAAAATCGCTGATGAAGTCGTTTGAGCGATCGTTCATGGCATGCGTGGAAAACACACTCGCGGCAATAGAGGGCGGATATGATGTGAAGGCAATACTGTGGCATCAGGGAGAGAGCGACTCCACTTACGATGGTCCCCAGAACTATTACGGAAACCTGTCGGCTCTGATAGCGCATATGCGCGGTTTCATAGCTGAAGCCACAGGAAACGATGCATATCGGAACCTCCCCTTCATAATGGGTACGGTGCCTCACCGGAGCAAGCAGTACAATGCCGATGTGGAGGCCGCCCAGAGACGCATCGCATCTGAGGATGAAAATGTGCACCTGGTCGATATGTCGGAACAGACGCTCCAGAAAGACGGGCTGCATTTCGATGCCACAAGCGCCGAGTATATGGCTGTGAATGTGGTAAGGAAACTGGCAGACCTGGATATAATACCTGAAGTGACCACTTGGCCGGACCGTGAAGTGACTGATGAATTGCTGGTGAACCCCGACTTCGAGATCAACCGTGCCGGAGAAATCAATCCTGCGGGAAATGTAGACAGGGGAGTCCCTTACGGCTGGGAGTCGGAGGGAGAGCTGAAACTCAACAATTCCGGGGCGATGTCTTACGGCATAAACAATGACGGGGCCAATCTGCATGGCGACAACCTCTGCTGGATCAACTCCACTCCTATGCCCGAATTCTTCGAACTGTCGCAGACTGTTCCCGCTGCTAAATTGGAGCCGGGAGAATATGAGGTGAGGTGTAAACTGTGGGTAGAGGTGGCGAAGAAGAACAACTGCCGTCTGTTTGCCAATGAAGCGGTTCAGTATTTCGGATATGAGGAAGATTACGGCAATCTGCTCGTAGAAGGAGAGGAAGCCACATATGCGGGTTACCCCGGAGGACAGAATAATAATTTTGTGCTCAGGAACATGCATGTGCGCGTAAAGGTTGGAGAGGGAGACGATCTCAAGATCGGTATCCGCTCGAGTTGCCTGAAAAATGACGGCACCAAGTCAAAGGATAATGCCGGATGGTTCAAACTTGATGAGTTCCGTGTGTTCCGCGTGGGAGACTTGTCCGGTTCGGGAGTTGAGGATGTCAGTGCCGTTTCTTCTACAGGAAGCCGCACGGGTGTGTACGACATGGAAGGCAGACTGCTGCGCCACGACAATTTCACAGCAGGTTTGCCCTCAGGCATTTATGTAGTCGGCGGCAAGAAAACCCTGGTGAAGTGACCTCAGAGCCGTACACGCCACCCCATCCTATGCGGGAGGCCACGTAGGGGAAAGGGTAAAAATAATATTGTTGTCCGGTAAAAACGCCTAAGTTACCAATTGTCCACTGATATGCAATATGTTGAAGCGCGTTTAGACAACATGGGCTTGTCCATCTATACC
>CATJQX010000200.1 GCA_949742535.1 uncultured Muribaculaceae bacterium | reverse complement strand
CACGACTGAAGATGAGGATAAAAAGCGGCGAAAGAATGCCGCAGAGAATATAAAGCCTGATTAAATTTTTATACGTAATAATTTTCATGACTTACTTACTGAATATATCTGATACTGAAGCTTTATTGTCGTTTTCCGATTTTAGCGAGCAATAATTATCATAAGTGAATTTACAGGTAAGTCTTTGTTGATAAAAAGCGCACACTAATACATTGCATACCAACGACTTGTATGCAATTAAAAAAAATTAGCGGGCACCAAATAAATAAATAAAGCGTCGATATTTTCGCTACATAATCCATTTATATTCACTATCTTTGTAGCGAGACAAACGACATATAGCAGAAATACGAACTTAAAATAATACCAATTACATTTTATTAATTAATTCCATAATCATGAAAAATCACTATGTAGCAGTAATTGCAATGTTCCTGGCAATTGTTTCAATCAGTTGCTCTGCCAAAAAATCGCAGAATCCGATGGAGCGTATCGACGCGCTTATAGCTGCCGGCGATACAGTAACTGAATCTGGTTATCACACCCCGTTTGTAATTATGGGCGCAAAAGTCACTCCAGAAATGTATGAGGCAGAAAAGTTGTTAGTCACTCCTGAAAAGGCTTCATCGTCGGATGCACCAGACAGCTATCTGGGCATTGTCATGCACCATAACGGCGATGTGGTGGCTTGTCAAAAAAAATTTATAAACCTGCTTTTCCCTAATGCAGAAAAGTATATTGTTGACGGACATGAGGTGCCTCGTGCCGAATTTGACCGCATCCCGGCCTCATTGCTACGAACCGTAACAGGTAAAGACAATGGCAAAAAACTTGTCGTTGAGACTTGCTCCGATGTTGACGATCCCAATCCGGCATACACTTCCACTATTGATGCAGAAAACGAATGGTTCGTTAAAAATCACCAATAACTGAGGGAGCCACCTATCTGGAATTGAATACCGACACCGACAATATGTCTAATCTGCATGCAAAGACAAAAAGATCAAAACATTATAATAAATCATACTGATATGCGTTTCTGGAATTTGTATCTTATTGTTTTATGTAGTCTTCTGTTTTCCTGCTCCCGGCAGGTGGCAGAGCCACGCGCGCAGTTGGGTGATGCCGAGGTGACAGTAAGGCTTCATCCTGTAGAGGGGTCAAAAAAATGGCCGGAATCCCTTGAGGTCTTCGTGGTACGTCCGAGTTTTCTTGAAGATGTAGAAGAGGCTGATCAGGATTTTATCGGTCTGAAGTATGACGGGAAAGAATGGACCGGAACAATACCGATGGAACTGAACCGCACAAACAGATGTGGCGTAATACTGAAAGACAGCTCAGAAAACTTTTTTGAGGGATTCATTGTCGGCATAAGTCAGGACAGCCCGTCGGTCATTGACATATTCCAAAAGGGAAACGGCCTTGACTCTATTGCTGTAACTGGCGGCACCGGTTGGTGCGCAAACATGGATTATCTCAATATATACGGACGTTTCATCGAGAACTACAAAATGGTTCCCAAACAACAATATTCCAGATGGGAAGACTATATAGCTTGTGAACTTGACAGCGTATTCCCGGTCCGGACCGAGTCCAGTCTCGGAGACTACCCACTTGTTCCCGAACACCGCGAATGGATAGTGAACGGATTCAGAACCATATATTTCGCCGGACGCATATCATACTACAAGGATGACGCCAAAAACATATACAATCTTGACGTAAAAGACCCTCCTGTTGAATTTTACCGTGAGTTTCTGAAACAGATGGACTTCTCGCCAGAGTTGCTTGACAACTATGCCGCAAACTGGCTGTTCAAATTCCTGACAACATTTTTCAACCGTATGCCGCTTGACCTCGGGCAGATCGGCGATACCGACATACAGCTATGGCAGGCGCAGGCAGCCGACAAAGTAGGGAGAGTGGTGCCAGAGGTGACACCGACATTACTTGATCTCCTGACAGCCACCTCATATCTGATGCAGATAAAGGAGGGCATTCCTCTCACCCACGTGCAGAAAGAGAATATCAACCGGTATTTCACAAATGATGACCTTGGGAAATTAATTCTCAAGAGAAACGAGAGCCTGACAAAGGATCTTGAAAAAACAGTTTCGTCACTCACGGATCTGGCTTCTGGAAATGAGGCATTCGACATTCAGGAGTTGCTTGACCGATATCCCGGAAAGCCGGTTGTTGTAGACTTCTGGAACACCTGGTGCGCGCCATGCATAATGGCAATGAAAGAAATCAAGGCTTTTAAAGACACAATGCCCCCGTCTGACATAGTGTTTGTATATATCGCCGATGATTCATCGCCATTGAAAAAATGGGAAGGTATGTCACAGCGCCACAGCGGAGTGCATCTGCGCATCTCCGATGCATCAAAAGATGTGATCTGCGAGAAATACGACATAACCGGCGTACCTTATTATCTTTTCTTTGACTCAAAGCACAATCTCGTTTACAAATGTCTCGGTTTCCCCGGCGTCAGCCGCTACTCCGAACTCCTTGACGAGATCTGCCGATAACGGCACACAGGAACTGACATTGGCGGTGTATCAAAATTCGGAATTTTGATACACCGCCAATGTTTCTGTCAGGATGGCGAGGGTGTTGTCAGCGGCCGCCGGCGGTAGAGCGGTCTGCATCGGCATTTACATCGACCAGTTTTTGGGCGCCGCGTTTCTGCCTGCCCCACTGCACATTGTAGCTGATGGAGATGTAGGGCATGCGCATGTCGAGGTGCATGTGCTGCTCGTTGCGGTTCCATTTGCTCAGAGACTTGCTGCCCTGATCGTATTTGCCAAACGGCATGATGACGCCGGCTGAGAACTCCCACGACTTCCAGTTATAGCTCAGATCGATGATGCTTATATCTTCGCCCCATGAGATTTTTTCGCCCCAGAGGTCGCGCTGCGCGCGCACATACTGGCCGCCAAGTGCAAATCCCCAGTGCATCAGCTGAAGGGATACGTTACCGCTCCATGCGCCGTTGTGCAGACTGTATCCGGTGCCACGCATGCGCTCCTTGCGATACTGCACATAGCCGCTTGCCATGAGCCAGTCGGGGATTATCTCTACCTGCGGCGCGAGGAAAAACGATAGGTTCTGCAGCCCGCGGCTATTTTCGTAAGTAGTGATCAGGCGGCCATCTTCCCAGAAAAGCAGTGGAGTAATGGCATTGGGGGAAGTGAAGGCTCTTACGCCGAACGAACCGTTCACACGGGGCAGATTGAACCCGTAGCGGAAAGTCAGCATATACGAATTGGATGTTTTCAGGCTCTGGTTGCCGACACGCCACTGAAAACCGTCAAGCTGCTGCGGCACGATATTGGTCTCGGCCAAAGATGGGGTTGACTGCCATGAGGTGAAGTTAAGGCGGAAATTATGGTTCTGATTCAGGGAATATGTGACCGTGGCCTGCGGACGCGGGCTCCATGAATGATTTCCCCGGCCAGATTCCTTGAAAAGGAAGTCGGTATATTGCGCGCCCATCCCTGCAGTAGCTGTCCATTTGCCGAAGCGATGGAAATATTCGGCAAAGAAATATATCTTGTCCTGCCTCTGGTGGAAGATCTCGCCGCTGAGGTTCTCATACCGGGAGCGGTTGCGGTTGGCAGTATAGGAGGCCCCGGCAGTAAAACGTGAATTTTTCCAGTTCTTGATATAATCGGCCTCTACCGCGTATGCCTGGTTGCGGTCCTTGATCAGCGTGTGGATGTCCGTCAGATAGCCCGCAGCTTCCGGCAACCGCTCCAGATAATCGGAGAATGAACGGCCGAAATAGAACGAGCTGTTGAAACTGACTACAAGCATCTGCTTGCGCGGCAGATTCTGCTGCAGATAGAGCCAGAGAGAGGGTGTGCCACCCTTGTTGCCATGCGCATCTGTCAGCAGTATATCGTCGGAACCGTTGCTGAGCGAAAGGAGGCCGTTGTACAGGGTTTTGTCTGTGATGTTTTGATGAAACATCAGTCCCGCCATAAAAACCGTGGTGTCGGGCTTGATGTAATTGTAGGAAACCCATGCGTTTGCCATGGAATTATCCATCGTGCCTCCGCGCGATGTCTCATTGCGGGTAAGAGTAGCGCCGTCGGCATAGGTAATCGTTTCGGTATAATCGCGATGGGTCTTCAGATTGTCGGTCAGTTTGAAATTGCCCCCTACTTCCCATTGCGACGGGCCGGTATTGAATTTGGCATCAGCCATATAAAATCCCCATGCCTGATTGAGGGCAGGGCGCGCCTGCCCCTGAAACGAGCCGCCCACAGCAGGGTTCGACACAACGAAGTTGAGCACATAGGTGGCGCCTCCGTAACGCAGGCCCGGGTTATCGATCCACTCCACGCGCCTGATGGTTTCGGGCAGGAGCGCCCTCACCTGGTCGACAGAAGATTCGCGTCCGTTGATGCGCAACTGCACTGTCTGTCCGGCAGCCGTTACCGTGCCGAGGGCATCGTTCACGGCCAGCGTCGGAATCATCAGGTTGTTCAGCAGCTGCATGCCGTTTTTGGAATTATCCACCGCGCTTCTTGATGGGTGGTAGACATCCATATCGGCTTTACGTATCACTTTGGGAGCCTCAATGACTATTTCCTGCAGTTCCTGCACCGCAATGGAATCCTGCGGCTCGGCGATTGCACATAATACACAGAAAATTACGAGTAAGATTGTAAGCAGAGTTTTCATTACGATTTCCATTTTCTATTCTGACGCAAAATTACCGCCGCAGGTTGCAAACGGCTTCAACAAATGTTGAAAAGCGCCGGAACGTCAAATGTTTTTCCGTAATCTGCTGAGATGTGTCTGCGTTATGTTAAGAAAAGAGGCTATGTCTTTCAGCGGGAAAAGCGAAAAGAGATCGGGATGTCGTGCAATCAGGTCGTTGTAGCGCTGCTGTGGCGTCTTGACATGCAAATCCTTGTACCTGTCATACACAGTGGAAAACACCGCCTCCGTACTTACCATCACCATCTCTCTCAGCACCGGGTCGGTTTTCATCCTCTCCCCAAGAGCTGCCGTAGAAAGGCAATATATCTCGCATGGAGTCTCGGCGACAACAGAAGCCCGCGCTTTCTGACCGCGAAGCGAAAAAGGAAAATCGGTCACGAATTCGCCGGCAAACTCCAGACCGATCACATGCTCAGTGCCGTCATCGCCGAACGTCACATATTTCAGCGTGCCCGATTTAATGTACCCGAAATACCTGGCCACCTGCCCTTCGGTAAAGAAATCCTCCCCCTTGTCGAAATGTCTCAGCACACCTTCGCGCAGACATAGATCCCGCCAGAAATCAGCCGACGGACTTTCTATATATGAATTGAAATTGTTTGTCATAAGCAGATTCATACCGCCACACGCGGCAACAGATCTTTATCCGTGCCCCCGGCACATTAAAGTATATCACAAAACTAATCATTTTTTACGATACCATCGCCCAAATACCAACAAACTTATCTGTGGACAAGTGGCACAAAGGTGACAATTATTTCTTACCTTTGCGCCTATAACCCATTATTCACCAAACTAATCTTTTACCAATGACCAGGAAACAAGTATTTGCAGTGGCCGCATGCAGCGTATTGGCCGCATCTTTTCTCAACAACGCTCAGGCACAGCGCACCCCGCTTATGGGATGGAGTTCATGGAATACCTACGGCCTCAACATCAGCGAACAGCTAATAAAGGAGCAGGCCGACGCGATGGTATCAACCGGGCTTAAGGATGCCGGATACAAGTTCATCAACATCGACGACGGTTTCTGGAACGGACGCGCCGAAGACGGCACACTAATCATCGACACCACCAAGTTTCCCAACGGCATGCGCGCCGTGTCAGACTACATACACAGCGTGGGGCTGAAAGCCGGCATATATTCCGACGCCGGAGACAACACCTGCGGCTCGCAGAACCGCGACCCATACGGGCTGAATGTAGGGCTTTTCCGTTACGAAAAAGAGGACTGCCACACATACTTCATCGACTGGAACTATGATTTCATAAAAGTGGACTACTGCGGCGGCATGCACAAGAACCTTGACGACAAGGCACAGTATACCAAAATCGCGGACGCGATAAAGAATTGCGGACGCGACGACATACAGTTCAACATCTGCCGCTGGGCATATCCCGGGACATGGGTTTCAGACATCGCCGACTCATGGCGCACTACAGCCGACATATATGACGCATGGGAATCTGCAAGAGGCATCCTTGACGAAAACCTGTACCTGTCGGCTTACTGCCGCGACGGCCATTACAACGATATGGACATGCTCGAAGTTGGGCGCAGCATGACACCCACCGAAGATCGCACCCATTTCGGCATGTGGTGCATAATGAGCTCTCCCCTCCTCGTAGGATGCGATATGCGCAACATGAAACAGGAGACCATAGACCTCCTGACAAACACAGAACTCATAGCGCTTAACCAGGATCCGCTCCATCTTCAGGCATACGTGGCATACAAGGTCAACGGCTGCTACGTGCTGGTGAAAGATATAGAGACATCCTTCGGAAACACGCGCGCAATAGCCGTATACAACCCTAACGACAATTCACGCACCGTGACACTCGAATTCGAGAAACTCGAACTTGGAGGCACAGTGGCAATGCGCGATCTTTTCGAGCACAAGGATCTGGGAAATATGACCTCTAAATACCGCCTTACATTGCCCGCACACGGCACAGCAATATATAAGGCCACCGCACAGGAGCGTCTGGAAAGAGTGCGCTATGAAGGAGAATGCGGATACATCAGCGACTATCAGGAAATTGCCAACAACGAAGTGATGCGCACCGGCATATACTCCAAAAACGATAATTGCTCAGGAGGATACAAGGCAGGATGGCTCGGATACAAAGAAGAGAACGACCTCCGTTTTGACAACGTCTATAGCCGCGATGGCGGAAAGTATGACCTCACCATCGCCTATCTCACCGCCGACGACCGCGCCATAAAGATCGATGTCAACGGCGAATTCGTGACAAAATGCGTTGTGAACTCCGGCGGATACGACAAAGTGAAAACCATCACCGTGCCCGTGACACTCAAAGCCGGCATAAACAATATCCGTTTCCATGATGCCGACTACTTCATGCCCGATATCGATTACTTTGAACTCGTGCCCTCGAAAAGCGACAGCACCATATCGGCCATAACCGACAATACACCCGACAGCCATAACAACAGTGTATATACCATCAACGGCATGCGAGTGGAAAATACCGACAACCTGCCCGCCGGCATCTATATCATCGACGGCAAAAAAGTGGCACACAGCAACTGATCACCACGTCGCAGGCCCCACATGTCTGGGGGATAAAAGATTCCTGAAAAAAGTTTTGCAGGTTCGGGATAAATGCGTACCTTTGCAAGCCATTACTATATGCCGCCCTACCAGCGGTGCTTCCCAAGTAATTAAATAACATCACAATAAAATGAAAAAAGACCTCCATCCTTCCAATTACCGCGAAGTAGTTTTCAAAGATATGTCGAACGAGGAAATCTTCATCACCCGTTCAACTGTAGCTGCTAAGGAAACCATTGAAATCGATGGCGTTACCTATCCCCTCGTAAAACTTGAAATCACCAGCTCCTCACACCCCTTCTTCACAGGTAAGCAGAAGCTCGTGGACACCGCAGGCCGTGTGGACAAGTTCCTCTCACGCTACGGCGAGCGTAAGAAAAAATAATCTCCCCATCACATACAACGTATCAGGCGCTGTGTCGGAAATCCGGCACAGCGCCTTTTTCATATCCACATCCTGCTGCATGCCGTATGTTTACAAGAGTTAAAACAACTTTTGCCGTTATACGGTATGCCGAGTGCATAAAACTGACAAAACGTCAACAAAAGCGAATCTTTCCAGGCAATTTGCTCTCCCAGACAGGCAATATCCGCCATAAGATGCAAAATATTGTTAATCACCCGTCATTTTTATCACAAAACACTTGACAGGGCCGCAAAAAGCTATTACCTTTGCAACGTGTTTTTCATGGTATTAGATTTAAGGTTAACTAAGATTGGTTTGTCGTGAGACAAATCAATTTTTTTATGCCAGTATCATAAGGCAAAGCCCCCCAAATCCATATGCAGGATAGGGAAAGGGCGGCCGGCATCATCTGTCTCATCCCGGCTTACGACACAGAATCCTCTATTCATATAAAACCTGACAGCCGAAGGGTTCTGCTCATTTACATCTACAGCAGTTGCCCCATTGTTTATTGCAAACTCAATAAGCTCGGTTCCAAAGCCCTGCCCGTGGCATGCACTGTCTACAAACAGCATCTCGATTTTACCGCCGAGAATACCGATGAATCCCACAGCCCCGCATCTGTCATCCTCGAGCACAAACACCTCCACCTGAGGAAAATACTCCGGTATCAACGCCGCTTTTATCTCCTGAATATCCTTTTCTTCCAGAAAATCATGCGTGGCACGCACAGCCCGTTCCCAGATTTCCACAAGCACAGGATATTTTTCCGCATCACATCTCTCTATCTTTCGCATAAAAACACACTTCTATGGTTAATGATATAACTGCAAAATTACAAAAAACGCGCATATACACATTACTGTTAATAATGCTTAAATAGTAGCATTATGTAACATTTGTTGAAAAATTTTACGACCTTTGTTCATCAATGTCATGATAATTATCACACAATAATCCAACCATATTTCTATGCACAAATTATTTTCATTCCTGTTGGTTGCTGTTGCCATATGCAGCACGCCGCAGGCTTGGAGCGCACAAAGCGTTCCATACACATCGGAACTCGGCACACCCTACGGCATCAGTTCCGAATGGTATAACACCCGCGGAAACGGAGCAAAAGCATGGAGCAATGTAACCGGAGATTTCGGAGGACAATGGGGCAACACCGGTTGCACCAACGGAATACAATATGTGTATTCCGAGACCTCAGATGCCGACGCCTGCTCTCCTCACCCGCCATTACTGCCGGTTCCATGACAATACCCGCCGCAACTCTACCCTCCGGTGTCTCCATCATCGAAACGACAGGTTCCTACGGCACCTCCCGCCTGAAAATAGCCCGCTGATACCGAGGTATTCCCCCCCATCCATAAAACAGAGGGTGTGTCATAATGGCCCCTCCGGGTTGTCGCTTGAGGTATTATTCGCAAAAGCGAAGCGGCCGGAGGTCAATGACAGACAGTCCCCTCGCCATCCGGACATAAACATGACGGTGTGTCAAAATTCGCGAATTTTGACACACCGTCATGTTTATAGTATTATATTGATGTCCGATAAAATCCGGAGCATCGGACCTGGATCCTTTTGAAAGTGGATATCTTCGTTACAAATCGTCCTTCTGTAACAAAATACCTGTTTTATTATCCCGATATCACATCGTGGGAGCTGTATAGCTGTTGAGGCGGAAAGCCAGAAGGGTGTAGTCGCGTAGCAGGGCGAGACAATCGAGACGGGCACGGAGGAAATAATTTGTTTCCTGCAAGTAATCAAGCAGCGAAAGCTCGCCGCCGTCAAGTGCCTTGCGCAGAAGAGCCATATTGTTCACTCCCTCCACAAGAGGCGAAAAACGTGCAATCTGCTCCTTGAGCGAGGTGGCTGACGCATAATCCGCGGCAATCTGTGTCTCAAGTTCCACACGGCGTGCTACCAGATCAAGTCGTGCCGCCAGGCCGAGCTGATCAGCAGCTGCGACAGCATGTCTGCGGGAATATACCGGAAGCGACACGCCCACGGAAAGGCCGTTGAAATGCGTACCCTCCTCAAAGGCATGCACATACCCCAGACTGAATCCCGGAAGCCTCTGCGCCTTCGCCACAGCCACATTGGCATTCTCAGCTTCGGCCATAGCCGAGTAATAGCGCAGCTCAGGCGCGTTCTCAACAGCGGCTGTATACTCACCGGCCGAAGCCAGCTCCATATAGGGGAAATCGACAAGCTCCATCGCATCCTCCACCGCCGCCGAATTCGGCGCCATAGATATCAGATCGGCCTTTACGGCATTCATCTCCGCACGAGCCTGCTCAAGCTCTGTGGCAGAACGGATCTCCTCAATCTTCATCTTGTTCACATCAAGTATGGTTGTCTCACCCATCTGCCATGCACGGTCATACTCCTGCCGTAGCCGTGTCATTGACTCATGTACTTCGGTGAGAATCTCCACCTTGCGGCGCGAAGCAAGAAGCTGCAGTGTGTTTTCGGCAGCTTTCACCTGCAGCTGGCGGAAAGTCTCGTCAAGTCCGAGCTTGCCGGCTGTAGCGAGCGCCGCGGCGGCACGGCTTCGGGCTCCATACGCGCCGGGCCAGTCGAAAGCCTGCGACAGCGATCCGCTCCACTTGTTGTCGGCGGGACCGGCACTCCATAAGCGCTCGAATTCCACCTCAGGATTTTCAAGTACATTTTCGGCACGCATGCTCTCCACATTCGCCTGCAGACGTGCCTGTTCGGCACTGTACGACGGGGCATCGGCGGCAATGCGGCGCACTATGTCGGAAAACTCCCCCCGGGCATCAGCCGCATGCGCACCGAGCGCGATCGCACCGGAGGCAAGTATATATTTCAGAAAACGTATGTCAATCATCTGATATTTCATTTTTTAAGTAACTGGTCAAAATTATTTTAATGTTTGTTCAAGAAAAATTTTGGGAAGATTTTTCTTGACGAAGAAGGAGTGTAGCGGGCTACACGACTGATGAGGAGAGGAAAAGATTCCAAAATTTTGCCGAAGAAACATTGAAATAATCT
>CATJQX010000199.1 GCA_949742535.1 uncultured Muribaculaceae bacterium | reverse complement strand
TTTATATTATCTGAGAGCATGCTTTCAGCCGATTTTCGTCCGAAGATGAAGGAGTGTAGCGGGCTACACGACTGAAGATGAGGATAAAAAGCGGCGAAATAATGCCGCAGAGAATATAAAGCCTGATTAAATTTTTATACGTAATAATTTTCATGACTTACTTACCCGTTGATAATGCGGTCGAAATCGGCGTCGATATCGCAGCCGGCGGCATAATCCCAGAGCGTGATGCTGCGTATCTGGTAATAGTAATACCAGAAGCGGTAGAGTTCGCTGATCATTGAGCGCCGCGATTCATCCTTCTTCACCTGGGAATCATTGAGATCAAGTGTGGAGATACGCCCTATCATGAAGGTCTCCACATTCGTGGCATAACGCTTGCGGGCGATGGTATCGGCACGGCAGGCAATGTCGAGCTGCCGCTGCTGGCTGCAGAAACGTTCCACAAGAATGAACAGATCCTGATTGAAGTTCATGGTCTCGCGCCTCAGACGGCTCTCCACTGCACGCCGGTTGCTTTCCGCCACCTTCACGGCACCCCGCCGGCGCCCCCAGTCGAGAATCGGCACTCTTACGCCCACCTCCACAACCTGGTTGCCCCGCAATCCCTGATACGCCTGCGCGAACTCATTGGATGTGCCGGTATAGCCTACCTGCGCGAAAAGATTTATCTCGCGCTGCTCCCCCTTGGCCTTTGCCACGGCATAATCGGCCTCAAGCTGACAGCGGCGCACATTGCGTGCGAACTTATTGTTGGCCAGGGCGCGGTCAAGCGCATCGGAGTAAGTAATCTCAAGAGGCGGCAGATTATCCGGCACCGAAGGCATCAGCTCGGTATCGTCGTCATATTCAAGAAACGATCGCAGACTGAACATGCTGTTTTTCAGACTGCTCTCCCTCTCAGTGAGCGACGATTGCGCATCCAGCAGATTAAGCTCCATCTGCAACAGGTCGTTTTCGCTTATCTGCCCCATGGCGCGTTTCTCCCGCGCCACCTCATAGAGTTTATCGGCATTTACGAGGTTCTGGCGGGCGATCGCCACATTCTCACGCGCCATCAGCAGGTCGAAATACATGCTTATGGCCGTCATGGCCACCTCCTCTGTAGCGCTTAGAAAGGCGGCTTTTGCCTCTGCGTACCGTTCCGGTTCTATCCGCCGGTCCCATTTTATGCGGTTGGCGGCGAAAAGGGGCTGATTGAGCGTGATTGCGATCGGGATCGACATGAAGCGGTTGTTAGTCAGCTCGAAATCGCGGTAGAAATCAAACGACGTTTTGAGCGCCAGTGTGCCTCCGGTCAGCCATATGTTCTGCGAGAGCGAGAGGGCGCCGGTCATCTCCATGAAATTGTTGCGCACGAAACTGTATGATCCGTCTGAATTCATATAAGCACTGTACTGCCTGCGGTAGCTCGGCAACGTAGCCGAAAAATTTATTTCGGGAAGCAGTTCCGCACGGTAGATGCGATATTCCCAGTAGGCGCGCCGCAGATCGTCGAGCGCAACGGCAGCGTCAACACTCCTCACCCGCGCCCGCGCTATCGCCTCCCCCAGGGTCAGCTCCACGGTCTTTTCATGCCCTGCCTGCGCAAAAGCCGGGAATAAAGCAAAGGCCACTATGAATGAAAAGAATATCTTTTTCATAGGAAAATTTTTTTCTAAAAAATTTTTAGAAGTAAGAAGTCAGAGCATGAGAAGTCAAGCAAGAATACTTTTGTTCTGGTATACAGGAAATTGAGAAATTGAGAAATAAGAAATTTGATATCTCTGATTCCTCTGATTCTCTGATAGAATACTTGCCTTCTCATGCTCTTGCTTCTAACTTCTAACTCTCTATTCATCTTTAAGAGCCAGGGCGGGATCTACCTGCATGGCTTTGCGTGCGGGGAACCAGATACCAAGTGTTATCATCAGGGCAAGGGAGAGGAAAGACAACAGTGCGGCCAGCACGAAACGCAAAGGCACGAAATAAAGATAGCCTGGGAAAACACTGTTGAGCTGATAGCGGGTCATCAGCCAGTCAAGAACGAGCGACAAGGGTGTGGCCAGTATCAGGATCAGGAAACCCTCGGAGATGAGGCGGCAGAAAATCTGGCGATTGGTGGCGCCGTTGACTTTGCGAATGGCTATCTCACTGACCCTCTGCTGTGTGCGGAACCAGAACGCTCCGAGCAACCCCAGATATATGCTCATCAGAAGGAATACCATCATAAAGATATAGTAATACAGTTCCTTCCAGTTGTTGGCCTCCACAGACTTTTGCAGATCGTCGAATAATGTCACATTACTGACGAACCTGTTGCCTACGGTAAACACACTCTGGCAGTCAGCCAGCACACGGTCCCTGAAATCGGCAACAGCCTCGGGGAAAACACGCACGAGAATGTGGTTCGCATCATACAAGTCCTCCGGTTTCGACGCCACAAGCACAGCTTCCTGCGGCTCCTCGAAGTTCATGCGTTTAAACGGTACGATGATGCCTGTAACCTCACGTGTAATACTGTCAATAGGCAACTTGTAGCGGTGTCCCATCAGCTCGCGTGCGCTTGAATTGAGATATTTCTCCCACATCTCATAATCCCATGTCAGCTCATCGCTATCGTTTGTCTTGTATTTATACGGCACATTGTCAGACAGGAAGATAGAACCATACCGGAACCTTTCGCTCATCTCTTCTGGTGTCTCTCCGTCGACGCCTGGGATCCTCAATACTTTGAAAAACTCCTGATCCACGAAATGAAATGCAACCATCATAGACAAGGAGTCTGCCTCCGCATCCACCAGATTGCCGCTCCACATGCTTTGCATATGCGGAATTGAGCCCATATGCCCTACAAGCGACGCATACTGCACTCCGGGATAATCGCGCACTCGCTTCAGAATGGTCTGCACTTCATTGCAGCGCGTTGCGTCATCGACAGGAATGCCGTCATGGCTCTCATGGGCAAGTTCAATATAGAAACAGTTCTCGGTGTTGTAACTGTTGGGCATATGCAACTGCTGCCATACCACCACAAAGTTGTCGAAGATATACCACAGGGCGGTGCTTACTACAAGCAACTCTATCCCGAGCCACAGATTGCTCCGCCATTCATTCTTTATCTGGGTGAATAATTTCCTTTTCATAATGATCATGATTTATTTCTGTAATCCCCCTATGGCCTCCACAGGATTCAGTCTGGCGGCGCGCCATGCAGGCACACCGTTGCTCAAAATGTTGAGCACGAAACATGCGCCGATAGTGTAGAGAGCTATTCTCCAGTCGAGAAGTGTGGCAATACTCACAAAAGAGCCACTGGCCGCACCGTCGTAGTTGGACCATAGGTAATCGGCAGACAGCCATACAAAAACAAGGCTCGCCAACATCCCCACAACTCCTCCCGCCAGAGTGAGGAAGAAATTCTCGGTCAGGATCTCGCGTATCATCCTCCCGCGGGTGCAGCCAAACGCCCTTCGCACCCCGATCTCTTTTATACGGCGGCGCAGACGGCTCTGTGTCATGTTGCTTATATTGATCGCAGGCACAAGCAGCAGAATTACAATCATCGTATAGAACTTCACTTTATCCATATCCACACTGTCTCTGAAGCCGTTCCACATGGCGGTGCGGAATTCCGATACCAGATATGGCGCACCGAGATCGTAATGCTGCATATTCACCTCCTTGAGACGCTTGTTCACGATCTCACGCCGGCGCAGATATTCCGCCCTCACCTCCTCACGTCTCCCCTCACGGTCGGCGAGTATCACACCGTTTACACTCCCGGTGATATTGTCATCCGTTGTCCTCCCCATTGCTGTCAGCGGCAACCATATCTGGCCGTAAGCCGTATCGGCAACCGTGGGCACATCCCTTACCACACCGACAACCTTAAAGGGCTGATATGGGGGAAACCTGTTGATTGTTATCTCATGTCCCACGGCACCGTCGACGCTGCCGAACATCCTGCGGGCCACCTCTTCCGTGATCACGGCCAGCCTTGCCTCCGACACATATTCCTCGGTGGTAAACGGGCGTCCTGCGAGAAACGTGAAATCGAAAACCTTCCAGAAGCCGTCGTTAACCTCGAGGAAATCGGCCATAAACTGTTTACGGTCACCACCCCACACCATCTGCGGACGGCAGCCCTGCGAGTATATGGCAAATGCCTCCATTCCGGGTATGCTGTCGAAAAGCTCGCAAATCGTTCTGTAAGGATAAGGTGTCTCAAAGGTCCTACCCTCATTGTTTTCGATCCCTGTAAGTTTCTGACGACCGGTGTAAAGGAACCGCGCACGGTTGCTTTCAGGAGCAAGCGGCATCACTTTCACATTCTCCATCATCATTGCAACCATAATGAGAAACAGCGACAAAGCCGTGCCTGCAATGGTTACTATTCCGAAAAGCGGAGCCGAGCGCAGCTCTCTCCACAACTGTTTGATATATCGCATAAAAAAGAGCATTTTTATCAGAGAATCATTTTTAAATCAGAGACATCAAATCTCTTTTTTCTCAATTTCCTAATTTCTCAATTTCTTTTTTCTCCTTTTCTTAATTTCCCTTTTCCCCTGATCACCCAATCTGGCGGCCGTCAAGGAAACGGATTATTCTCTCTGTGTCGCGTGCCTGCTCCTCGTTGTGGGTCACCATCACCACAGTGCGGCCATCCTCCTTGTTGAGGCGATGGAGTATCTCCATCACCTCGGCACCCATGCGGGTATCGAGGTTGCCGGTAGGCTCGTCGGCGAGGATTATGTCGGGGTTGCCGACAATGGCCCGCGCAATGGCCACACGCTGGCACTGACCTCCGGAAAGCTGCGCCGGCATATGACGCATGCGATGTGAAAGCCCCACACGCTCCAGTACTTCGCGCACCCGCTCGCGGCGCTCAGAAGCGCTTATGCCGGAACGGTAGATCAGCGGCAGCTCCACGTTGTCAGTCACATTCAGCGAGGGGATGAGGTGGAAACTCTGGAACACGAAGCCCAGGCGCGCGTTGCGCATGGCGGTTTTGGAGGCATCGCCGAGGGTATCGGTCTTGATGCCGTCTATTTCCACAACACCGGTAGTGGGTGTGTCCAACAGCCCTATGATATTGAGGAGAGTCGATTTACCGCACCCCGAGGGACCCATTACGCTCACGAATTCACCTTTGTTGATCTCAAGGTTTACTTTTTCCAGGGCAAGCGTCTCTATCTCGCTCGTTCTGTAAAGTTTGCTTACATCAGTCAGTTTTATCATAATGAAAAAATTTTAATCAAGTTTTCTGGAAGTAGGAAGCATGGTTGCATGAGAGACAGAAAAATCAGAGGAATCAGAGATATCAGAGGGATCAGAGACATCAGCAAAACTATTCTTGCTTGACTTCTCATGCTCTTACTTCTTACTTCTATTTTTTCTTACTTCTATTTCCTCAACTTCAGCTGCTTGCGTGATTTGTAGTCGGTCATGTCGCTGACGACTACGCGCTCGCCGGGGGAAAGCCCCTCTTTCACCACCACGTAATCGTAGTTGGCGGCGCCGAGCACCACGGAGCGGCGCACAAGGTTGTCGGAACCTTCCATCACAAACATGTCGTAACGGCCTTCACCTTTATAATATGAGCCTGCCGGAATGCGCACCACATCGTCGTAGACCTCGCACAGGATATAGACATCGGTTTTCAGTCCCGAGCGGAGTCCCTCGGCATCGTCATCGTCAAGTGCCACAGAGAATGATATGGCGCCATCCTTCGACTGCGGTGTGATGCGGACAACTGTGCCGGGAATCATTTTCGAGCCGACACGCACCATCACCCGGCCGCCAACCGCGATACGTGAGGCATAACTGTCCACGATCTCACCTTCCACCTTGAATCTCGACAGATCAGACAGCACTGCCACCCGTTCGCCGGCGGCGATGCGGCTCCCGATCTGGCCGTAAAGGAATGTGACAGTGCCGGCACGCGGGGCGCGCAGACTGGCATCCTCAAATGTGCGGCGTTTCTCGGCCATGTTGCGGTCGAAAATCTCAAGTTCGAGGCGTTTCATCTCCAGTGCTGCCTCGCCGGTTTTCCGGGCATTCTCGAGGCGTTGCCGCAGTTGGGAAAGTTCGAGGCACCCGGTGCTGTGGGCCAGTTCGGCCTGGCGCACGCGGTCGCCTGTACCTGATCCTATGCTGTCGAGGCGCCGCTCGTTGGCCACCTCCACCGCCAGGCGGTTCACCGCCATCTCCTTTACCTTTACCTGCATCTCGAGGTCAGACAGCAGCGTGCGGCTGTCGAGTGTAGCCTGTTCCATCTCATACAGCTTGCTTGTACGCTGGTCGGCAAGCTGTGCAAGCTCGGTCTCCACGGTGCGCAGATCGAGGCGCATGATGGGTGTACCCTCCTCAACCTTGTCACCCTCGCGGCAGAAAAGCTCAACAAGGCGCGAATCAACCGGTGAGTTGATGACCTGCTCGAAACCGGGGAGCACACGTCCCGAGGCGTTGACGGTGGTTTCCACCTGGCCGCGGTCCACGCTTCCGAAACGCAAGGCTCCCATTTTTACCGACGGCTGCACAAGCGACATGGCGCCGACAACACATGCCACAAGCGCCACTGCAGGGATGCAGATTTTCACGATGCGGCGTATACGAATGCGGCGGCGCTCGGCCTGCGGTATCTCTCTATCCATAATCTTTATGTTTTTTCAGGGTTGGATTGTTATGCCTTTCATATATGCCAGAAGCGTGCCAAAAATGTAATATACTGGGGATGTGACGGTTGCCCGTCACACACATGCGGCCTGCTGTCCGATAACGGACAGCAGGCCGTACAGAAGGCCATATAGAAAGCCTAAAGGGAGGCTATAGGGAGGGCAACAAAAAAGCCGGGCATCAGGAGCCCGGCTTTTGGGAATATCATTTGCTTTCTTCGCATGGGGACAGGCCGTGATGAAGGGCTCCCGGGAAGAGATCAGAGCTGTGTGGCGGGATCAAGGTTGGCGCCCTCGATATCGCGGAAATAGCGATAGGTCTGCACCTTAAGCTCATCGCAGGCGGGATCGTCGGCCACGATGATAGCCTTGGGGTGCATCTGGAGCGCCGAGATGGTCCACATCTGTGTGATGCCACCCTCCACACCGTGACGCAGGGCGCGGGCCTTGTTGTGGCCGTTGACGAGCAGGAGCACGCTGCGGGCGTCCATTACGGTGCCGACACCAACGGTGAGGGCGGTCTTCGGCACGAGGTTCACGTCGTTGTCGAAGAAACGCGAGTTGGCGATAATGGTGTCGTGTGTGAGTGT
>CATJQX010000198.1 GCA_949742535.1 uncultured Muribaculaceae bacterium | reverse complement strand
GGGAGACCACGGCGCAGACATTGTCGCTGCCTGCTATACCGGCGCATATCACGGCGCCGGCTGGGAGAGCCGATTATCTGCTCGAACATTTCTGGGACAGCCTGCCTGCGCGCGAGGTCACCGAGGAGGAGCTTTCGGAGTTCCTGTCGGTATTTCCGCATGCCTCCGCCGAGGGGCGCCGCCGGGGAGCGGAACTGTTTGTGGCGCTCATTGGTGGGCTGGGTGAGGAGAGTGTGCTCCGCATGGCAGGGCTGCTCGAGGGGTATCTGCTCGACCGCCAGTCGCCGGTGCGCGATGATGCCGCCTATGTGGCTTTCGCCGACGCCATGATTGCGGCGCATTGGCCGGGGGAGGAATCCACGGCCTATCTGCGGGATATGGTGATGCGTGTGCCGGTGGGGAGCGAGGTTCCAGATTTCAGTTTCAATACGGCTGAGGGGGCGGTGGTGTCGCTGCGCGATGTAGCGGCGGGATGCCGCACGGTGTTGCTTTTCCACAGCCCGGGATGCGAGGATTGCCATCGCCTGATAGGGCAGATTGATGGAGATGGCCGCCTGTCGGCGCTTATGGCTTCCGGCAAAATAAAGGTGGTGGTTGTCAGCCTTCCCGGCGATGATGAGGAGCATGCCACCGAGGGGTTGCCGGCCGGGTGGATAGCGGGTGTGGCTCTGGAGGATGTGGGGGAGGAGCTGTATTCCATCCCCGCGTTTCCAACCCTTTATCTGCTTTCGTCCGAGGGGAAGGTAGAGCTTAAGGATGCCACATTCGGGGAGTTGGTTTCTGTGCTCGGGGGGTGAGTTTTTTGAGTGGGATTTCGGTGTGTGTTTCCGCTTACGCGTCAACACGGAGGGTGGGGGCGAGGGCGGATGCGCAGATTTCTGCGGCCATGGCGTTGAGTGTCAGTGCGGTGCTGCGTGTCATTGTGAACCGGCAGGAGTTGTCGGGCCATGGCGCGAGCAGCAGTAGCTGTCCGGCGGTGCACAGCTCGAATTCCTTGCCTGAAGGTTTGAACCGCTCGGGAAATCCCTCGGCTCTAAGTTCTATTATGCGGCCTCCGGAGGCTATGGCCTTGTCGCGCACCTCTTTTTCGGCGCGGCTGATAAAGGGGGATACAAGCACACCGCCGTTGGCGGCGCAGGAGAGCCACTGCCGCTCGTTTTCCTGGAGTTCACCGGCTGTCCATGCGCGGTGTACCATCACCGGGCGGCGGTCGAAATCTTTCAGCAGAAATATATTGCCGTATGCGGCATACTCGCGGGTGCCGATGCACAGGTGGTTGTAGCGCCTGAAAAGATCGGGATGCATGCGCCTGATGGCGAGTCGCCGCGGATTGTCGGCAATGTAGCGGGCGAGCGTATCAAGTTGCCCCCGTCTGGTCACTATCCTGTCGTGAAATTTGGGTTTGAAAAGCGGTGTCACTTCCGTGGCGCCTGTGAGTTGTGCGTGTCGGCCTGAGATGCCCCCCTTGAAGGCGCCGATGATGCGGCCGAGATGGCGGGGGAGGTGCCGGCGCACATGCAGGAGCATGTGGAAGTGGTCAGGCATGATGATGTATGTGGGAATATGGATTTCGGGGGTGTTTGCAGTGAAGTTTTCTATGGATTGCCGTATCAGCTCCCCCAACGGGGAGAGGATGATCTGCGGGGTGCCGCCGTCGGTGGAGAGGCGCCCCAGAGGGGGAGTGCCTGCGGCTGCGGTAATTGTGATCATAAAAAAGCCCGGCGCCCGGTAGTCGCAGAAGAAGGCGCGGCGTGTCATGCGCGGCTTCATGGGCTTGTAATAGTGGGGCGTGGGCATGGGAGAGAAATGAGAAATTGAGAAATTGAGAAATTGAGAGAGGGGGTAGGGGGGGAGAAGGGGGGAGTTTTGGGAAAGTTTCCGCTTGCGCGTCAACACCTGCAGGTGCCGGGGCGCAAGCGGAAATATAAGGGGAAGTGTTGTCAGATGATTATCTTACCAGATGATTACCTGCTCCTCGGCGGGGCGGAAGAGCTTGTCGCCGGTTTTGATGGAGAAGGCTTCAAAGAAGGGCACAATATTGCGGAGGGTCACATTCACGCGGTTTTCAGCGAGGGAGTGCACGTCGCCGATGGTGAGGTTGCGTTTCTCCTCGTCGCGCATGTTGGTTGCCCATATGTTGGCGTAGTTGAGGTAGAATGCCTGGTCGGGGGTGAAGCCGTCGATGAGGGCATCGGCTGAGTTCACATCCACACCCTTGCGTTTCTGTGAGTCAAGGAAGGCTGTACGCGAGATGCGGAGGCCACCCTGGTCGGCTATGTTCTCGCCCATAGTGTATGTGCCGTTGGCGAAGAGGCCGGGGAGTATCTCCACTGCGTCGAACTGCTTGCCGAGTTTCGAGGTAAGCTCTTCGAAGCGCTGTGCGTCCTCTTCAGTCCACCAGTTTGTCATGTTGCCTTTGGCATCGAAGTTACGGCCCTGGTCGTCGAATCCGTGTGTCATTTCGTGTCCGATAACCACACCGATGCCGCCGTAGTTTTCGGCATCTGAAGCCTCCGGATCAAAGAAGGGGTTCTGGAGTATGGCTGCGGGGAACACAATTTCGTTGGCCAGGGGGTTGTAGTAGGCGTTCACGGTCTGCGGTGTCATGCCCCACTCCGATTTGTCTACAGGTTTGCCCCATTTCGCGAGCTCCTCCTTGTTGTGCCACATGCTTGCGTTGTGCACGTTGCGGTAGTAGGATAGCTTGGGATCGATCTCCATCGAGGAGTAGTCTTTCCATTTGTCGGGATAGCCGATCTTCACGGTGAACGAGTTGAGCTTCTCGATAGCCTTGAGCTTGGTCTCGTCGGTCATCCAGGGGAGGTTGATGATATGCTTGCCGAGAGCCACGCGCAGGTTGCCTACGAGGTCGAGCATCTTCTGCTTGGAGCTTTCGGGGAAGTATTTCTCTACATAGAGACGGCCGATGGCCTCACCCATATAGCTGTCGGGAACGCCGAGGGCACGTTTCCAGAGGGGGCGCTGCTCCTGCACGCCGGAGCGTACTTTGGAGAACTCGAAATTGGTGTCGGTGAACTTCTCGCTAAGGAACGGAGCTGCCTGCGACACATATTTCCAGAGGTAGTAGTCCTTGATCTCGCGGTCGGTGAGGGTGGAGATGAGGTTATCGGCCTGCTTCAGTCCCTTTACATCGGTCACTATATAGTCGGCGGGTGTGTCGATATCCATCGTCTCAACGAAGAAACGGTCCCATTTAATATGCGGGAACTGCTCTTTTAGCTCGGCGATGGTGCGCGGGTTGTACATGCGGGTAATGTCGCGGCTCTCCTCGCGTGTCATGGCAGAGTCAGCGATGGCGGTCTCTATCTTGAGCACGTTCTTCATGATGCGCTGCGCGTCTTTTTTCTTGAAACCGGCATTTACCATCTGGTCGGTGATCAGTTTCTTGTAGGCGTTGCGGATGCGCAGAGTCTCCTTGTCGTCCTTGAGGTAGTAGTCGCGGTCGCCCAGCCCCATGGAGCCGCCCGACACATACATGGCGTAGCGGTTGGAGTCCATCATGTCCTCCATAGGGCCGGCTCCGAAGAAGGGGCTTGAATAGTATTTGTGCATCCAGAGCAGGAGATCCTCCATGCCTTCGGCATCGGTGGCATCAATCTTCTTGAGATCGTCGACGATGGGGGCAATGCCGTCGGCGTTGCGGCGGTCGAGGTCCATACCCTGCGAGTAGAGGGTCCAGATTTTATAGGCGTTGGTGCCTGGCTCGGGGTTGGTGGCACCGAGATTGAGCACTATGTCTTTCACTTTTGCCTCGGCGGAGTCTGCCAGAATGTTGAACACGCCGTAGCGGGCATATTCAGCTGTGAGGGGATGTGCATCCATCCATCCCTTGTTCACATGCATGTAGAAATCGTCACCGGCAGGTATGGAATTGTCGATATATGCCGGATTCACGCTTTTGAGGTGTTCGGCACCGGAGGCCACACCGGAAGCAATAGCCAG
>CATJQX010000197.1 GCA_949742535.1 uncultured Muribaculaceae bacterium | reverse complement strand
TTTCTGCAATCCCTCACTCATCACCTTCATTCCGTAGAGGAAGAGGCCGACAGCTCCTAAGAGCCCCAAGAAATCCAGTATAGAATAATTCATCAGTCAAGCGCGGTGAGGAGAAGGTTTGCTACGGCTCACCGAACCGTCTGCAAAGTTAGCAAAAATTCTCTGAAAACCTGTTAACGGGGCGTGATTTTCGGCTGTTTGCATGATGGTTCGCTTAATGGGGCAGTATGAAAAAGGCGGTGTGCCTTTGACCGGCACACCGCCTTTCAGGTATAGTGTTCTGTAACAGCCACTATTTCATGGTGCTGCGTATTACAATTTTCCGGCCTCCACGGATGTAGATGCCCGGTTGCAGCTGGCCTTTGACTTCGATTCCGGAGAGGGTGAATATACGGGTGTCGGTTTTCTGGTCGCCTGTGACCTCCGCTATGCCGCTCTCGGGATCTTCTCCGAGATAAGCGAGGCGGAAATTGTCGAATGCGAGCCAGTCGTCAGCCACAACTTTTTCTTTTATGATGCCAATGGTCAGAATCCCGTCGTTCCCGACTGTGACATCAAACGAGGTGCGGTACAGGCCGTTCTGGAAATAGTCTGCTGCGGATATGCATCCGTCGGGGAGTTCGCCGGCTTTGCTCTCCCATCCGAATCCGGGAGCCATATCCGCTCCTTCAGTTATGCCCGGGATGGGTGTCTCTTTCTCATTGGCGTATAAGAGTGCCTCCAGGGCGGGTTCCTTACCTTCCTCGGCTGTGGCTTCGATCTGTTCGCGTCCGCCGTCGCGGTAGAATCCTTGTACAGACACGCGATATATGCCTTGTGGCAAGTCGGTAAGTGTCTGGGTTATCTCGAATGCCTGACCGGCATCGGGCACAGAGAATACGAAATCGCTTCTGCGTGTGCCGCGTCCGTCGATCGAGCCTACGTTGTATGCCCATGCGCCGTTCTCGCCGTTCCATGTGGTGTTGCCGTATTCGCGTTGGCTGAAGTTCGGCATTCTGATAAGGTAGGATGCATCAACGGGATTCTCCTGGGTGGCATTAGCGAGCAGTGCGTCGCGGTCTGCTTTGCTTACAAGCATCCACTGCGCGTTCTCTGACTCGAGGTCGGTTTCGTTCGTTCCGACAGTGTCGTAGAACGACACGCCGTCACCGGCATCGGTGCGTGCATAGGGGTTGTATCCCATTCCGGCCGAGCGGTTGCTGCTTTTGACAATGTTGTAAACATAGTCTTTCCCTTCAACCTGCACAAATATCCAGGAGTCACGGTCGGGTGTATCACAATAGCCGTTATGGTTCAGCCAGTCGCCGCTGCCGTTGTCAAGTCCGGTGCGGATGCGGAAAGAGCCCCTTGACCCGTCGAGCGTTACAGGGATGCCGGGGAATCCGAGGGCGGCGTGCGCTCCCCAGTCGGACCCTCCGCAGAGGAACTGGCGGCGCCCGACGTTATAGAGGTAGAACTCGCCTTTTTCAGGTTCGTTTCCTGCAAAGAGGTTTTCCTGCTTGTCGGCGGCGTTGGCTTTGCGTGCTATGCGCAAGGTAGCAAGTGCGTTGTTGAGTGTGGCAGGGTCGGTGGCTTCAGCGATGGCGCTTCTGCCGGCCTCCACTGCTTCTGCATATGTGTCGCCGGGGTTCTCACCGTCTGCGATCGTGATTGTGCGCCGCAGCACGTTCACGGTGTTTGCCACTTTCTTTATTGCATCAGTCTGCAAGTTGAGTTGCTCGGTGATGGTGATTATGGCTGAGAGGTCCTGCGATTCGAGCAGCGCGCGTGCGGTCTCGATAGCGGAGGCTATCTCGCTGTTCATCACGTCTGTACCGTTTTCTGCAACTGCGGTGGCTTCGGCAATGGCCTCCTCAAGGGCGCCTATGATCTCGTCGGTGCGGATGGCGGATCCCAGATATTCCACTTTCCAGTTGTCGAACACCGTCCAGTCTGCTTCCGCGCCGTCGTTGGAGGGTTTGGACAGACCGATGCGTAGTTCACCGTCTGTGACAGCCACAAGGATAGGCTCGTTGCGGTATTCTCCGTTCATAAAGGCTGCCGAAGCGTTGTTCATGCTGTTCGGCGCCCATTTGCCGGCTGATCCCAGGTCGTGTATGTCATCATGTGCATCGGCTCCGCCGCCGAACGACGACATGAGCGGCTTGCTGGTCTGGTTTGCGAAATAGCGTGTGCGAAGCACTTCTGTACTAGAGGCATATTTGCCCTGTGGATCGCCGCCATCGCGGTAACATCCCTGCAGGGATACGCGGTATGTGCCGTTGGGCAGACCGGTGAGTGTCTGCTGCATGTCGATCACATTTGAGTTCCAACTCTCATGCACGGTATTGCAGTGCACTTTATCATGTCCTCCGACAACGTTGCTTCCACCTTCGAAGTGTGCGTTCCATGAGCTGTAGCGCTCGTCGGTCCATCCGAAATTGGGGCAATCCACCAGCCATGTCACATCTGCGGGGTTCTCTTCCGTGGCAGTGCTCAGATATTTCATGCGTTCTTCGCGGGTGACAATCTGCCATGTGGTGTTTGTGGGGGCGTTCTCGCTGAGATAGCCGTCCTCGCCCATGCCGAGTTTGCCGTGCGGGGATTCTATGATATAGGCGTTCTTTGCGCGTGAGCCTTCGGCGGGGATGAAGTTCCACACGGTTACAGCATCGCCAGTGTCCATGTAAAGGTTGCTTCCGTTGATGCTGTGGTTGCCGCCGAAGCGTGGATTGAGGCGGTAGCCGTCACCTTCGGGAGTGATTTCCACATCGAAGCCACGGGTGTCGAGTTCGGCTCGTGTGGTGAACTGGTCGCGGCGGCGGTCGTTGTTCTGCAGCCACATGCCGGATTCCACGTTGTAAAGGTAGAAATCTCCCTCGCATACTTCCGATCCGTTGTAGGGGGATGTATATCCTCCGTCTCCGAGGTATTCCACTTTCCAGTTGTCAAATACAGTCCAGTCGGCTCCTTGCCCGTCGTTAGACGCTTTGGTTATGCCCAGTGTGAGTGTGCCGTCAGTCACCTCCACTTCAATTGGCTCGTTCTGGTATTCGCCGTTGAAGAATACTGCGGAAGCGTTGTCAAGGCTGTTCGGTGCCCATTTGTTTTCCACACCGAGATCGTGAAGATCGTCCTGTGCGGCGCCCCCTCCGGCGAATGTAGACATCAGGGGTTTGCTCCGGTCGTTGGCGAAATAGAGTGAGCGGAGCACTTCCGTGCCCTCTTTTACTTTAGTGGCGAAGTCGCCCCCGTCGCGGTAATATCCCTGTATGGATACGCGGTATGTGCCGTTTGGTATGCCTGTGATAGTCTGCCGCAGGTCAAAGCTCGTTGAGTTCCAGCTCTCGTGCGCGCGGTTGCAGCGCACTTTCCCGTCACCGGAGACTGGGTTGTTTCCACCGTCGAAGTGTGCGTTCCATGCGTCGTAGCGTTCGTCATTGAACGCGAAATTCCCACCTTGCACAAGCCATGTCACATCAATGGGATTGTTCAGGGCGGCTTCCGACATGGCGGCGATACGCTCCTCGCGTGTCACAAGCTGCCATACGTTGGCGGTTTCGGTATTTTCTGAGAGAAATCCGTTGTCGCCCATACCGAGTTTGCCTGCAGGCGATTCAATGGTGCAGGCATTGGAGATACCTTCGGTATCCACAGGATTTATCTTCCATACGGTAACGGCTTCTCCCGTATCCATATACAGGTTTCCTCCGTTGATGCTGTGATTTCCCCGGAAGCGTGGGTTCAGGCGATAACCGTCACCTTCGGGAGTGATTTCCACGTCGAAGCCGCGGGTGTCGAGTTCGGCTCGTGTGGTGAAATGGTCTGTGCGCCGGTCATTGTTCTGCAGCCACATGCCGGATTCCACGTTGTAAAGGTAATAGGTGCCAGAGGCGGGCTCGCAGCCCTGATATGGTGATTGGAGTGCGGTCTGTGATGCTGCCGGAAGGATGCCCGCACAAGCAGCTATAAGAAATATAAATTGGTTTTTCATCGGATCATGTGATTAACGGTTGATTACCTTCCTGCACACGACGGAGCCGTCTGCAAGGGTTATTATAGCCAAAAGCACACCAGGAGTGCCCATCCGGAGTGAGCAGGCGGTTCCTGAAACGGTGTGCTGTGACCGCATTTGGCCGTCGGCGCTGAAAAGTGCTACTTTGCTCAGGCCGGTGTCGCAGCTTATCTCCATAATGCCGTTGCGGAGGGTGGTGTTCACATGCTTGTCGCGCATGGCCACTGCCTCCAGACCGTTGTTTTCCTTGTCGCCGTCGAGGCGGAATTCCACCCAGGTCCACGACTGGTCATGTTTCACGTCGGGGATCGACTCTGACTTGAAGCTGTTCCCGCGGCGGTCGGTAACCTCTATCCCTACTGCCATACGTTCTTTTTCAGGTGCGGTTTCTTTTCCGAAAAACGACCAGGGTATGGCGGCTTCCATCACATAATGGTCGTCGCTGTTGTTGATTTCGCAGGCTATGCCCGTGGCATCGCATGTCTTCCAGGTGCCGTTGTCACCCTGGCGGCATTCTATCTTTCCGTCGGCGATGAAATACAGTTCATACATCCCTTTCACAGGGGTGTCGTCTGATACATTGTCAGCGTCCACAAGCAGTTTTACCCCGTCTTTGAGGGTGCGTGAGTAGTCGGGGGTTGGCATCGGGGTGTTGTCATCCACTGTAGCGACGAAGTAGAGATAATTCTCGTCGTAGTTGAAATCGGCATACACGTTCTGTCCCAGGTTGTTTGTTCCCATCTTTACCTGGTCGGCTTCGGGAGTGTTGTATTCGTCGGCTTCTATTACGCCGTCAAGTGTGGGGGTGCCGTAGTAGGCGCGGAGAGTTTTCACAGGAAAGCCTCTGACAATATCCACATGGCGTCCCGATGGACCAGACACAAATCCGCCAAGGGCATAAATGGTGCTGTCGCCGACAACGGATACAGAGTTTACCTCTATGGAGATGCGTGACTCGAGGTTGTCGGGGAAAGGTTGTGACATGGCTTTGAAGCCGCGTCCGTTCTCATCGCCTACATACACGAACATGTTCATCAGGCCGTATTCGCCGCTTTTGTGGAAGGACTGGCGCGAGAGTATTGTTTCACCTGACTGCATGACACGCATGTAGGGCGCGCAGCCGAACATCTGCGGGCACCAGTCGTGGTCTATTACCATTGAACGCATGGGGCTCCCGGCACCTACCGGACCGCTCTTCCAGTTGTCTTCCAGGGTGGTGCGCACTGTCACGGGAATGAAGCTTCCCATTCCGGGCCATCCGTTATCTTCTATAGTCACCACGATAGTGTCGCCAAGGAGCAGGGATGTGGGCATGCCGTCGCGTGCTCCCGGGCGGAACGATATTGTCTCGGGTCCTTCCCATGTGTATCCTTTGTCAAAGGAGCGGAAGAGCTGTATGCATTGTTCTCCGGAATGTGTATACGGAGCCTCGTCGGATACATACAGATGGAGTTCTCCTGAGGGCAGTTCGAGTATGTTGGGCTCCCATGTGCCGTTCTCGAATTCCCGTTCGCCGTCGTAGACAAATATGTCGTCGCTCCATGTCTGGCCGTTGTCTTCGCTTATGCGCAGGCGCACTCCGAAGCGCCCCTCGGGAGCGATGTTGTTGTCGGGAAATCCAATGTTGTATGTGATTATGATCTTCCCGTCGCTGAGTTGGCAGAGATCCACATCAAAATAACGGAGGCCGGCCGGGGGCAGGAATACGGTTTCTTGTGGCGACCATGTCTCCCCCATGTCATCGCTGTAGCTGATTATGACGTTCCAGCAAGACTCCGAGGCAGCCAACAGCCTGCCGTCCTGAAGCTGTATCATGCGGGAGTACCACCCGTCGTTGAATAGTGTCTGCTGGCTGCGCATGTCCCAGAATATGCGCGATCCATCATACGGATCCATCCTTTTGGCAAACAGCGACAGAACGCTTATCGCCAAAAGGGCAAATAAACAGAATCGTTTCATGAAAATTGTTGTTAGTAAATACTGGAATTAAAGTTATGTAGTTGAATTTTAGTGCTATATATAGCCATCTCCGTAAAGACGGAGTTAGAAAGGTTCATGGTGTCGGTAATATTCCGCAAATATAGTGCTTTTTTTCAAATTACCCCCCAATATTAAAAAAATGTTAATAATCTGTTTGGGAGCAGCGGCTTTTTTCGGCCTGGAAGCAGATGCGGTGGCTGGCGATGGCGGTGTCGATTGAGGTCAGAGGGAGGTGGTCTTGGGTTATGATGGAGGTGACGAAGTCTTCCACGAGGCGCAGGTCGGCGCCGGCGTGGAACGGCTCGGAGAAGGTTTTTGAAAAGTCATGCACGGTTATGCTCCTGTCAAGGAAGTTGCGTTCCTCAATGGTGCGTTCGTCGCCGATTATCTCGCCGTGGGTGAGGCATATGTGTGTCTCACGGTTGTCGTGCATAGTGAAACTGTCCATCGACAGGGTAGAGGTTATGCCGTTGTCCATCTCCATAGCGAGTACCTGATGGTCTACCACGTTGTTGTCGCAATGATATACGCACCGCCCGTATGGGCCGTGATGGAGCTGCTCCTCTATCACATCGGCTATGTCACCTCCCGGGGGCACATCGAAGTTGGCGATCCACTCCCGGCGGTCGCGGTATAGTCTGACTGCCGAGAAGGGGCAATTCCTTTCCACCGCGCATGCCACACATCTGTCTGCCGCTCCCTGTGGTGCCATTTCCGGGCGGAAGCCTCTCAGCGAGCCGTAGGAGGCGAGGCTGCGGCATGGCGCTTCTGTGATCCATACGAGGAAATCGACATCATGGCAGCATTTGCTCAGTATCATGGGGTTGCCGGTGTCGTCGCGGTTCCATATGCCCCTTACATAACTGTGTGTGGCTCTGTCTGTTCCCACTTGTGCCCGGTGGCTTACGCTTACGATTTTGCCGAGCCTTCCCGAACTTGCAATCTCCTTTATTTTAGCGAAATAGGGGTGGTATCTGAGCACATGGCCCACGGATACTATGAGGCCGCGCCTTGCGCTCTCTGCTTCTATTGTCTCGCATTCCTGCAGGGAGCATGCCACAGGTTTCTCAAGCAGCACATGGCATCCGTGCCGGAGAGCCTGCATGCATTGGCTGAAGTGCAGCCCGTCTGGAGTGCAGATCATCACGGCATCGGCTTTCACGCCGCTGTTGAAAAATGCGTCGCAGTCGCTGAAACATCTCTCCGGGGGTAGGGAGGCGGCCTCGGCGAATTTGTGTCGTCGCAATTCATCAGGATCCACCACCCCTGCCAGACGTGTCTGGTGGGGATGGTGGAGTATGTAGTGGAGATATTTACGTGCCCGGTTTCCGGCGCCGATGGCTACGATTTCCACCAGACGCCCCGCGGCTGCAGTGTCGGTATTTTCCGTCATTTTGCGGAAATGTGGTGTTAGGTATCGTTTAAAGTCGTTTTATGCGGATATTGCGGAATTTCACTCCGGCTCCGTGGCCGAGAAATCCCACATGTCCTTTCTTGTTGAAGAGACCGGGATGGTTGAGGTGGTCTACGGTGTAGGGATTGTTGTTTGATCCGTCAGGAGCGACATTGTGTCCCTGGCAAGCCTTGCGGATGTTTCCGTCGAGGATCACCTCGCCGTTTACCGTCACTGTGATGCGGTCTCCAACGGCGCGTATCTCCTCTGTGCTCCATTCCCCGAGGGGTTTGTGCTTGATGCGTTTTGCGGGGATTATGCCGTATACGGAGCCGTGCACCTGATAGTCGCGCAATCCTTTGTAGATTGGAGCGTCATGGTCGAGCACCTGTATCTCCATACCTTCGTATGCGGCGTCGACACCCATCGGGGTGCGTATGCCGATGCCGTTGTTCACACCCTCCTTTTCGAAGCAGAACTCAAAACGGAAAACGAAGTCGTCATATTCCTCTTTGGTGTAGAGGTTGCCTCCGTTGCCGTAGCCGGCGGTGACGTAGATGTTGCCGTCCACAGGTATGTAGTCTGTAAGGTTCCCGGTGAAGTTGTCCATCGAGCGGCCGTCGAAAAGCACTTTGAATCCCTGTGCCTTCTCCTCGGGAGTAAGCTGGTATTCGGGGGTAACAGCTGCAGCGCTCAGTTTGGAAAGCATGCCGTTGATATCGTCCACGGCATAGCCGTCGTCGGCAGATCCTCCGGCTTTGAATATGTCGCGTGCCCTTTCAAGAGCTTCCCTGACGGGTGCGCCGCTGTATGTGCCGGTGTTCTTGGTCATTATAGCGCGCACAGCCTCGGCTGCGGGCTTGGCGATGGCGGGATCGCTCTGGCAGCTGTCTGCAAGCATAAGCGCCTGGTAGGTGCCGGAAGATGCGAGGCCGCGGAGCATCAGCGCTTTTGCCGGGGCATCGGTGGCCGCTTCGAGTCCCTTGCGGTACAGGTCGTATTTCTGTGCGGCGGTGTATTTGCCGGAACCGACAAGCTCGGCGTAACGGGGGAGAAGGTCGGGACGGTCGTCGCTTACGGCGATTCCGTAGAGTATGGCGGTCATGCCGCTGTCGTTTACTTTGGCAAGTGCCTGCAGGGCGGCTTCCTTGATGTTGCCTGTGTTCTCCTTATAGGCTTTGTGAAGCGCGTCGATAGCTTCCGGTGTGCCACAGAAGGCCAGAACGGGATAATACATCTGTGGTGTCTTTGAACTGCCGGCATATTTCATCGCTTTTGAAAACACCTGCTCGGCGGGAAGACGTGAGGCGGAGGAGAGGAGTGCCTTTCCGAGTGCCGGATTGGCCTGCGCGCCTTTTTCCTCAATCAGTGCGCATATTTTGTCGAAGTCGTTGGGGCCTACTACGCCGGAGAGGGTGTTGAAGGCTGCCTCGCGCACCGGGGCGTCATCTGATCCAAGAAGCGAGAATACTTTCGGGGCCGCGTCGGCTATGCGGCGTGTGGCCGCGATGTTCATGGCCGCCACTTTCATGGGCGCATATCCCTGGAGTGCCTTGAGGATGCCGGGTGCCACGTTCCCGTTGAATGACAGCAGGGCTGAGGTGGCTTCGGCTGATTTCTCTCCCCCCAGACGTGCGCACAGTGCCTCGAGCGCTATGGGGCCGCCTATTTTTCCAGCGGCTTTGAATGCGGCTGCAGCGGTTTCGGCGTCGGGGGAGTCGAATTGCGCTATCACGGGGGCTATCTGGCTTTCCGCATGGTTGGTGCCGAGCCAGTTGAGGATATCTGTTTTCACCTCAAAGTTTTCCTTGTCGGCGAGTGGCTTTGCTACAGCTGCATACACATCTTCGTCAACCCACGGCTCGGCGCGCCGCAGCGCGTTCACGCGGTAATCGCGGTCGGGGCTTTTAAGTGCCTTGAGCAGCAGGGGAAGGGCTTTTTTTCCTTCGGTATCGAAGATTATCTCCAATGCCGCGCCGCGCACACTGGTCCTGTCGGTGGCTTTCATAAGTTTTTTAGCCTCGGAAGCGGCGGTCTTCGCGTCGCCGTTTGTTGCCAGACGTCCTATCAGCGCCACATAAGCCTCAGTGGCTCCGTCGGCCTCCCATCCATACTTTTGCGCTTTGGCGGCTTGGGAGAGAGTTGGCAGGGATTTCTGCGAACCTATGGCACCGAGTGCCTTATAGTAGGGGCGCCGGTCGGCGGGTGCGGCCTCTGCGCTCCAGTTGATTATCACCGGTTCGG
Organism: uncultured Muribaculaceae bacterium; assembly: GCA_949742535.1. Lineage (GTDB taxonomy): Bacteria > Bacteroidota > Bacteroidia > Bacteroidales > Muribaculaceae > UBA7173. The sequence goes on along the minus strand of CATJQX010000197.1, from coordinate 4,375 downwards.
CGGCAGCGAGTCCTTTTTTACCGGCGGCATAGGCGAGCACATCGCGTGGCGCGGCTCCGGTCTCGATGAGTTTCATAAGCACATCCTCTGTGCCGTCGATGGCTATGAGGCCGTTGACAGCCCATTCCTGAAGATACGGGTCCGCCACATATTTTGCGAAAAACTCCCCGTCTTCAGGCTTGCCGCAGCGCTGCAGCAATGTCATGAGGAACGCGCGGTTGGGGTTGTCGGTGCTGTTGTCAATGGCATCCTTCAGGGTCTGGCGCAGGGCGTCGCGTCCGGCCTCCTGCCCTTCGGCATGCAGATAGCCGGTAAGTCCGTGTAGGGCATATTCCACTGCGGCGTTCTCCCCTTTTTCCGATGGAGAGAGCATTCCGGCGAGTTGTGCAAGCCCCTCCTGGCCGGTGGAGGCGAGTTCTGCCATTATTTTGTTGAAATCCTGCTGTGTGGCGGCCGGGAGCTGTGCGAGCGCGTCGGCCACTATCGTGGATGTGGCGCGGTTGCGTGCGTCCTGCGCCATTATTGCGCCGTGTGCCACAAGGGCAAGCATCAGCGATATTATGATTTTTTTCATTGTGTTGGTTGTCGGCGATTAGTGTCTTAGAGGGTTGTGCTTGGTAGTGTTGGATTATTAAGGGGTTATGCTTGTTAAACACCCTCTTAAAGTTTCCATGAACCGCGCATAGGCTGGTCAATAAGTCTGTTGGCGGCCTCGTCGCCGATGAACCGCTGTGCTACGGGATCGAATTCGAGTGTGCGGTTCAGACGCAGTGCGGCAAGCGCCATGTTCACCATAGTGCAGCTGCGGTGTCCGTTCATCTCGTTCAGGGCGAAAAGTTCCCTGTTTTTCACGCATTTGATGAAATCGGTATTCTGCGGTTCCGGATCGGGAAGTTCGGCAATGATCGCCATGATGTCGGGTGCCGGTTTTCCGTTGAGTTCGCATTCAAATCCTTTGAACACTTTGCCTTTGGGGCCTTCGATGTATGGTATCTTGCTTCCGCTTTCGTATCCTTCCCCTTCGAGCACAATCTGGCATCCGTCGGCATATGTATAGGTGATCTTGCGCCATGTACCCACGGCGTCGGAGTGTTGCTGCGGGGCGTCGACTTCAACCTTTACCGGAGATGTGTCGTCTTTCCCGAGTATGTACTGCACGGGGTCCATGTAGTGCTGTCCCATGTCGCCGAGGCCGCCTCCATCGTAGTCCCAGTATCCGCGGAATGTCTGGTGCACGCGGTGACTGTTGTATGGCTTGTAAGGAGCCGGGCCGAGCCAGAAATCATAATCGAGTTCGGCAGGCACTTTTTCAGGTGTGAGGTTGTCTTTCCCTACCCAGAAGAATTTCCATGCGAACCCGGTGGCTCCGCTGATGGTCACTTTCAGCGGCCATCCGAGCAGCCCGCTTGCCACGAGTTTCTTGAGTGGCTCCACTGTGGTGCCGAGGCCGTAGAAGTTGTCTGTGAAGCGGAACCATGTGTTGAGACGGAAGATGCGGTTGTTGCGTCTTACAGCCTCCATCACGCGTTTTCCTTCGCCGATGGTGCGTGTCATTGGTTTCTCGCACCATATGTCCTTGCCGGCGTTGGCAGCCTCGACTGCCATTATGCCGTGCCAGTGGGGTGGGGTGGCGATATGCACTATGTCTACATTCGGGTCGTGTATCAGGTCGCGGAAATCGTGGTATCCTTTCAGTTCGAGGCCGAGTTTTTCTCGTCCCATGTCAATGGCTTTCTGCAGGTGGCCGGAGTCTACGTCGCATACCGATATCAGACGGCATGCGTCGTTGCTGGTGAAGTGGTAGCTGCTGCGTCCGATGCCTCCGACGCCTATGATGCCTTTGGTGAGCTGGTCGCTCGGGGCGATGCGTCCGGGTCCTCCGAGCACTTTGCTCGGCACTATGGTGAACAGCGAGAGCAATCCCGCCTGTTTGAGAAACGTTCTTCTGTTTGTCTTCTCCATCGTTGTGATATGTGTCGGGATTTACAGTTTTGTGATATTGAGGTTTTTCCACTGCACCTTGATGCCTCCTCCGTCATGTATCTGGAGTGCGATGCGCCCTTGTGCGCGTCCTATTTTCTCGTCGGTGAAGTCGGTCATCGGCACACCGTTGAGCCATGTCTGCACATGGTCGCCTTCTACGCGGATGCGCATGGTGTTCCATTCACCTTCCTTGAGCACTTCTTCTTTCTCGTCGGGTATCTGCACGAGCCATCCGCGGCCATAGCTTTCATAGATGCCGCCGCTGTCCTGCCCTTTGGGCGCTACCTCGCATTGCCATCCGTGCACTTTCACCGGCGGTTCCACAAATGAGCGGAAGAAGATGCCGGAGTTGCCGTTGGCGAGCTGCTTGAAATCTACAGTGAGATCAAAGTCTTTGTAATATGCATCGGTGGCCAGGTAGCCGTACTGTTTGTCGGGACCGCTCTCGCACACGAGGTTGCCGTCGTTGTCCACATACCACAATTCTGTGCCGTAAGGTGTCCATCCGGTGAGGTCCTTGCCGTTGAACAGGGGTGTCTGTGCGGATTCCTTCTTGGGCAGGCGTTTGATCTTTATATTGCGGAACGATGCGGGATAGCCGTGATCCTGGAGGCATATGACGCCGGTCTCTGCAAGGCCGTATTCAGGAGCCGACTCCCATTTGCCGCTGTTCTTGCGTGCGAACCAGTCGTCGGTCCATGCCTCGAATTCCAGTATTTTCTTTCCGTTGAGCCAGTGCTCCACGTGGCCGTTGTCGAATACGATGCGTGAGTTGTTCCACTCGCCTTGCGGATTCACCTGCATGGCGCTTTCGTCGGGCAGATGCATGGCGTAGTCTACCCCGAGGCGCTGCCAGGGTTCGAGTTTTGTGGGGGCGTTGGTGGCTTCCCAGCCATCATTGTCGATAAGCTGATATTCGGGGCCTGTGACGTATGGAACCGGGAAATATGGGTCTTCCACCACATGGTAGAGCATTCCGGAGTTTCCGCCGTAGGAAAGTTTCCAGTCCCAGTCGAGAATGAAGTTGTCAAATTCGCGGTCGGTGACTATATAGCCTGAGAGGTCGCTGCCGTCTCCGTTGGCCTGAATGCAGCCGTCCACCACATGCCACGGCTGTGTGAGTGAGTCGCCGTTGTAGTCTTTCCATCCGTCGAGGGTCTTGCCATCGAAAAGCAGTTCCCACCCTTCGGCTTTTTCTGCTTCAGTGAGTGTGTTGGGTTGCTGCGACGAGCATGCAGTGGCAGCCAGTCCTGCCACCATGCACATAAAAAATACTTTTTTCATTGGAGTTATATAGGATCAGTTTAAGGTATCGCAAAAGTAGTGAAAATTTCTACAAATTACGGATAAAAATGTAGGAATCTTCAAAAAATATTTTTATGCCACTGTCAGTGGCCGCTGTCAGTGGTCTATAGCTTTGACGGGGAAGCGGAGTGTGTCGGGGTTTTCGATAAGCCCCTGACGTATAAGACGGAGTGAGTCTGCTACGGAAAGCCCATCGTTATCGAAGTTGTCGAGCAGTTCTTTCGATGATTTCCTTTTTTCGGTGCCTTTCATCTCCAGTGCTCCGAGCCGCGCTTTGGAAATTCCTTTCTTGAACACGCTTTCCATCTGCTGCACTATGTTGATGCGTGTGTTTGCCGCTATCTCCTGCCGCTCTCCAACCATATTTTCCTTGAATTTGGCACCTCCGGTGCGTATCTTCATTTTGTCGGGTGTCCCTTTTATGTTTATGCCGAATTTGAACGGCAGCGGCGATTTGAGCACGGAGATATGGTAGTTGAGGTTCATCGCCATGTCGTTGTGTCCCATTACCCCGAGGCGGTAACGGTCAATGTCGAACATGAAGGGATAAAGTTCTATTGTGGAGTTCTCGATTACTACCTCCACTGCCATATGGTTTATGAAGTTTCTTTTTTTGTCGCGGAACATCAGCCATTTGCTGAGGGTCTTGAATGTGTCGGGATCCAGTAGTACCAGGGAGTCGCCTTCTATCTTTATGGCTGCGCGCATGGATGGTATGTCGATCTCCATCTGTGGTGTGATGTCTGTTGTGACAGCTACATCGGCGTTGACTATGCCTGCGAAGTTTTCCATTACCGGCAGCAGCGAGTCTATTGCCGGCACGAGGGAGGTGAGCCTGTCAAGGCGGAAATCGCTTACTCTCATGCCCATGCCGAACTGAAGGTCGTCGGGGTCGGGAGCGCTGTAAAGGCCGTTCACATTTATGCGTCCTACATCTGCCGATGCCGAAAGGTCGCGCAGATTCACGGCTCCGTCGTAAATCAGGAGGTCTCCCTTGAAGTCGCGCATGAGCAGGTCGGAATATAGCACATGGTCGGCGCGCATGCTCAGGCGGGCGTCGATGTTGTGGGGTATGATTACCGGCCCT
>CATJQX010000196.1 GCA_949742535.1 uncultured Muribaculaceae bacterium | reverse complement strand
TTCAGTCGTGTAGCCCGCTACACTCCTTCATCTTCGGACAAAAACCGACTGAAAGTATGCTCCCAGATAATATAAAATAATTTCCACGACTTACTTATATGAAAAAGATACTATTGATGCCTCTGGCACTTGTGGTGGCCGCAGGGGTCTTTACAGGATGCAAGACGACTGAAGCAAACTATTCCGCGGCATATGAGATCGCACGGCAGAAAAGAGACGCGGGTCTCACCTCCGAGGAACTCGCCGGCATGCGCCGCGAGGAGGCTATGCCCAAGACGCTTTACAAAGGTGACAGCATCCCGCTTAAAGGGATGTACGTAAAGAAAATCGAGGGAACCGATCCGCAGATGTATACCGTTGTGGTGGCGTCGTTCAAGCAGCTGTTTAACTCGCAGTCTGTGTTCAAGCGGCTTAAAGAGGCCGGCGGTCTAACGGCAGAGCCTGTCCTGTTGCAGGATCCGCGCGATAAGAAATATTATGTCGGGGCTGTCACTACGTCGTCGCTTGACAGCGCTGTGTCGGCCATGAGATCGCTTGAGGAAGCCTCACCCGTGGTTTTGAAATCGCCGTGTCCTTTTATCTTGCGCAAGTAGTATCACCCACCGTATTGAAACAATTCGCCCCGGCACTCCATCAATTGGTGCCGGGGCGAATTGTTTCTTATGCTTTGTTGTCGGGGATTATTCCGCTTTTGCAGCAGGTTCCAGAAGGATCACACGATAGTTGCCCTGTTTGTTAAGCTCCTTCATGTATTTCTGGATGTCTGCGGGGGTCATGGCCTTGTACATCTCCTCGGCTCCGTGGAATGTGTCTACGCCGTTGAGCGCTTCGCCGGCCATGGCGTTGATCCATGCGCTGTTGAGCTTCTGGTTCTCTGTCACATTCTTGATCATGAATTCCACAACCTTGCCGAGTTCCTCGGGTGTCACATTGGTCTCCATGTCCTTGAATTCCTTGGCGATCACGTCAAGCACTTCCTTGCGGAGTTCGGGCTTCATGGGGAATGTGCTCTGCATCATGGTGTTGTTCTTGTCGGTTACACGTTCCATGTTGCCTGATGCCCAGATTGAGTAAACTGCACCCATCTCTTCGCGTACTTTGTCGAGCAGACGTTTGGAGAGGATCTGGCCTGCCACGCTTGCTGCGGCACGGTTCTCCTTGGTATAGGGGAGCTTGCCGTAATTGAGGATGGCGACATATGTCTGGGGCTGCTGCATCTCGGTTGTGAAAACAGTCTCCTTGTCGCCGGGGGCGATGTTGAGCGATTCCACGAACTTGGGCTTCTTGGTAGCCTTTGATGCGTCGGCGGGAAGAGTGGCGATGTACTGCTCTACAAGGGGGCGGAAAGTGGCCATGTCGATGTTGCCGGAGAAGTAGAATGTGTAGTCGGCGGCATTGGCGGTCATCTTGCGGGCTATCTCGAGGGTCTGCTCGAGTGTGGCGCCTTCAATGGCTTCCGCGCTGAGAGCCTGCTTGCGCGGGTTGGTGAAGAGAGCTTTGGTGAGGTCGCGCTGGAAGATGTATTCGGGGTTGGCTTCCTGGTTTTTCAGAAGACCCTCATACTGTTTCTGGGATGCGAGGAACTCGTCGGGGGTGATGTTGAAGTTGGTGAATGTCATGTAGATCAACTCCATTGCGGTGGGGAGGTCCTTGGGAGTGGTGGTGCCTGCTACGTCGCGCACATACGCGTCAAACGAGGGAGACACTCTGAGCTGCTTGCCCTGCAGGTATTTCTGCATGTCTTTGGCGGTATAGTCGCCGAGACCGCTCTGCTCGATCATTACAGGGAATGAGATGAGCGAGTTGGCATAGCTGTCGGGGAAAACAGATGTACCGCCGAGTGCTTGTGCGTCAAACACGATTTCGTCGGCTTTGAAATCTGTTACCTTTACTATCACTTCCACACCGTTGCTGAGTGTGAGCTTTGTGGCGCCCCATTTTTCAACAGGTTCCTCTTTCACGATCTTGCCGGGAGCGGGGAGAGTGGGGATCAGCGGCTCGGCTTTCACCTCGTCGACAAATGCCTCGATGTTCTCGCCGTTGACTTCGCCCATTGCTGCTGCGAGCTGTTCCTCTGTGGGGATCACCACACCGGGTTTGTCGGGGAGCATCATGAGCACCACGCGGTTGTCGTCTGTCACCATCTGCTGGAGAGCCTGGTTGATGGCCTCAACGGGGATCTGGTTGGCCAGTGCGTTCATCATCTGATATTCATATTCGATGCCGGGCATGGGCACGTTGTCGATGAAGTGGCGCACGATCTCGCGTGAGTATTTCTCGCTTTCGGTATTCTCGCGCTCGTTGTATGCAGATTCCAGACGTGAGAGGTATTCGCTGCGGGCACGGTCATATTCCGAGATGGTGAAACCACCGCGCACGGCACGCAGGAGCTCGCGGTAAACGCTCTTGAAGGCGGGCATCACATCGTTGCCTTTGCCGACGCCACCCACGTTGAGGGCATCTTCGGTATTGGCTACGAGGAAGTTGTCGTATCCGGCGAACGCAGCAGCGAATTCCACGTCGGGGTTGGACGACATTTCGTTGTAACGTGCGTTGAGCATGTTTGCGATCATGTCGGTCACATAGTCCTGCACCAGATAGATAATTGTATTGCGCTGGTTGCGGGGCACGACTTCGTTTTTGAAGTAGATGTTGAACACGGAGTACTGCATCTCGCTGTCCTTGCCGATAGCATAGATGGTTCCTTCGGTATCGGGTACCTCTTCATATTCACGTGGTTTGGCGTTTTCTGGCATCTTGATAGGGGAGAAGATCTCCTTGATTTTGTTTTCGATGCGGTCCACATCAATGTCACCTACCACGATGATACCCTGCTGGTCAGGACGATACCATGCCTCGTAATAGTCGCGGAGTGCCTGCGGGGGGAAGTTGTCAACAACTTCCATTGTACCGATAGGCAGACGGTAACCGTATTTTGAATCGGGATAGAGTTTGGGAAGCACCTGTTCGAGGATGCGCTGCTGTCCTACGTTGCGTGAACGCCACTCCTCATGGATTACACCGCGTTCCTTGTCGATCTCTTTGGGATCGAGCAGAAGTCCGTCGGCCCAGTCATGAAGGATGATGAGGCAGGAGTCCTGCACGCTTTCGCGTGCTGTGGGCACATTGCTGATGTTATATACAGTCTCGTCGATGGATGTATAGGCATTGAGGTTCTGGCCGAATTTCACTCCGACAGTCTCAAGCCATGCGATGAGGTCGTTTCCGGGGAAGCTCTCGGTGCCGTTGAAGCACATGTGCTCCAGGAAGTGGGCGAGACCACGCTGGTTGTCTTCCTCAAGGATCGAGCCTACTTTCTGGGCGATGTAGAAATCAGCCTGTCCTTTGGGTGTCTCGTTGTGACGGATGTAATAGGTCAGGCCATTGGGCAGTGTGCCTGTGCGCACGGCCTGGTCAACAGGTAGCGGCTGGTCCATCTGGGCGTAGGCGGTGAGACCCACAAACGCGGTCATGGCCAGAAGCGCTTTTCTAAAGATTTTTTTCATTGTATGATAATGTTGTGAAAATTGTATGCGAAAAAATATTCTTGCTTATCAGTATGTCAATTATATTTGACGAGGCTTTATTCAATAAGTTATATTTATTAGTGTTAAAATTTACTAACAAGACGGTTCCCTTAGCCGAAAAGGTGGCGGAACGCCTCTTCCACCTTGCTTACCTCGACGATCTTTATGGCCATGCGGGAGGTGTCTACACCTTTGAGCGATCCGCGTGGGATGATGATGGTCTCCATGCCGAGTTTTTCCGCTTCCCTCACGCGCTGCTCCATGCGTGCCGCGGGACGTATCTCACCGCTGAGGCCCACCTCGCCGCTCAGGCATATGCCGTGCTGTATGGCCATGTCAACGTTTGAGGAGAGGATTGCGGCTATCACGGCAAGGTCAAGTGCGGGGTCGGCCACCTTTAGTCCTCCCGCGATATTCAGGAACACATCTTTCTGGGCAAGTTTGAACCCAACGCGTTTTTCGAGTACGGCAAGCAGCATGTTCATGCGCTTGGAGTCGAAACCGGTGACAGAGCGCTGTGGTGTGCCGTATGCGGCAGTGCTTACAAGCGCCTGTGTCTCTATGAGGAAGGGACGCTGCCCCTCGATTGTGACCCCGATTGCGCATCCCGAGAGTTGCTCGCCTGTCTGGCGGCTGATGAGCATTTCCGACGGGTTTGATACCTCCCTTAGACCCCGCTGGCACATCTCGTACACACCGAGCTCCGACGTGTTGCCGAAACGGTTTTTGGTGGCGCGCAGTATGCGGTACATGTACTGGCGGTCACCCTCGAACTGGAGCACGGCGTCGACGATATGTTCCAGCACTTTGGGTCCGGCGAGTGATCCCTCTTTGTTTATATGTCCGATGAGCAGCACGGGCACATTCTCCTCTTTGGCATATCTGAGAAGGCTCGCGGCGCATTCGCGCACCTGACTGACGCTGCCTGCCGCCGACTCTATGGCATCAGAGGCTATTGTCTGTATGGAGTCCACAATAAGGAGTTGAGGCTCTATCTCGGCTATGTGCTCGAAGATGGTCTCAAGGGAGGTTTCTGTGACGATGTAGCAGTTGTCGCTCATGCGGCCTATGCGGTCTGCCCTGAGTTTGATCTGCATGGCGCTCTCTTCTCCGGAGACATAGAGTATGCGGCGGCTCTTGATGGAGAGTATGTTCTGTAGCACGAGTGTGCTCTTGCCTATGCCCGGCTCTCCTCCTATGAGTACGAGCGATCCGCTCACAAGTCCGCCTCCGAGCACGCGGTTCAACTCTTCGGACGGCATGTGGATGCGCGCCTCTTCCGAGGCTTTTATTTCGGAAACTTTCTGTGGTACGCTGCGGTTGGGAGTGGTGCGTGTCCTTGTAGCCGGGGATTTCCGGGGCGAAGGGCTTACCCTCTCTTCTACCATACTGTTCCAGGCACCGCATGAAGGGCACCTGCCCTCCCATTTCGGAGAGTCGGCACCGCATTCGGTACAGAACCAGCGTGTTTTTTCTTTTGTCTTTGCCACGGGGGAGTGAGAAATTGAGAAATAAGAAATTTAGAAATTCAGAAATTCAGAAATTGGGAAACGGGGTCAGAGCGAACGGCGGCGGAATTCCGCGACGGTTATGGCGGTTGCCACTCCCACGTTGAGCGATTCCACAGTGGGATGGTCGGCTGGGTATGGGGGGATGGTGATGCGCCGGGTGATGGCGGATGCTGTCTCGTCGGTTATGCCGTTGCCTTCGTTTCCCATGACGATAACCCCCCCCTTGCTCAGAGGGGATGCATATAGCGGTTCGCCTCCCAGGAATGTGCCGTATATCTCTATTCCTTTGTCGGCAAGCACACGGAGAGTAGGTGCCAGTGGCATATACAGTACCTGTACGCGTGCTATGGCTCCCATGGTGGCCTGTATGACTTTCGGGTTGTAAATATCCACAGTGTCGGGTGAAGCAATTATGCGGTTTATGCCGAACCAGTCGGCCACACGCATTATAGTGCCCATGTTGCCGGGATCCTGCACGCGGTCGAGGGCGAGTATAAGCTCGTCGGGACCAGGTTCAAAACTTTCCGGTGAGGCAGGTATGCGGCATACGGCCAGCACCCCCTGCGGTGTGACCATCGACGACATCTGTTTCATATCCTCGGCGCGTGCCGTGAGCAGAGTGCCGGCATGCGGCGGCAGCCGGTGTCCATGTTCCTCAAGCCATGCTGGGGTGGCCACCAGCATTTCAATTTCGAAACACCGGGCGGAGTCGAGTACGGATCGTGTTCCTTCTATCACAAACAATCCGAGCGCACGCCTGTGGCGTGCCTGCTGCAACGAGGCTATGAGTTTGCGTTGGTTGGCGGTGACAGGTTGCTTCATGTAGTATCGCTATGGTGCTAACAATCTGCCAAAGTTACGAAAAAATGACGAAAGAATTGCGGCACGGAACCGGGGTAGTGAAAAATTTCGTATCTTTGCAGCCACAAAGATTAAATTGTCAGCCGGGCGGTCCGTCGCGGGCGGCAAACCTTTCTGGTGGCCGCATGAGGAAAGTCCGGGCAACACAGAGCGCCATACTTCTTAACGGGAAGCTGTGGGTGACTGCAGAGACAACGTGACAGAAAACAACCGCCCGATAAAGGTGGGGGAGCCGCTTGGCGGCGTCATCACCCCGCCGGGCAAGGGTGAAAAGGTGGGGTAAGAGCCCACCGGGCACTGTCGTGAGACGGTGTGCCGCACGTCTTATGGGTTGCAAGGTCAAGTATACCGGCA
>CATJQX010000195.1 GCA_949742535.1 uncultured Muribaculaceae bacterium | reverse complement strand
GTAATTTTTCCGGTTATGCATTTGCAAAATTACAGCTTTTACCGCATTGTGCAATTACCATTTTTCCTGTTGCTTTTGATCATATTACCTATAACGACTTAGCATACAGAGCAAATACAGTTTTAACGAAAATAATAGTTGTAAAATTTGCACAACTAAAATTATCGTTATACCTTTGCGACAGAGAACAAATACCAAAACGCCGAAAAGATGAAACAACGTAAACCACAGACCTCACTTACCGACAAAGAAGAAGAGATAATGCTCCTTTTCTGGAATAATGGCGAACTGAAGGTCAAGGATGTACTTGACCTCATCCCGGAACCGAAACCCCATGTGAACACAGTAAGCACCTTCGTGCGCGCGCTTGAGACAAAGGGCTATCTCGGGCATTATGCCAAAGGTACCGGCTTCGTGTATTTCCCGATCAAACCGATGGAGGAATACCGCCGGGGAACATTCGGCAAAATGATCCGCAGTTTCTTCAGCAACAGTTACATGAAAGCTGTAAGCGCCCTGGTTGAGGATGAGAAGCTGAGCGCAGACGACCTTAAGGATCTCTTAAAAATGATTGAAGACACTACCCCCCCCAAGAAGAATCAGTAACTCCAAGCTGGAGATTGGCTATCAAACGTTACTAAACCCCCAGGCTATTTATTTCTACTGATTAACAACCGCCGCCTATGACAACCGGAACGATACTCGCCTATCTGGCACAGTCAGCCGTTTTTTATGGCATCGGCTATGTGTTCTACAAGCTGCTGATGTCCAATACAAAACAGCCGGCGCTGAACCGCGCAGCACTTTTGACTATCTACATCGGAGCGCTTCTTGCACCGCTCACACTGATCGGTTCCGGAAATACCACATCCCCCGCGGCACAACAGGAAACGGCCGCCGGCATGGCACAAGGCGGAATATCTGTGGTGGAAGCCGATGCCGCCGCCCCCGACGCGCAGATTGAAATGCCGGCAACATCCGACGGATACACGCCGTCAACAACGGCAGAAGAGGGACTCCAGGGCCACTCAGCCGTTCCACCCGGGCCTGAACCGGAACCCAATCCCGCCATGGAGCCATCCACAATAAGGATACTGGTGGGTCTGTCAGTGGCAGGATCGCTTTTCGCGCTTTTCCAACTGATTTTCAGCCTTGGAAAGATAGTGATGCTTCAGCATTTCGGCGACGAGCACCGCATAGGCAGCCTGCGTCTGTTCCGTGTACACAGCCGCAACTTCTCGCCGTTCAGTTTCCTTAACTGCATGTTCATCTCAGGCTCTGAGAACAATGAGTCCGAAGAGATGATTATAGCCCATGAAATGGGTCACATACGCCATCGCCACTGGATTGATCTTCTTTTCATAAAGCTATGCGCTATACTCATGTGGTGGAACCCGCTTGTGTGGCTTCTTGGACGCGAGCTACGCACTGTACATGAGTTTCAGGCCGATGCCGACGTGTTGAGCCGCGGACACGGAGTGGCCGATTACCAGATGTTGCTCGTGCGCAAGGCCGCCAGCTACAACCTCTCCCCTCTTGCAAGCCATTTCGCGCAAAGCCGTCTGAAACGCAGATTCATAATGATGAAGCAGCGTCGTCCGGGACGCTTTGCCCCTATGCGCATACTTGCCGTGGCGGCATCCTTTGTCGTAGCCTCGCTAATACTCGGCACAGACAGTGTGAACGCCGCTATACAGCGCCTGCGCGACGTCTCGTTCAGCGACATTTCTTTCGACAGCCTCCGCCAATACAACACAGAAGAAACATTCTCCGAGACTGATCCTGCCGACGAAGTGGACGACACTGCAGAAGAGGAAATCCCGCAAGCTGATGATGCGACAGAAAAGACGGATACCACAATACTCATTATAGGGGACTCCACTTCAAATAAAGTTGTAACATATGAGAAAAACGTAGAAAACGACGGCGCATTGACCGACGGAAGCCGCACCGTGACCGTACACGACGAAGACACCGGAACCACCTATACATATACCTACAACAACGGCAATCTCGTATCGCGGTCTGTAAGCAGCAGCTCCACCTCATCAGGCAATGGCACAAGCCATTCGTCTTCTACTTCATCGAGCAGCTCTTCCGGCTCAAACGACAGCGACAACATGGTCTACATGGATATTACCGGCCTCAACAAGTTATCTGACTTATCGAAGCTATCAGAGTTATCGCAACTGTCACAATTGTCGGAGCTGTCAAATTACAGTCAGGATACCAGATATGTCTATGACGGCGACAATATGATAATAATAACCGGAAGTGACACCACATTCATATTGAGGAACATCCCGGATAACAACGGTACTTCAGAAAAACAAAATAAAAAAATCACTGCCGCCCAAAAGAAAGAATTCGCTAAAAAGCAAAAGGAATTTGCTAAAAAAGAGCGTGAATTCGCTGATAAGCAGAGAGAGTTCGCTAACAAGCAGAGAGAATTTGCTTTGAAACAGGCGGAAAAAGAACGGCAGGCTTATTTGAAGCAGGCTGAAAAAGAGCGCCTGGCATACCTGAAACAGGCAGAAAAAGAAAGGGAAGCCGCCCTCAAGCAGGCGGAGGAAGCACGCAAGCAAGCCGCCAGAGAAAGGGAGGCCGCTCTAAGGCAAGCGGAAAAAGATCGGGAAAATGACGTGGACAATGAGACCACTAACTTTGAATGGATAAAGCAGAGCGGTGTGACCTCATTTTCCAACTCAGGCGGCAAGACACATATCAATGTGAAAATAGTTTCCAAAGGTCCCGTCAAAGTAAACGGGGCGAGAGTGCGCTACAACGGCACATGGCACGACATCAAACGATGGAATGCCAACAGCACGGAGACACCGTTCAATACCGTCACCACCATAGAGCTGACAGGGCCGCATGCCACAAACTTCTCACATGACGACATAGTGGAGATCATCGCCACCAATACCAAATACCGTTACCCTACTATAGGAAAAAAATAAACATCACAAACGACAAACAGCTTTTTTCTATATTGACTTTTGTGAGCGGAAGCACGTGATGTGCATCCGCTCAAATGCATAAATACGGCAAATAAACGCATTGTAAGGGATCTTAAGTAACTGGTCAAAAAAAATCACGCACTTTTGTTGCAAACGCGCTCCCCGCACGTAATATAGACAGAAAGAGATGAAAAAGGAACTACTCACATCGGTTTACAATAAGATGCGCTCACGGCTCATAGCCCGGGCAAAATCGGTCGTCATTTCCGATGACGAGGCACGCGATGTGATACAGGAGGCTTTCTGCAATCTCTGGGCACGCCCCACAAGACTCGAACATGAAGCACAGGCGGAAGCGCTTTTTATGACGGCTGTCAGAAATCTGAGCATAGACGTAATCAGAAGGGACAACGCCAAACGGACATCGTCCCTGGAGGAAAACACCGACATGCCGGACACCGGAGACACCGACGCGGAGAACAGGATGGAAACCTACCGTCAAGTGGAGCGCATTGCCGGAAAGCATCTTTCGGAACGCGACCGCGACATTCTCTTCCGGCGCGACAGGGACGAATGGAGCTTCGAGGATATAGCCGAAGCATATGGCACAACTCCTGCCAATGTGAGAGTGATAGTGGCAAGAGCCAGAAAAACGATAAGAAACATCTACCTTGACAATGCAAAACGAAATATATGAACTGATAGAACGGTATTTCAACGCCGAGACCACCCTGGAGGAGGAGCGGCGCCTGCGCCAGCTGCTTGCGGAGATGCCTCCCGGTGATCAGCTCGCCGACGAAGCCAAAGCCGTGATGGGATTCTCGCTATGCGCACCCCGCAGAAAGAAAGCGCGCCTGATGCCACAGGGCGTAAGAGCGTGGCTCACCGCTGCCGCCGCCATCGCCATAGTTTTCACGATCGGTCTTTTCATGCCAGACAGCCACGACAGCACTCCCGACATGATATACGCCTGTATCAACGGGCATGAAGTGACTGACAACAATGAGGTGATGCTGATGATGCAGGCAGAACTGTCTGACATGGCAGAAGCATCGGAATATGTCAGCGACTGCATCGACGAGGAGTGGAACGCCATGCGTGAGGCTTTCGACGAGACACAGCAATAGTTACTTATCCAAAGCCAAGAAGTCATTTAAACATTTTCGTTAATGGCTTCACAAACCACCTTCTTTAAGAAGAAAAAGTTTAAATGACTTCTAAATCTTTCCAACAATATGAGACGGATAACAATATTAATAATCCTTGTACTGAGCGTGCTGCCTAAAGTGCTCGCGCAGGAGTCGCTTGATATCTCTCCGTTTTTCTCCCATGATTTTTTCGAAAAAAACGGAGTTACCACACTCACGGTAAAAGGGGAAAAGCTCAAAGACACCGGCATCGGCACTTACCGCAGCATCACAGTGACCGGCAACGACGAGGGATCGGACCAACTGGCGCAGGCAGTGAAACATGACGGTGCAAAAGCACTGACAAGAGAGGTGTCATACCGCGACGGAAAACTGTATTTCGGTTTCTACGTCCTCAAACCGCATGCCTCACTCAACCGCTATATTCTCTATCTCGACCGCACCGAGGGAGAAGAGCGCAAAACCACCCTCATCTATCTGGAAGGGACAGCAGATACCCAGAAAATAAAGAAATTCCTCAATAAAAAAGACGTATGAAACATATATTGACCGCAATCGTAATACTCGCATGCCATGTCGCGGCAACAGCACAGACAGAAAAGCCCGACACAATACGCGTGATCGAGAACGCCCGCCAGCTGCAGGTGACCACCTCGGGCAACCATACCACCATCTCAGCCATCACAATAGACAAGGAAGGAAATCCGCTCGAATATCAATACGACATCAGCGTGGAGCAGGCTTCCCGCGATGAAAAAGCAGACGTATGGCATTTCGACTTCCCTTTCAAACCAAACAGCAATCGCGGCAACGGCAATAAAGTATCGCGCGATATCACCGGCCTCAAGGGACTGTACTGGGGCTGGAACTTCAACTACGGCGACAAAGGGGACATAAAGAACTGTTTCGAGGCAGGTATTTTCGAAGCGGTGGGAGTAAGCTGGCAACTGGGACAGAACGGCCCGTCGTTCGATATCGGTTTTGGGGTAGGTATGCGGCGATATCTGGGGGGCGACGGCATGAAGTTCGCACGCCAGGGGCAGACACTCACGCTCGTGCCGGGCGAAGAACCTGACGGGGCAAAACTCACCAGAGCACGCATGGACATATGGACATTCCATCTCCCCGTCACCTATACACAGCCGATAGCCAGGAAAATTGATTTTGTAGCAGGCGTGCTTGTAAACTTCAATACCTATACCAAGGCATGGAACAGATGGGAGCTGGGGGAGGAGACCTTCTCGGAAACTCTCAAAGGGTTTGATCAGCGACTGCTGACTGCCGATATTTTCGGATGCATCAGCCTGAAAGACGCCATAGGCTTCTATGCCCGCTGGAGCCCTGTGCCGGTCTTCGTGTCAGACAAAGGACCGTCGTTGCGGTCATGGTCCATTGGGGCGACAATAGGTTTCTGAGAGTATGTATACCACATCCAAAATCTTTTCCATTATGACAAATCTGACTTTACATATAATATCGCTCATAGCGCTGGCATCAGTAGCATCAGCGGCACAGGCGCAGATCAAGACATCGGTCATCGCCGACACCACCAGAACAGTCACATACAGCGACGATCTGTACCGTATGGTCATCACCGAATCGGCTTCCGGCCTCAAAGTGACATCTACCTGCGAGACAGACTCCGCCGAGCAGACCATATTTTTCAAACCATATGACAGCGACGTCAGCATCACGAGCACACAAGGCACACGTAGCATAAAAGCGTTCGACAAAAACATCAACAGCATAATCAGCCTCAATTCCGAGACCGAAACAGAGCGGCACCACTGGTGGGATGTTGTCTCAGGAGGCTGGGCTGTCGGTCTCGTGAACCCCACAGCCCAGCCATCCGGGTTCGGGCTTCAGTGGTCCAAATCGTTCGAAATATCATGGCTTAACGTCTTAGCCGTAAAATATGGCTACCGCAGCATGGCTTTTTCTCTGGGCGTAGGTATTGACTGGCGCAACTACCGCATGAGCGGCGGGGACATGCGCATGGCTATTAACGATGAAGGGGGCGTAGGACTGGCTCCTTACCCCGAAGGTTGCGTGCCGGGATTCTCGCGGATAAAAGTGTTCAGCATCGGTCTCCCGCTATTATATTCCCAGCGCATAGCGCACCGCACCTATCTTCAGGCGGGCGCCATTGTCAATTTCAACACTCATGCATCGCTTCTGACGAAATATACCACCCCGGGAGGAAACGCCATGAGCGTATCAACCAACTCTATCCACCACCGCCGTGTGACCCTTGATTATTTCGGCAGCATAACCCATAGGGGGATAGGACTTTATGCGCGCTACTCGCCACACAATGTACTGATGGGGCACGGCTCGCCCCGCATAAATCCGCTCTCTGTCGGCATAATTCTCTTTACTCCCTGACAGGCGTCAACCGCAACGGCGGCCTGTTTTGTGGCGATTTTGGCACACATCCTCCAAAAAGACAATTTATATTTGTTATTAATACCCGAAGAGAGTAATTTAGCGGACCAGGAATTTACAGCTATACCAACACTAAATTTAATCCGGTCAATCTTTCTAATCAGGTATATAAATTGTCTATGGATAAGGAATTGCCAAATCTTGACAAGTCGTTGTTTCGAATCGACATGCCTACCGGCGATCCGAAACCGGGGGTGCTTCTGGTCGCGGAACCGTTTTTGCGCGAGGAACACTTCAACCACGCTGTAATTTCGCTCATTGAATACGAAAAAGGGGGGAATCCGATGGGACTGGTGCTCAACAAACCCACCAGTTTCACACTCGGCCAGACTATCAGGGGTATAAACGACGAAGTGGACATACCGATATACTGCGGCGGCCCCCTTTCATGTGACCGTCTGTTCTACATACATTCCCTCCCCGACGAGTTTCCCGGAAGCATGCAGCTCGGACAGGATCTCTATATCGGCGGCGATTTCGAAGCATTGAAACGCTATCTTAACATGGGCCTGCCGACTGAAGGGCTGATACGTTTCTTCGTAGGCTACAGCGGATGGGACGCCATGCAGCTTGAAGAGGAAATAGCGTCACACGTATGGGCTGTGGCACCACGTCCCGCCAACGGCGAGATACTGCGACAGGATGGCGACGCTTTCTGGTACCGTACCGTAAAATCCATGGGCAAGGAATACCGCAACTGGCTCTATCACCCTCTCGATCCGCAAAACAACTGATGCGGCAACATGCACGCATCGTCGTGACACAATTCATCACATACTCAGAAAAATGGAAAATTTCACCTACTGCACACCCACAAAATATATATTCGGCAAAGGCGCTGAACTTCAGGCCGGAACCGAACTAAAACGCCTGTCACTCTCCAATGTGCTCGTATGCTACGGACAAGGCTCCGTAATCCGCTCAGGTCTGCTCCAGCGTGTGCTCGCCACACTCGACAGCGAGAATATATCCCATACCGAACTCGGAGGCATAGAGCCTAATCCCACAGACCCGAAAGTGAGAGAAGGGATAGAGATTTGTCGCTCAAAGAGGATCGACGGAATACTGGCAGTAGGGGGAGGATCAGCCATAGACACAGCCAAAGCCATTGCAGCAGGGACACTTTACGACGGTGATTTCTGGGACTTCTGGGCCGGGAAAGCCGTAGTGGAGAAAGCCCTCCCTGTAGGTGTGGTGCTCACCATCCCGGCAGCGGGAAGCGAGGGTTCGGGCAACTCCGTGATCACCCTTCTCGACGGCATGCACAAGATAAGTCTCCGCACTGATTTCGCATTGCGCCCGAAGTTCGCCCTGATGAACCCGGAACTCACATTCACTCTTCCAGCATCACAGACAGCCGCCGGCATAGCCGACATGATGGCACATATCTTCGAGCGATACTTCTCCCCCACCACCGACGTGGAGATCACCGACAGGGTTTCGGAAGGGGTGCTGACGGCCATAATGGAGGAAGCGCCAAAAGTGATGGCACACCCCGACGACTATGAGGCGCGGGCAAACATCATGTGGAGCGGAACACTCGCCCACAACGGCATATGCGGAACTGGACGTAAGGAAGACTGGGTGTCGCATTTTATGGAACATGAGCTGAGTGCCGTATATGGCGTAACCCATGGCGCCGGTCTGGCAGTAATACTTCCCGCCTGGATGACCTTCATGGCGCACCATTCGCCACGCAAAGGGGCACAGCTCGCACGTCGTGTGCTCGGAGTCACAGGATTCGACGGCGACGACACAGGAGCCGCACTGGCCGGAATAGACCGGCTGAAAGACTTCTTCAAATCGCTCGGACTGCCGGTAACCATGCGCGAACTCGGAATTGCCGAACCCGACATAGAACTGCTTGTAAAGAAACTGCATGAGAACAAAGGGGAGGAGATAGGAGGCTACTACCGCCTGCGTGCTCCCCAGACCACGGAGATTTACAATCTGGCCCGCTGACCTGCATCGTTTGCTCCTCTCTTTCGAGGCCAGTTGCCGGAAAAACGTTAACTTTGTAGCAGAGATATAAAGCATACAATACGATGGCAATTTTCCTCCAGATAGAGAATCTCACAAAAAGTTTCGGTGACAGGCTTCTTTTCAGTGACGTCACTTTCGGAATTAACGAGGGCGACAAAATAGGACTGATAGCAAAAAACGGCATGGGGAAGACTACCCTTCTCCGGTGCATAGCCGGTCTCGAGCCATATGACAGCGGCTCGGTCACAGCCCGCACAGGCCTTAGAATCGGGTATCTCGAACAGACACCTGCGCTGCAGCCCGAGCTTACCGTGCTCGAGACATGCGTGGCCGACAACAAGCCGCTTCTGGAGGCCATAAAGGCTTATGAAGCCGCAGTTGCCTCGGAAGACATGGAGGCTCTCTCGAAAGCCACCGGAAAAATGGATGCCACACAGGCGTGGGACTACGAGGACCGCCTGAAGCAGATGCTTACACAGCTTGGAATAACCGATCTCAATGAGACGGTGGGGCACCTGTCTGGCGGCCAGAGAAAGCGTGTGGCACTGGCGAAAGTAATTCTGGATGAACCGCAGCTGATCATACTCGACGAGCCTACCAACCACCTCGACATCCCCTCCATAGAGTGGCTCGAGGGGTATCTGAAACGTGCCCGCGTGGCATTGCTCATGGTGACCCACGACCGCTATTTCCTCGACCGCGTATGCGACAGAATCCTTGAGATCGACCTTACCCAGATATTCGGATATTCAGGCAACTACGCATATTACCTGCGGAAACGGCAGGAACGCGTGGATGCGATGGGAGCCGAACTCGCCAAAGTAAAGAACACACTGCGCAAGGAACAGGAATGGATGAACCGTCAGCCTCAGGCACGCGCCGGAAAGGCAAAATACCGCATCGACGCATTCTATGACCTTAAAAAACGCGCGGCCGTTGACCTGCGGGAGCGCAATGTCGACCTCTCGGTAAAATCGTCATACATCGGCAACAAGATCTTTGAAGCGCGGAATATCAGCAAGAGTTTCGGCGACAAGGTGATACTCCGCGATTTCAGCTACACTTTCGCAAGATATGAAAAGGTGGGTATCGTCGGCAAAAACGGTGTCGGCAAATCCACATTCATCAAACTGCTGCAAGGTCTCATACCCTCTGACAGCGGCACATGGGACATAGGCGAAACCGTGCGCTTCGGCTACTACAATCAGGACGGCATAGATTTCGATCCCGGGAAAAAGGTGATAGATGCCATTACCGAGATAGCCGAGGAGGTGGTGGTGAACGACGGGGCGGCACGTTTCAGCCCCTCGCAGTTCCTGCAGCATTTCCTTTTCACTCCGCCGGATCAGCAGAAACTCATCGCGAAACTCAGCGGAGGGGAACGGAGCCGCCTATACCTCGCATCGGTGCTTATGCGCTCACCGAACTTCCTTATACTCGACGAACCGACAAACGATCTCGACATCGTGACCCTCGGGATACTCGAAGAGTACCTCGCCAATTTCAAAGGGTGTGCCATCATAATCTCACACGACCGTTATTTCCTCGACAACATCGTAGACCATATATTTGTACTCGAGGGAGACGGAGTGGTGAAAGACTTCCCGGGGGGATACACCGACTACCGCGAATGGAAAACAGCCAGGGAGGAGGAAGAGAAAGCACTCAGGGAAGCCGCCGAGGAAAAGAGCAGAAATGCCGGTACCGCCGCTCCACAGCGTCAGAAACCGACTGCCGGACGCACCGCCAAGCTATCTTTCAAGGAACGGAAAGAGTATGAAGCGCTGACAGACGAACTGGAAAAAATAAACGCTGAAATAGCATCGCTCGAAGCCGAGTTCAACAGCGGCAACCCGATAGAGGATATTGCGGAAAAATCCACCCGATATGACGAACTGAAAAAATCGCTTGACGAAAAGGAGATGCGCTGGCTCGAACTCTCGGAGCTTGCGTGATCCATCACCCCCTTGATTACAGACACACTTTTAAACTATTCATTTTTAAACTATTCATTCTATGAAGATCTCATTGCCTACACCTGCCGACCGCACAAGAGCTCTATTAGCTGTGTGCACAGCTCTTTGTGCCCTCTGTGGCAACTCACAGACAGTCGTCAAGGAAATGGACGGTGCAAACACACGCTTCATTCCCGGCTGCTATATGAAAAGCGGAGAAGCCGCCATTTATTTCTCGGAAGACGAATATGGCTACAGCGACGGTGGCACCTGTTATGAAGCGCAGATTTTCGATTTCAACCTGAATCCGCTGAAATCGTTCTATTTCCAGATCTTTCATCCACATACTGTCAGGGAAGCGAGAGCCACATCCGGTGTCAGGGAGAAGACACGTGTAATCGAAGATGCAAGAAACATGATATCGGGGCTTCCTCCTGTTTCCACAATGAACGACCGCAAAACAGAGTTCATCAACTGGGTATTTGAAAGCAACAGATACCTCGACCCGACAATCACACTGGAGGGACTTACCGCCGGCTGCACCGTGGAAGGTACGACCGTATATATCACGATGCCGACCACACAACATATCGGCGAGTACAGCGAGTACCTGAAATCTGTCAGGATCTATCTGGATGAATCCGATATTTTCGGATATAAATTCACATATGCCATACAGGTGCCGGTATGCGACGGCGAATGGACCAAATCAACCTGGTACGATGCCCCGGTAAGCAATTTCTGCACTCCCCGGTGCAACGATGTGGGCAAACTGAACCACTGGAACGGAGGGGTGTACCTCCCCTTCTCACAGACATTTTTCAATGATGATGAAAAATTCGAATATGTGAGATATACCGCTGAATTAGCCGAGAGAAAGAGCAATGCCGGAACGGACATAATCGCTCCCGACAGCCAGCCCGATGCTGCTGAATTCCTGTTCGGAATAACGCCAACCGACCGCGACGGCGACGGTGTGGAGGATTTCCGCCAGACATATTATGGCATACATTGCACAGGTATCGAAGTCGTTTCGGAAGACGGCGATGTCATTTATTCATTCCCGGTACCAGACAACTGCGAGGGGAAAGCGAGCATAGAGTTTTTCAAATCCGACAGCCACATCCTGGCCCAGGCGGATTTCAACTGGTATGATGATGAAAAGGGGCACATGCATACCGTAAGGTTCTATCGGATAGACAAGAACTCCGGAGTGGCAAAAATCATCCGTGAGGAAAACCACATGTCGGCGCGCCCCAACCCCGTATCTGCCGGCACACCCGTAGAAATCTCACTGCCTTTACAGGAGAAGGGCCCGCGAACGGTCACTGTAACGGCGATGAACGGCGCGCAAGTCCTTAACCACACCGTAGCCCCCGGCACTCCCTCTGTCTCCATACCCACCGGAAACCTCTCCCCCGGCATCTACCTCTTCACCCTCACAGAAAACGGCAAACCGGCAGAAACCTGCAAGATCATCATCAGGTAGTAATACGCCGCGAGCGGATTGTCATAATATCGAAATAGCAGAGGATGGATTTTCCTGCCGTATTCTGAGAAGTGTCTTCCGGGATGGAGAGACCAGAACCACGCGGTCTGAGCATCTCATAAGGGGGAGATCATCGTAATGATCTGTTACGACGGCTGCAATCCGCATCCCGCGCGCAGCGCAGAAACCGCGTACACGACGCAGCTTCTCCTCACCTTTGCATTCGCGGTATTCCCCACCGCAAACACTTCTTTCCGATGCGACCAAGGATTCAAGGCCTGTAATGGCCGCCAGAGGAGCGGCATATTCCGCGGGGGCGGCGGTGGCCATAAGCACCTCTCCCCCGCCAGCCATATGCGACTGTATCAGATCTGTAACTTTCACACGGATCCACCTCCTCAAAGTATGTGCGAACGCCACGAAATCAGCTTCAGAAAGGGAGGCCGAGGAGAGTTCCATTATGTGCCGCTTGGTCTCGGCATGTGTCTGGCGGCGCATCTTTCTCGACACCAC
Organism: uncultured Muribaculaceae bacterium; assembly: GCA_949742535.1. Lineage (GTDB taxonomy): Bacteria > Bacteroidota > Bacteroidia > Bacteroidales > Muribaculaceae > UBA7173. The sequence goes on along the minus strand of CATJQX010000195.1, from coordinate 2,374 downwards.
CTGGCTGGCTATGCTGCAAAAATCGCGCCACCGCCCGCGTCGGATCGAGCGCACGGCGAACCATACCACAAAACGGGTGAACGAATTGGTGCGCAGCAAAGTGCCGTCAAGATCTACCACGAGGAGATCCCTCACGGTTTCATTTTCTTGTAATCTATCGACCACGGGAATCTTATAAGCGTGCGGTTGTGATACTTGCAGTAATCAGGCTCCACTGCAGGGGTAGCCGTAGTCACGGTGATCACGGCTATTTTCAGATCCGGCTTGCCATATCTGGCCATCAGCTCGCGCCGCACATTGGAAATCGTTATGCCGGAATCGATGGCATCGTCTACCAGCAGAATACGCGGATTATCAGAAAGATCCGGCAATTTCCCATCCTCAATCACAAGTTTGCGCGGAGTAGCTTTTTCGGGATCCTTCGGCGCCTTCATGCTAAGCCACCGCGATTCGAGCCTGCGCGCGGAGTTGAGCATCCATAAAGGCATATTGCCCAATACTGCCGCCAGTCGGGCACCTTTGCCGCGCGTCGACGGCCGCTGAAGCGACACATTCACCCTGTGCCTGCAAAAACCATCCGGAAGATGGCGTTCTATCGCGTCGGCCACATATTCCCCTCCGCGACGCACTCCCACCATAAGGTCGTATCCTGTGTTGTTTCCCGATATTATGGCATGCGCGAGCTCGCGGGCCTGCCAGTCCACCGCACCTTGACTTAAGGTTATTACTTTCATTGTTTCTTTACTTCCCTATTTTACAAATCTCTGCAAAAATCCGATCGTTCTCCTGCCTCCGAACGAGGCCAATGCCCCAAGCCGGTTTTTCAGCCTCACTCTCCTGTCAAGCAGTTCAGCCACTCTTTCCTCCCTGATCACTTTAAGGCACCGCGCTTCTGTCGCCGGCATATCCACACCGTTAGCAATAAGAAGCGTCAATATGTTGAAATGGGCGCTGAACCGCCTGTCGCGCGCGGCCCGTTCAAGCGACGGATTGTTTTCACGTATATACCGGAGCATATCATCCGTCACATCAAGCACATCGAGCCTCGCGGGAGTGAAGCGGTTCATAAAACTCCCGGAATGCTGTCTGTAAAAATATAATTTTTCCGGGAAATATGCAACAGAATGGCTTGACAAAAGCAATTTATAGAAAATATCAAGATCCTCATAGCGCCTGCCAGGGCGGAAACGCACCCCCTTGTCGAAGATACGGCGCCTGTAGACCATCCCCCACGGCATATTCACATACAGCTTCTGATACAGCCCCTTCGAGGTGATCTCCTCCGGCGAAAAGACCTCAGGCATATCACTGAGAGTCTGCGCTGTGTCATCTGATACCTCGCCGCAATGAAACGATCCTATGCATATATCCGCGCCTGTGGCCACCGCGCCTTTCAGAAGATGGCTTAGAAAGGAAGGGTGTATGGTGTCATCCGCATCCATAAAGCAGATCCACTCCCCCTGCGCCATGTCAATCCCGGTATTGCGCGCCACCGACACACCACTGTTTGGTATCTCCACAAGGCGGAAGCGTGCGTCCTCCTCGGCAAACCGGCGGCACACCGCGTCGCTGCCGTCAGTGCTTCCGTCGTTCACCATTATCACCTCGATATCGGCATATGTCTGCGAGCGCACCGATGCCAGACACTCCTCCAGATAAGGAATGGCATTGTACACCGGCACAATCACGCTCACCTTGCCGGCACCCCCTACACTGTCGCATGAAGAGATATTTCCTTTCACCATATTCAATATAACGGCGAAACCGTCAACAATATTTTAATGCCTGCGATTATCAAATTGCAAATTTTTCACTTGCCAGTTGAACCTGCCCGCGCCTCAGCGGTGAACGGATATCGCTATATTTTTCAACATAACCGCTTGCCTCCTCAAAAATTATTAGTAACTTTACTTTTAGCATCAAAGTATAGTATTCAGTAAGCAAGTGAATAATGAAATCACAGAAGATAAACAGGATAAAATTGCGTTAGTTGAGAATGGCATAACCGGGAAATGGCTTGCCGAGCAAGTCGGTAAAAATGAAGCAACAGTTTCCCGATGGTGTTCCAACAAAATGCAACCATCTCCTGATACACTTGCAAGAATTTCAGAATTACTTGATATTGATGTTAACGACTTAATCGTAAGCAATAAAGCATAGTCATGGACAAGAAAGAAATATTTAATAGAATTGAATATGTAGTGGCTTGTGTCGGAGCTTTCGCCCAACGGTATCAGCTTTCAAATATGCAAGCCTACGCATATCTGCGCAGGTTTACCGGCATAGATTTCCTTCTTGATTGCTATGCCGCCGAACATACCCTTTCCATTGATGACGCTGTTTCAGACCTTCAGGTCATTTGCCAACGGGAAGG
>CATJQX010000194.1 GCA_949742535.1 uncultured Muribaculaceae bacterium | reverse complement strand
GATCATCAACTCACATGCCGACATGACCCTCTTCGTGATCCGTGCCGGCCTGCTCGAGCGCGATATGCTCCCCCAGATACAGCACTTCTACGACACCCGCCGTTACCGCAACATGGCCCTCATACTCAATGGCACCGATACCTCCCATCTCGGTTCGCTCCGCTCCACCTACGGCTACGCTTACGGCTACGGCTACGGTCAGAAGAAACAGAAACATTAAAATAATCAGATAGGTAAATAACATAATTACGATTGTTATTTGACTTAATTATATGGGTAGTGATAGAAAAAGGATAGCAAAGAATGCCACTTTTCTGTATGTGCGGATGCTGGTGGTTATTCTGGTGCAATTATATACAACCCGTATATTGTTTGACGTATTGGGTGATTCCCAATACGGACTTTATACACTCATTGCAGGGATTGTGATTCTATTTAATTTCATGAATACCACAATGAGTGGCGCTACGTCGCGTTTTCTTACTTACGAATTAGGCACAAATGACAAATGCAGGTTAAAGGCCACTTTTGAAACCGCTTTTTTCCTGCATATCATGATATCATTGGTATTGCTGATTGTCTGCGAGACAGTAGGTGTATGGTATGTCAATAATAAAATGGTAATTCCCGAAGGGGCTTTGCTGGAGGCGAATGTACTGTTCCAGTTTTCAGTTTTTTCGGTAATATTCAAGACAATCCAGGTGCCATTCAATGCGTCCTTGCTTTCACATGAGAGAATGGGCATATATGCGCGTATAGAAATCGCAAATGTTTTGTTGATACTGAGTGGCGCCATATTGTTGAAATACTGGCCAGGTGAAAAACTGGTATTCTATGGAGCGTGGGTCTTATGCGTGGCTGTGTGTATATTCTGTATTTATAGTGCCTACTGTATCAGGCATTTCAAAGAGGCATCATTCTCCTGCAAATATGACCGGAAAATGTTGGCTCCGATGCTCCGTTTTTCAGGATGGGATTTATATGGAAATTTTTGCGTGACAGCACGTACACAAGGATTGAATATGATACTGAACCTGTTTTTTGGTACGGTAGTCAATGCTGCAGCCGGGGTTGCGACGAATATACAGACCGCCATTCTTTCATTTGGCACAAATGTGATTTATGCATTTCGTCCTCAGATAATAAAACAATATGCTGCCGGGAATATCAGTGAAATGAACGACCTGATGCAGCAGGCGCTGAAGTATTCTTTATTGCTTTTTGCAATGGTTGCTGTTCCGTTGTATATAGAAATAGATTTTGTTTTTGAGCTATGGTTAGGAACAATACCTAAATATGCGGTTGAGCTGTCAAGAATTACGATAATCACCGGTTTTGCAACCTTCATAACAACATTGTTGACCATCGGAATACATGCGACGGGAAATGTAAAGAAAATGAGTATTTTAGGTGGCACGGCTTTCATTGTCACCCTTCCGTTGAGTTATTTGTTGCTGTTAAGATACGACGATCCTTCAGTGGCATATTATGCCATGCTGCTGATGGCAGCAATTGTTGTGGTTATAGATATGGTTTTGTTGAAAAAGCAAATACCCGGATTGGATGTATTGTCGATCCTGACACGCATATTGTTGCCTACTGGGGCAATTATATGTATGTGTGCTTTTTTTACAGCAGTGATATCAAAACAGTTAGGTGACGGATTTATTTCTGTAATACTTACTGCCCTTACATATTGTGTCTCTTTATCCTTGCTGTCAATAATTTTTCTGATCCCACGAACTGTCACTAAAAAAATGATTGGCAAGATCATTTCGGTGGTACTAAAAAAGAACTGAACAGATGGCTGATGTATCAATAATAATACCGGTCTATAATTCCGAACAGTGGCTTGCCGACTGTCTGGAAAGTGTGATAGGACAAACACTTCGGGATATAGAAGTGATATTGATAGATGACGGAAGTACAGACCGGTCAGGTGCGATTTGCGACGAATATGCCGCCATGGATCAGCGGTTAAAAGTAATCCATACCTTAAACGAGGGCGTAAGTGCTGCCCGCCAGAAGGGTCTTGAGACGGCGACAGGAAACTATATCATTCATGTTGATGCAGATGACTGGATTGACAGAAATTATATAGAAGTACTGTACAATTATGCGGAACAGTGGCAAACGGATATATTGATATGTGACTATTATAAAGAAAACAATGATAAATCTCTTCTGATCAGACAAAAGCCTGTTTCGTTGGTTCCAAAGGATGTTCAACATCAATTGTTTCATGGGCTGCACGGAAGTCTGTGTAATAAACTTGTTAGGCGTTCTGTGTATTCGAAAGCAAACGTTTCATTTGACAAACGTGTCCGTTGCAAGGAAGACTGGATTGTCCTGCAGGAGCTTTTGTGCTATCCGGATATAAAAATCGGGTATATTGATACGGCAGGTTACCATTACAGGACAAATCCACAGTCGATAACTATGGCATCTAAAGACAGATTGAAAAATCTTTCAAATGATGCGGTAATAATAGAAAAACTGTTGACCTTTCCCGATTTTAACGTAGAGTTTGATCGGGAAATACTTACTATGAAACAGCGCGTGAAATATGATATGGCTTTGACCGGGCAATTCTCATCCGCCGAGATCCGCGGACGCTATCGTCAGACAAATTACCTTAAGAAAGTTTTTGGGTGTAACCTGTCGTTAATGCATAAACTGGTGCTGATGTGCGCCATCATGGGATTGGGAGGGCTTGTGAAACTCATCAGTAAGTCATATTACCATTGTTGAAGAATCCTATGGAAATTAAGTTTCTGGTATCCGGAGCCGCCTGGAAACCTCTCGGTGGCCTGAGGATGATTTATGAATATGCCAACAGGCTTGCAGCAGATGGTCATAAAGTAAGCATCTATTATAGCGCTAACAGTGATATCGGTCTGTATGGACTCCCACAGAAGGCTAAGGCAGTGGTTAAATACTTGTATCTTAAATATATAAAGTCATATAAATGTTCATCGTGGTTTAAGCTTTCCCCTCAAATCTCCGAAAATTGGTTATGGAAGTTTGGTGAGGCCGGTGTCGGATATGCCGACAGATATATTGCAACCACTATAGAGTCGGCCTACAATCTGAAAAAGTTCAATGCCCCTGCAGAGAAAAAATATTATTTCATACAGGATTTTGAGAACTGGGGATTTCGGATTACAGATGACCATGTTATAGGCAGTTATAAATTCGGATTCAGGAACATTGTCATATCCGATTGGCTGAAACGGATAATAGATGGACAGGGTGTATCGTGCGTGAAAGTACAGAACGGTTTTGACCTTAATCAATTTTATGTTGTGACACCTCCCAAAGACCGTTGCAGATATGAAATAGCGATGATGTATAATCCGAGTCCGCGTAAAGGTTGCGCGGATTGCTTCAGCGCTTTGGAAATTGTGCATAAGAAATATCCTGAATTGCATGTAAGTGCGTTCGGGATACCTGAAAGGCCGGAATCTTTACCCGAGTGGTATTCTTATTATAAACAACCTTCGAGAGATAAGTTAAGGGAGCTGTATAACTCTGCGGCGATTTTCATTGGTGCCAGTTATCATGAGGGGTGGGGACTTACCATCGGTGAGGCAATGCTCTGTGGCTGCGCTGTTGCGTGTACAGACAATCCCGGTTATTGCGAGATGGCAAAAAGCGGTAAGACAGCATTGGTCTCCCCGGTAAAGTCACCATCTGCTTTAGCTGATAATATCATTGCATTGGTTGAAGATGAAGAATTGAGATGCCGGATCGCAGACGCTTCGGTAAAGTATATGGCGTCTTTTGATCTCGAATATACATATAATTTGTTCCGACAAGCGATAGGATGCTGAATATTGAGATCTTGTTAAGTATTTTTATCATAGAGATTTTTCTTGTAGCCGCTTTAAAGGAGGGTGCAGGGAAAAGTAAACTGTGCATCTGGGTATTCTTTATTCAGTTTTTTATAGTTTTCGCTTTAAGGGACTACACGGTATTGTGTGACACAGATGCATATTATTATCACTATAACCGAATTAAATCCTGGGAGCCGTTCTATCGGTTGTCATCTAAAGAGCGGTTTGAAACGGGATACTTGCTGTTGGAGCGTTTTTCGCATAATGTCCTTGAGCTTAATTTCTTAGGTTTTCAAATCATTACCACATTGATTATTCTTGGTGTAACGATGTGGTATATCTATCGCAATAGTCGTTGTACCTGGTTCGCTATTTTTATTTTTGTAGTCACACGAGGTCTGTTCAGTGAGATGATTGCTGTACGCCAGGGATTGGCGATTGCCATAGGTTTGCTGGTGTTCAGTCTTTTGAAAAAAGACAAATACATATGGGCGGCTTGCTTGGTATTGGTAGCTTCAGTCTTTCATACTTCTGCATTGTTTTTGCTGATATTGATTCCGATATATATGAAAGGTATCAGCATCAGGCACAAGGAGATTTTTCTTGTCGGTTCTACGATCATAGCTTTCACGATGTATGGCTTTTTTGCAAATGACCTTTCTCCGGAAGTGGCTTACTCGGCATATGCCAAGACGCGTGTCGCACAGAAGGGACTCAATCTGGTGGGATTGTTCCATACGCTGAATGCGGTTGTCATATTCATGTATGCGAATTTTCTGAAGTCGAATTTGAAACGTGAGAAACTGCAGATATACAGTCGGAAACCTGACCATCTGGTCTTGTGGCTGTATGTGGGGACTGCTGTGGTATCAGTGCGGTTATTTGTAATAGGTCGCTTGTTGTTGTATTTCTTGCCGGTGATATCTGTTTATATTTCAAACCTGTATGCCGATAGACGGAAAACGAAATATGTTCAGTTAGCGTCATTTATGTTCTGTTGCATTATGATATGCAGCTTTTTGTTTGTGATGGAAGTGCGACCTGAGTGGACCCGGATATTGCCGTATAAATTTTATAATTTTTAGTAGATGACGCGTGTTTCAGTCATTATACCCACATATAATAATGTGGAGCTATTTAAAGGCGCATTGCAGTCTGTTTTATCACAGGATTATCAGGAAATAGAGATTTTAGTATCGGATGACTCTTCAGAAAATGGCATCAGGGAGATCTGCAATAATTCTAATGATGACAGGATTCGTTATATAAGGAACAGCCCCTCGTTAGGTGCCGTTAGAAATTGGAATCAAGGACTGAAAAAAGCCACCGGAGAAATAGTCATTTTGCTGCATCATGATGAGCGTTTGCCTCAGGGCGATTATCTTAAGACAATCGTTGAGTTGATGGAAAAGACAGATGTTGTTGTTTCAAACATTTGTGTATGTAGCGGTGACAGACAGAGGAAAGACTGGGTTTCCCCCCGGCTGAAAAAAATAATGCTTAGTGTTCCCGTCTCTTTGTTTTTTATCAATTACATTGGACCGTGTGCGTGCGTTGCGTTCAAAAAGAAGAATTTGCAATTCTTTGACGAGAGGTTGAACTGGTTGGTGGATACGGAATGGTATTATCGAATTTTGAAGAACTCAAACGGAGTTGTCTTTCAAAAAGATAAATACGTAATGTCTATTCATGGACATGCCGGCCAGATAACATCCAATATCAATATAGCTGATGCAAACCGGGCTGATATGTCTGTTATAGAAAAGAAATATTCACATATGAAGTCTGTTTCTATGGCTTTGTGGTGCAAGAAGCAAGCTCTACGAATCAAGGGGTGTATTAAAAAGTCTGTTGCTCGGAAATCTTTATAAATTAGGTTAGATATTATGAAAATCGTACGGATCATAGGAGGGCTGGGCAACCAGATGTTTCAGTATGCCTTGTACATGGCGCTGAAGCACAGGTTTCCCCAGGAGAAGGTGCTGGTTGATACATCATGTTTCAGGGGCTATGGAGTTCACAACGGTCTGGAATTGGAGACAGTATTCGGACTGTCACTGCCGCGGGCGGGATTCCGCGATTTGATAAAAGTGACACGGCCGGCATATTGCTATCAGTTGTCTGCCGCAATGCGGAAATTCCTTCCCTCCCGTAATACGGAATGTTTTGAATTGCCAGATTATACATATAACGACAAAGTGTTCTCTTCAGGCGACAGATATTATTGGGGATACTGGCAGAATCATGAATATTTCAAAGATGTTGACGATCTCTTGAAGTCGCATTTCATTTTCAGGAAGAATGTCAATGAGCCTACCCGAAGCATGCTAGGACTGATAGATGAAAACAAGAGAAGATGCGTGGCACTTCATGTGCGTCGTGGAGATTATCTGAAAGCTCCGTATTATGCCGGGCTCTGTGGCATAGATTATTACCGGTCTGCGATAAGTTTTATATCGGAACATGTGGAAGATCCCCTGTATATTGTTTTTTCTGACGATATGGAGTGGTGCAGAAACGAGATACTACCTCTTGTAAAAGGGAGGGAGGTGCGTTGTGCAGATTTCAATAAGGGGCTTGACTCACCGTTGGATATGTTGCTTATGAGTAGATGCGGCCACAATATAATAGCAAACAGCTCATTCTCGTGGTGGAGCGCTTTCTTGAATCAGAATACAGAAAAGATCGTGTGTGCGCCGCGAAAATGGACTAATACTAAGATTAATTGCAGATTCCAGCTTCCGGAGTGGAATCTGTTTTGAGGCTGAAAAAACATAACATATAAGATGAATATAGGAATCATCACACACTATGATGTGCACAACCACGGGGCTGTTCTGCAGCTTACCGCTCTCAAGCGCGTGCTCGAGGGGATGGGGCATAAGGCGCAGGCGCTGAGGTTTGACAAGAATTACGACTTTCTCGGGCATGACAAGAAAGCCAAATATTCCATCGGGCTTGGTTCGGTTGGGATATATATTGATTATCTCAGGGAGAACGGCCTGTCGAAGACGCTGTACAATTTCCGGAAACGCAAGACATTGCGCGCGTTTCTCGCGAAATATGGCATAATAGGGGAGTACTACTCGGAGGCGCAGGATATTGACCTCACTGTGGTGGGATCAGACGAGGTTTTCGCACTTCACACGGGGCCGACACCGATATTCTTCGGATATGCCGCTCCTTCGCACAGGGTGATATCATATGCCGGCAGTTTCGGTCCTACGGTTATTGAGGATATCGACCGTCTCAATTGCCGGGGTTTTGTTTCCGGCGGCCTGAAAGGGATGGAAGCCCTTTCAGTGCGCGACGAGAACAGCCGCGCCGTGGTGGAGAATCTGCTTGGATTCTCGCCGCAGAGGGTGTGTGATCCCGTGCTGCTTTACGGATACGACCGCGAACTTAATGCCGGCGGCAACCCCATGCCCGGAG
>CATJQX010000193.1 GCA_949742535.1 uncultured Muribaculaceae bacterium | reverse complement strand
TCTTCAGCCTTGAAGTAGTCGGCGATAACTGCTGTGGAGGCATGCTTGCGGTGTGCTGTGCCGAATGCGTCGTTTACGTAAACGTCGGCGTAGCTTGCGAGTGTCTCGGCAAACTTCTTCTGACGTTCTTTCATCTCTTTCTTGGCTGCGTCGTATGCGGGATCCTCTTTGTCGATACCTACGGGCTTTCCTTCCTCTTCGGGATAGAAACGGAGGTTCTCGAGCAGGAGCACTTCGCCGGGTTTGAGCTCGGCGGCTGCCTCGGCTGCGTTGGCGCAGTCAGAAGCGAATTTCACGTCGTGGCCGAGAGCTTTGGCTACATCATCCTTTATCTGGGCGAGGGAGAACTTGGGGTTCACTTTGCCTTTGGGTTTGCCCATATGCGACATGATGATGAGGCTGCCTCCGTCTTCAAGGATTTTCTTGAGGGTGGGGAGGGCGCCGCGGATACGGGTATCGTCTGTGATGTGGCCGTTTTCGTCCAGGGGCACATTGAAGTCCACGCGTACGATGGCCTTCTTGCCGGCGAAATTGTAGTTGTCTATTGTCATTGTTATGTAAGTTTTTGGTATCTTGTCTTTAATGTATGCGGCGGCACTGCGTTGCCGTGCGTGTCTGAATGAAACAACGTGTGTGCCTAAAACGCTGACAAATATAGATTATTTTTAGCGAAATACTCTTAAACCGAGCGTTAAATTTTACTATATTCCTTCAGCATTGTCGCCATTTCAGCGGCAAGTTCGCTTGCGGCTTTTGCGGCGGCATCGGCATAGTCGCTCTCTTTCGATGCGAAAATGATGCCTCGCGAGGAGTTGACGAGCAGTCCGCAGTCGGCTGTCATGCCGTGGCGGCAGACGGTGGCCAGGTCGCCCCCCTGGGCGCCCACACCGGGCACGAGCAGGAAATTGTCGGGCGCTACACGGCGTATGTCGGCGAACATCTCCCCCTGGGTGGCTCCTACCACGAACATTATCTCCTCGGGAGTGGCCCATCCGGTGGCTTTTGACAGCACACTCTCAAACAGTCTTGTACCCTCTTTGTCGGGAATGAACTGGAAGTCTTTGGAGCCGGGATTGGAGGTGAGCGCCAGCAGGATCACCCATTTGCCTTCGTATCCGAGGAACGGCTTCACGCTGTCAGATCCCATGTAGGGGGCGACTGTGAGGGCGTCCACGGCCATCTTTTCAAAAAATGCGCGGGCATACAGCGCCGATGTGTTGCCTATGTCGCCGCGTTTTGCATCAGCTATCACGAACTGGTCGGGATAGTTGGTCTTGATGTATGCCACTGTCTGATCGAGCACCTCCCATCCCTCTGCTCCGAGTGCCTCGTAGAAAGCTGTGTTGGGCTTGTATGCCACGCAGTAGGGCGCGGTGGCGTCGACAATAGCCTTGTTGAACTCAAGCATAGCCTCGGCAGGAGAGCTATATTTGTCAGTCACGCATTTGGGGAGTTTCAGCGGATCGCTGTCAAGTCCGACGCACAGGAACGAGCGTTTGCGGGCGATGTTCTCAATCAGTTCTTTCTTTGTCATGGGTATATGTTATGATGGATAAGCCACAGCCGTGTGGTGTGTGGTCAGGTTTTGTGTTTTCAGAGTTCTGCCTCCTTGAGTTTCTCGGCGTTTTCGGCGATGATCAGATGGTCGATGCAGTCCTGTATGTCGCCGTCGATGAAAGCCTGGAGGTTGTATATGGTGTAGTTGATGCGATGGTCGGTGATGCGCCCCTGCGGAAAGTTGTAGGTGCGTATCTTGGCGGATCTGTCGCCTGTGGATACCAGTGTCTTGCGGCGCGAGGCTATATCGTCCACATATTTCTGGTGCTCCTTGTCATATATGAACGTGCGCAGACGGCTGAGTGCCCTCTCCTTGTTTTTGGGCTGGTCGCGGGTCTCCGTACATTCTATAAGTATCTCGTCGGTCTGGCCTGTCACGGGATTTTTCCACATGTAGCGCAGGCGCACTCCCGACTCCACTTTGTTGACGTTCTGTCCTCCGGCTCCCCCGCTGCGGAAGGTCTCCCATTTTATTTCCCCTTCGTTGATCTCCACGTCGAAGCTTTCGGCTTCCGGCAGCACCGCTACTGTGGCAGCCGAAGTGTGCACACGCCCCTGGGTCTCGGTGGCGGGCACACGCTGCACACGGTGCACGCCGCTCTCGTATTTTAGGGTGCCGTATACGTTTTCGCCGCTCACGGCGAAAACAATCTCCTTGAAGCCTCCCGCGGTGCCCTCGTTGAAGCTGGTGACCGCTACCTGCCACCCTTTCTGCTCACAATAGCGGGTGTACATCTTGAACAGGTCTCCGGCGAAAAGTGCCGCCTCGTCGCCGCCTGTGCCTCCGCGGATCTCCACGATAGCGTTTTTAGAGTCTTCGGGATCGGCAGGTATGAGAAGTATCTTTATCTCCTCCTCGAGTGCGGGAAGACCGGCTGTGGCCGCGTCGAGTTGCTCGCGGGCCATCTGTTTCATTTCCGGGTCCGATTCTGCCTCGAGGAGTTCCTTTGCCTCGTCGATATCGTTGAGCAGCCCTTTGTAACGTCTGGTGGCGGCGGTGAGCTTTTCCAGCTCGCGGTACTCTTTGTTGAGCTTCACATAGCGTTTCATGTCGGCTATTACCGCGGGATCCGTGATGAGGGTTGAAACCTCCTCGAATCGTGCCTCGATGCCGTCGAGGCGGTTGAGAAGCGAGTTTTCGGCCATTGCTATGAAGACTAATCGGTGAAAGAATAGCGTATTACGTCAAGAACCGTGTCGACATAGTGGAATGTCAGTCCTTTGCGGTAGCGCTCGTTGATGTCCTCCACGTCGCGGCGGTTCTCCTGTGAAAGCACTATGTTGGTTATGCCGGCGCGTTTTGCCGCGAGGATCTTCTCCTTTATGCCTCCGACGGGGAGCACCTTGCCGCGCAGTGTTATCTCTCCGGTCATGGCCAGACGCTCGCGCACCCGTTTGCCGGTGAATGCCGATACGATGGATGTGGCCATGGTGATACCTGCCGAGGGGCCGTCTTTAGGTATGGCGCCTTCCGGCACATGGATATGGAGGTTATAGGTGTCGAACATTTCGGTGTCAATCCCCATTTCGGCGGCATGTGCCTTGACATACTGCAGGGCTATCACCGCCGATTCTTTCATCACGTCGCCGAGATTGCCGGTAAGTGTGAGCTTCTCGCCTTTGCCTTTGGAGAGCGACGACTCTATGAAAAGTATTTCGCCGCCGACGGCTGTCCATGCCAGACCGGTGACCACGCCGGGGAAATCGTTCCCCTCGTACCGGTCGCTGTGGTGGCGCGGAAGGCCGAGATAGTCATGCAGATGTTCAGGCTGTATCTCTTCCGGCACCTCTTTGCCCTGGAGGCGTCGCAGCACGGTCTTGCGCAGTATGCTGGCAAGTGCTTTTTCAAGCTGTCGCACTCCGCTTTCCGAAGTGTATTCCTCTATTATCTTACGCAGGGCGCTGTCGGATATGCGTATGTAATCCTTCTCCAGATTCAGTTCCTCCATCACTCTGGGCAGGAGATGGCGGCGGGCGATCTCAATTTTCTCTTCAACAAGATAGCCTGAGATCTCTATCACTTCCATACGGTCAAGCAGCGGTTGCGAGAGGGTGGAGAGTGTGTTGGCTGTAGCTACGAAGAGCACTTTGGAGAGGTCGAAATCCACGTCGATATAGTTGTCGTGGAAGCGGCAGTTCTGTTCGGGATCGAGCACTTCGAGCAGCGCGGCCGAGGGGTCTCCCTTGAAGTCGTTTCCGATTTTGTCAACCTCGTCGAGCAGGATCACCGGATTGCGCGATTTGGCGCGGCGCACTGAGTCCATTATGCGGCCCGGCATGGCTCCGATGTAGGTGCGGCGGTGACCGCGTATCTCGGCTTCGTCGTGCAGGCCGCCGAGCGATACGCGCCTGTAGTTTCTGCCGAGCGCTTTCGCTATCGACTGCCCGAGCGATGTCTTTCCCACACCAGGCGCTCCGACGAGACAGAGGATGGGCGATTTGCCGCCGGGGTTGTTTATCATCACAGCGAGTTGCTCGAGTATGCGGTCTTTTACTTTTTCGAGCCCGTAATGGTCTGAGTTCAATATCTCCTCGGCTTTGGTGAAGTCTGTGTTGAGTTCGGTCTCCTTGTTCCAGGGGAGGTCAAGCACAGTCTCTATGTATGAGAGGAGTGTGGAATAATCGGGCATGGAGGGGTTGAGACGCTGCAGGCGGTCTATCTCCTTGTCGATGGTTTTGGCCACCCCTTCCGGGAGGCCGGCTTCCTGGGCTTTCTTGCGCAGGGAGTCGATCTCGTCGTTCTCGTCGCCATAAAGCTCCTCGCGTATGGCGTTCATCTGCTGCTGGAGGAAGGCGTTGCGGTTCTGCTGCGTCATCTCCATCTGTGCCTTTTCCTTGATGGAGTTGGCTATCTCGATGCGCGACAGTATGTCGAGCATGCAGTGGTATAGCATTAAGCCACGGTCCTTGATGCGTTGCTTGGAGAGCATTTTCATTTTCTCGGCAGGCTCGAAAGGTATGTTTGTGGCGGCGGTGTTTATCAGTTCCGACGGATCGGAGATGTTTTCCACGTTCATGAATACTGCCGGCCCGCTGTCAAGTCCTTTGGACAACGCTTTCATGCTGTCGCGGATGCTTTTTATGAGCACCTCGAACTCCTTGTCGCCCTCGGAGGGTCTGCGGTCTGCTACAGGCGAGGCTTCCACATTGAGTTCCGATCCCGGTATGGTGATGCCCGGTGCCTCCTTTTTGATTTTGAATCTGCCGCGGCCGCGCACCAGTGCGGTATGCCCTCCGTCGGGGAGGTCAAGTACCTGTATCACTTCGGCAAGCACACCGTATTTGCATACCTGCGATGCTTTCGAGATATTGTTCTGGGAGGCATCAAGCTGGCAGCATATGCCCACAGGTATGTTGTGCTCAGATGCATAGCGTGCTACACGCAGTGCGTTTTCCCTTACCAATGCTATGGGTATTGTCACTTGGGGGAAAAGAACCAGATTGCGTGTGGCAATGACCGGAAGGTCGGTCCATGTAGGATCAGAACTTTTACCGTCGCTGTTTATGTCAAATCTACCGAATGATACTATCTGGCAGTTGTCGTTCATGCTCGAATATACAGAAATTCAGTTTGTTATATATGTTATGCGCGTCTAAGCGCCTGATGATCGCAGTTTTCAACTGCAAAGGTACTAAAAAAATGGCTATCTGTCTAACATGCAGATACCGGAACTGGAGGTTTCCTGTTTTCAAAAACGTTACAAATCATAAAAAGATTGAAAAAGATTTGTATTAAGTTTGTGATAGTTTGAAAATAGTTTTGTACCTTTGTGACGGATGTATAGTGTATATCCATTGATATTTCCCGCATTGCCGGGTAATGCACGGCTGTTACATGGCATACATGTAACTGTTGCATAGACAAGCACGCAGAAAGCATTTGATCTCGTTTCGTCCTTTTTGTTCCTCCGGATTGGTTGCCATATGCTTCGGTTCGCAGGTGTTTTGTATCGGGTGTGTCGTAATCTGTATAGATTATTATTGCGATGAGAAAAATTTTGTCAATCAATATATTCCTACTGCTGTTATGCTGGAACCTGCCGGTGCGGGCTCTCCCGCCCGATTTTGACAAGAAAGCGGCGATAACAACCCTGCAGGCCGAGCTGTCGCGTGCTGCCGAGGCTTCAGACAGTATCCTGGTCCTTTCAAACATGTTTGACCTGTGTCCGCGTCAATACCGCGATTCCATAGGGACGATGGTGTATGACATCGCTCTGGCTTCGGGCAATTCGGAGTACGGCCTTGACGCTCTGAGGAATCTCGGCAATATCCATCAGCGCAACGACTCCCTTCTTGAGATTGATATAAGGCGTGCCATGAATTTCGAGCCTTCCGACGACCGCGACGAGACTGTGGCTCTGCTCAGGATGTTCCGCAACAATGCAAAGGTGCGTTATGCTGCCGAAGAGGAAAAAGAGCGGGAATTTTACCGGATATTAAGTAAACTCGGCAATACGGGTAGCCAGGATTTATACGAGCGCATAGTATTGTTGCATGCCCTGTGCCTCTATATCGCGGATGGCTCGCAGGGTGAATTGCTTTCCAAATATCTTGACAGGCTCGGTGCCCTTATAGAGCAACTCAGGCCGGAGGCCTACAGTCTGCGCAACTGTTATTATGTGCAGGCTTCCAAGGCCTATGCGGCCAACAGGGAATATGAGAAGTCGATAGAGAATGACCGTAAACTGCTCTCTATCATTGATGCTCTTGAGGATGGACTGGTCGGAAGAAACCGCCGATACCGCGATTACGACGGTAACCGCTATATCATTTATACGCGTCTGTTGGGCAACTACCAGCTTCTGATGCCCGAGGAGGTGGAAAAATATTATTCGGAAGTGATGAGGCTGGTGGAGGAAGACGAACTTGCGCGTTCCACCAATGCCATATCCGGTTGCCCCCAGATTTATTATGCCATGTACAAGCATGATTATCCCAAGGCGCTCGAATTGCTTGGGAAATACCGCGACTTGCCATATAATGCCCCCAAAAAAGAACTGTTGCTGAAATATACGATAGAAAGTGCCGAGCAGGTCGGCGACAAGGATGCGCTTCTCTCAGCCTCACGGGAGTATAACAAGATATTGCAGGAGGTCATAAACCAGCGCTCGAGGGAAAAATACAAGGAGTTGCAGATGGTATATGACATCAACGGCATGAAAGAGGCGCATGCGGAGCAGGCGCGGATACTGGCGCGCAACTCGTTGGTATGGGCGCTTGTGGGGGCCGGGGTGTTGCTGCTTCTGCTGGTGGTTGCGGCCATTCTTTGGCGGCATGCGCGTAGGCTTGGAAAAAGCCTTAAAGAGTCCAACGAGGCTTTGCGCAAAGAGAGTGAGAGCCTCCGTGAGTCGCAGGAGCAGCTTGTGAAAGCGCGCGACGAAGCGTGTAAAGCGAGCCGCATGAAGAGCGACTTTATCAAGAACATAAGCAGCGAGGTCACTGTGCCGCTACATGCAATAAATGAGTATACCAATCTGATAATAGACTGTTCAGAGGCTGGATATAAGCCATATCTGAAACATTTCTCGGAACTGGTGGAGCTGAATTCAGAACTGCTTACAACGATGCTCAACGATGTGCTCAGTCTTTCAGAAATAGAGACCAATTCGCTGATAGTGAACCGCACCAAAGAGAATCTTGAAAATCTGCTTGAGCTGGCGGCCGACAGTGTGCGTCACCGTCTTGACAGCGGTGTCGCTATCCATGTCGACAGATCAGGGGAGGAGATAGGCATAAAGACCGATTCCCGCCGTCTGGTGCAGATTCTGGTGCAACTGCTTGTAAATGCCGCTAAATTCACACACGAAGGTTCCATTTCGGTCTCATACGACATAAACCGCGTGGATAATAGCGTGGCCATATATGTGACGGATGATGGACCCGGAATATCGCCTGAAAACAGTGAGCGCATTTTTGAACGTTTCGTAAAACTTGACCATACATCGCAGGGTGTAGGCATCGGTCTCACTATAGCGCGTCAGCTTGCGCAGCTCCTCGGGGGCACGCTTGTGCTTGACACCGGCTACAAGGGCGATGGGGCACGCTTTAAACTGGTGTTGCCGTTGGAATGATCAGTCAGAGGCCGCTTTGTGTATCTGTTGAAACTTCCTTTTATAGTGGAAGTGTGAAGATGCGGGCGTCGGTATAGGTGTTTTTTGATCGCGCTACCCATTGCGGAAGCGTAGCCGTATGGCGGAATCCACACTTTTCAAAAAGTGCCGAGGATGCATGGTTGTCATCGGCGACCGTCGCGGCTATCTGTCGCAGACCCAGGTTGTCGCGGCAGTAACCGGCAGCTATGGCAATGGCTTCAGATGCATAACCGTGCCGGCGGTATTGCGGGGCGATCATTATGCCGATGAATGTATGGCCGTTTCTTGCGTCAAGGTCATACAGGTCGAGAGTGCCCACAGTCTCTTCCCCTGCGTCTATCATAAGCCGCAGTTGCCGTTGTGCGAGCGGGTTGGCGTCGTATTGTGTGACATATTCCCATAACTGGTGGCGCGAGAGGGGAGCGGGCGAAAAGCCGTAACGCCACATTTCCGGTGTGTTTTCCCATATGTAAAGCCGGTCTACATCCGACGGTTCAAGTGCTCGTAATCTTACCATGGCAAGGGGGGATTGACGGGATGTTATCCCATTATGGAATCAGCGAACAATGTGCGGTTCTGCAACGACCGGCCGAGGGTGATCTCGTCGGTATACTCTATTTCATTTCCTACTGAGACGCCGCGTGCAAGCTGTGTAATCTTTATGTCGTATGGCTGCAGCCGGCGGTATATATAGTAATCGGTAGTGTCACCCTCCATTGTGGCGCTCAGGGCGAGAATCACCTCTTTGATGTTGCCTGCCGCCACACGTTCCACCAGTGAGTCGATCTGTAGTTTGTCGGGGCCGATGCCGTCGATAGGGGAGATGATCCCTCCCAGCACATGGTAGACCCCGTGGTATGAGCGTGTGTTTTCAAAAACCAGCACATCCTTTACGCTTTCCACCACGCATATGGTGGAACTGTCGCGCCGGTTGTCGGCGCAGATGGGGCACACCTCTGTTTCTGATATATTGTGGCAGACACTGCAATACTTTATTCCTTTTCTGAGGTTGATGATGGCCTCGCCAAGTGACACTGAGGTAGTCACATCCTCGCGGAGCAGATGGAGGGCCAGTCTCAGGGCGGTCTTGCGTCCGATACCCGGAAGGCGTGAGATCTCAGTTACGGCTGTTTCAAGCAGTGCCGACTCAAATTCTGTGTTCATTATTCAGTTTGCGTAAATACAGTGCAAAGGTAAGTAAAAATTGATTGGGAACAGTTGCTTGACACATCGAAATATGTTCGGCAGGCCGTCTGATTGCCTTTCTGT
>CATJQX010000192.1 GCA_949742535.1 uncultured Muribaculaceae bacterium | reverse complement strand
TCCCCAAAGTGGTATCCTACGGTAAACTCGCCGGCGGTGGTATCGGCTTCTACGATGCCGACAACAATATGGTGCTTCTGCTCGAGCAGTAACCATTCTTGGCAAAGCCAAGCGACCAAAGGTCGATTACTGACAACATCCTCGTCATCCGGATATAAAACATGCCGGTGTGTCAATTTGCGTATTTTGACACACCGGCATTTCATTGTCAGCCCTGTTTACGATAAGTGAACGCAGCTACGGTACAAAACAGCATGGCGAATCCGCCCAGAGCGGTGTACTGCATCCACAGGTCTGCCACAGACGCACCTTTCAGATATATGGCACGCATTATCTCTATGAAATATCTGGGAGGAACCGCATATGTGAGATACTGCGCCCACTGTGGCATGGAGGAGATGGGAGTGAACAATCCCCCCATGAGCTGAAAAATCATTATGAAGGCGAACATCACAAAAATGCTCTGGAGAAGAGTGGCCGACTTGTTGGCTATCGACACTCCAAGCCCCGACATAACGAGGCTGAACAGGATCGCCGCCAGATAAATGCATGCGATGTTTCCGGCAGGAGCAAGGCCATAGACCACCCGACCTATGAACATCCCGATTGTAACCACAAGCACCCCGATCACCCAGTATGGGATCAGCTTCGACAATACGAACGTGAATTTTCCCACGGGGGTGACATTCATCGCCTCTATGGTGCCACTCTCCTTCTCTCCCACCAGATTAAGTGCCGGAAGGAACCCGCATATTATAATTATCAGCACCACCATCAACGCCGGTATCATATAATTCCGGAAATCGAGAGTGGGATTATAGAGGTTTATCACGCTTATGCCATCCGCAGGCACCTGCATCCCCTCTTCAGCCATCCATCGCCGCAGAGTACCTGTGGCAGAGGATGCTGCATACCTCGCCCCAATCATACCTTTTGTCACATTCACACCGTTAGCCTCCACATCGAGCCGTGGAGCTGCGCCGTTGACCATATCCGCGGAATATCCGGCAGGGATGGTGATTATGACATCGGCATCCCCGCGCTCAATGGTACTCATAGCGTCGCCGTGTGTGAAGGGAGTGGCTACAATTCTGAGATATTCCGAGGTTGCCATATCGGCAACTATCCTCCTGGAAAGCTCGGAAACGTCGTTGTCTACCACAGTGACGCACACATCCTTCACATCAAGGTTCGCCACCAGGGGGAGCAGAAGCATCACCATCACTGGCATAGCCAGTATGATACGCGGAATAAACGGATTCCGGCGCATCAGCAGTATCTCCTTACGCAGCAGTATTCCAAGTGTCCTGAGATTCATCAGTGTCTCTTTTTTCAATGTACAGAGGGTCTGTTTAATAATATCCGTTAATCAAGGGTGTTCTGCGTTGTTAAACAACCCTTTAGAATTGAAATTCCTTACAGCAAGCGCAAGCACGCCTACAGTCATGCACAGGAGTATGGCGACCTCCTGCAGCACATACGATGCCGGCAGCTGCTGTATCATAAGCGTGCGCACTGCCGCTATGTACCACCGCGCGGGAATGACGCACGAAAGCCACTGCAGAGGCAACGGCATGTTCTCAATAGGGAAAATCATCCCCGAAAGCATCACCACGGGAAGCATGAACAGTACGCCCGACACTATCAGCGCTGTCACCCGGGTGGAGACCAGGGTAGACACCAGCATACCGAGCGAAAGCGCAAATGTGATATACAACACCGTGATCCACACCACATTCAGGGCGCTCGCCGAAAACGGAAGACCGAGCACCGTGTAGCTTAACAGCAGCATCGCCGACAGTATTATGCACGACAGTATGAAATAGGGCACAAGTTTGCCAAGTATGATGGTACGCGGACGCACGGGCGATACAAGCAGCAGATCCATAGTTCCGGTTTCCTTCTCGCTCACAATAGAGACAGAGGTCATCATGGCGCATATGAGTATGAATATCATCCCCATGATACCCGGCACGAAATTATATGCGCTTTTGAGCTGCGGATTGTATAGTGTGGAGGTTATGACCGGCACATCCCCTCCCCCGCCGATCACACTCTCGATGTATGCCACCGAAGTCTGGGCCATATTTGTATTGGAAGCATCGGTTATGATCTGGGAGCGGATCTCTCCGCCGTCGGTCCTGAGAACTACGGCGGCATCCGTCTCACCCCGGCGCAACATACCCTCCACCTCATTGAACGGCACCTCACCCTTGAAAGTGAAATAAGAGTTGACACGCAGACGCTCCATTATGAGCCTCGATACATCGGTATGCCTGTCGACCACCGCAACTACTCTTATGTCGTTGACCTCGGTGGATATGGCGAAACCGAACAGCAGCAGGAGCACCACAGGCATTATCAGCACCACGGTGAGCGTGCGCCAGTCGCGCAGCAGATGGAGTGTCTCCTTTTTTATAAGCGATGTGAATATTGACATTGTCCGGAACATTTTGTTTTTTACAGTCAGTCGGCTCTTCCGGCATCTTTTGCAACAATGCGGAACACCTCGTCCATCGTCTGCATGCCGAACCGCTCTTTAAGCGCAGCGGGAGTATCAAGCGCTCTGACACACCCGTCAACCATTATCAACACACGGTTGCAGTACTCGGCCTCGTCGAGATAGTGTGTGGTGACGAAAACCGTCATACCACCAGAAGACGCCCTATATATCAGTTCCCAGAATTTGCGTCTGGTCACAGGATCCACACCACCTGTAGGCTCGTCGAGAAACACCACATCCGGATCGTGCATCGTAGCCGCCGAAAATGCCAGTTTCTGTTTCCAGCCCACCGGGATATCCCTCACAAGCGTGTCTGCCATATTTTCCATGCCGAGCTGAGCGAAAATCTCGCCGGTCTTGCTCTTTATCGCCGCATCCGACATGCCGTAGACCGTGGAGAAAAGTCTGAGGTTCTCCCGCACGGTCAGCTGATCATAGAGCGAGAATTTCTGGCTCATATATCCGATATGCCGCTTTATTTCCTCGGCCTTACGGGTAATGTCGAAGCCGGCAACAGTGCCTGTGCCGGAGGTGGGATAGCTCAGGCCACACAGCATGCGCATGGCAGTGGTTTTTCCTGCGCCGTTGGCACCGAGAAAGCCGAAGATCTCCCCTTTCCCCACATCGAAACTTATATTGTCGACTGCGGTGAAACCGCCGAATTTCTTGGTAAGGTTTCTCACCGAGATAACTGTCTCCCTATTCATCGCCTGCAAGTTTTATAAACAGATCCTCTATATCCCCTTTCACAGGAAAAAGACGCACATCCCTCAGACCGGAAGCCGCAAGGACATCAACGGTTTTTCGAGCATCGAATCCCGCACCGGCGACCACATGGAGCGTGGCACCGAAAGTGTAGCATCTTTTTACACCCGGCATCGTGCGCAATGCCAGCAGAAGGGGATACATATCGGTGGCCGAGGCCGCATACAGGTTCTCGCCGAGGTCGGCGGAGAGTTTCGCGGGGGTATTAACATCCAGTATCTTTCCCCTGTCGATAAGCGCTATCCTGTCGCACCGTTGCGCCTCATCCATGTATGATGTGGACACAAGTATGGTTATACTCTTTTCCTTGAGTGTGGCGAGCATGTCCCAGAACTCACTTCTCGACACAGCGTCGACACCGGTCGTAGGCTCGTCAAGCAGCAAGATATGCGGACGGTGTATCAGCGCGCATCCGAGAGCCAGTTTCTGCTTCATGCCGCCTGATAGCGCCCCCGCCTTGCGGTCAGGAAACCTGGCAAGCTGACCGAATATCGGAGCGATCAGATCATAGTTGTCTGCCACCCTCACTCCAAAAAGCGATGCGAAAAACTGCAGATTCTCGTTTACCGTAAGGTCCGGATAAAGCGAGAACCGCTCGGGCATATAGCCGACAGACGCACGTATCTGCCTGTAATCCCTTACGGAATCGAAACCGCCGACAACGGCCGTCCCGGCATCGGGACGGAGCAGTGTGGTGAGTATACGGTAGAGAGTGCTCTTGCCGGCACCGTCGGGACCTATGAGGCCGAACAAGCCTCCCCGGGGCACATCAAACGATATGCCGTCGAGCGCCACCGTCTTTCCGTAGAGCTTCGTCAGCCCCTTGACCTCTATTGCATTTTCCTGATTCTCCATAAGGCTTTTCATAGGCGCACTCCGCCATATTGTCCGAGTTTCAGACGCCCGTCGTTCTTCACAGCGATCTTGACGGCATATACCAGATTTGCCCTCGAATCAACTGTCTGTATGGATTTCGGGGTAAATTCGCTTTCCTGCGCGATCCATGTGATCCTGCCGGGGTATTCATATAGTTCGTCACCGCCGAAATCGGCTATCACAGTCACCTGCTGCCCGAGTTTTATGTCAGCGAGCTGCGACACGGTGAAATAGCTCCTGAGATATATGCCGTCGAGATCGGCGATCTTGAACAGCTTTCTACCGGGGGTGGCGAACTCCCCCTCTTCGGCATATTTAAGCAGGACAGTGCCACTCACAGGCGATTTCACACAGCTTTTCTCAATCTGCTCTGCAATCTGCTCTTTCTGGTACTGCAGGGCGAGGGCGTTGTCGGAAATGGAACTTCGGTTTTTGCTTAGCGTTGAGAGAAGCCCCTCGAGCTGTCCGCGCAGCACCTTAAGGCGTGCTTCGGCATCATCTTTCTGCTTGCCGGTGGCAGCGCCGTCGGCAATAAGCCTGTCTATGCGGTCGCATTCGTTCTGCTGATGGGCGATCTCCGTCCGGAGCGATGCCGCCTGTGCGGCGATATCGGGTGATGAATTTTCCGCAGACGCCTGCTGGCTTCCGATCTGCCGGTACTGCAGCGCCAACAGGGTGGTGTCTACGGTAGCCACATGCTGCCCTGCACTCACGCTATCCCCCTCCGCGATGTCGAACATAAGAATCTTGCCGCTTGTCTCTGAGGCAACCGTTACCGTGGTAGCCTCGAAGATGCCTGTGGCGTCATATTCGTTCCTGTTCTGGCACGAGACTGCCATTAACGCGATGACCGGGATGTATACTGCTTTTTTCATCTGTTCAATGTGTATTTAAGTTGATAGATGCTCTGTATGTACTGTATCTTGTGACAGGATGCGGCGAGGCGTGCGAGATTTTCATCGGTGATCTTGGTGAGAAGAGCCGTGGCATCGATCACGCCGTTCACGAGCTGTGTCTCAGCAGCTTCGCGTACCCGCTCGCGCAGTTCCACAATGCGGTCGTCGTCAGCCATCACCTCCCTGAGTTCCTCTATGCGGCCATACAGCTCGCGCTCCTTTATGCGGCTGTTGAACAGAAATGTCTCCCGCTCCACGCCAATCCCCTCGGTGTCTGCCCGCAGACGGTTCTCATTGTTTTTACGTGTGTAGAGCGATCCTATGTTCCATGACACCTTGACTCCGGCAATGGCATTGAAAGACAAATCCTTGTTCATCATACTTTTGAAATAGTCAAGCCCGGGATAACCGTAATATGCCTGCGCGAAAAGTCCCACTTTAGGCATCAGCGATGCTCTGATACTGTTGTCGCGCGCATCATTCACCCGCATGCGTGCTTCGTAAAGCCTTATTTCGGGGCGGTTTACGGTGAGATCGGCGGGGATTGCCGCCACAGGTGTCTCCAACGCTCTTTCCCCGGGATCCTCCCCGATGAAAATGCCGAGTATGCGGCGGTAGCTGCCTGCGGTGGCGCGGGCCTGCGAGAGCGTCTGGCGTGTGGCAAGATACTGCGCCTCCACCATATCCACGTCGCTCTGCATGGCGGTTCCGTTGCGCATCATGGCACGCAGGCGCTCGAGGTTGCTCCGGAGCAGTTCGCCGGTAAGCTGCGTCTGTTCTATCTGTTTATCCATAAGCAGGATTCCGAAGAAAAGATTCTCCACACGATCTCTTATGGCATAGAGTTGCACGTCAAGCCCCGCGCGTCGTTCGTCTGTGAGGGTGCGCTCCACCTCGCGGACAGCTTTCGAGGCTCCGCCGTCCCAGATTGTCTGGTTCAAATCCACTCCCACCTTGTACTGTAGCTTCCCGAGCCCGGGGATGTCGGCACCCAGACGGTCCATCATTTCCGACAGCGCGCCGGGAAACGACGGCACCACATTCTGCACCGTTCCCTGGCCGTATACGCCGATCTGCGGCAACCAGCTTTTGTTTACGTCGGATAGGTTCAGTTCGCCAGTGCGCTCCACAAGGCGGTATTTGCTTATCACAGGATAGTTGGCGGTGGCAAGCTCCACGCATTTCTCCAGTGTGAGGGTCTGTGCCCCCATGCACAGGTACTGCGGCAAAAACAGAATCAGCGACAACGCATGTCTCAGCATCGTGTTCATAGCTTGAGTTTTAGTTTTCCAAGAATAGTCTTCACATTCTCCCTCCTCCTCATTTCAAGAAACAGGTCGTAGTCGCCATACATGCTGTCTGCCACGGTCTTGACCATCGGAGCGGCGATAAACAGGAATACGTTGAGCGACACCATGTCAATCAACAGCATGCGGGCATCCACACGTTCGCACAGGTTACATGATGCCAGGCGGTCGATCTCCTCCTGCAGGCTTTCCAGGAGCGATGTGGCGTTTTTCAGCAAAGTGCCGCGCAATGTCTCCATCCGCCCGGGATGTTCGGCAAGCTCGTTGATGATGAATCTGGGCAGATCGGGGTTTGCTCTCAGAAACTCGAAATGTCCCTCTATCCCCTTCTGTATACGTTCTTTCAACGGTAGCTCCGGATGGTTTATAGTCATGAGCAACATCTCGCATAGCTTGTCCATCTTGTCGGAAACTATTTTTTCGAACAGCTTGTCCTTGCTGCGGAAATAATAATGCAGCATGGCATGCGTCACTCCAGCCGCTTCCGCAATGGCTGTAGTGCGCGCTCCGGCATACCCCTTTTCCAGAAATTCTCTTTCAGCGGCCTGCAGGATCATGGCCTCGGTATCCTTAGGCTTATTTTGGTCTTCCATCGACTAACTGTTTGGTTTAACAATTTTGTTAACGCAAACATACAAACAAGTTTCCATATATGCAAATCTATTTTTTGGCGGAAGGCACGAAAACTCCCGCGCCGGGATGCACAGGCACCTCACAGCGCGGGAGTTAAGCTATGATAACAGAAGGGTTATTTTCTCAGCACTTTGTTTCCTCCGACAATAACCACACCGCGGGCATCATCGCCGACAGGCTGCCCCAGTATGTTGTATCGTCTGGTATCACCGTCTTCTTCTCCGTCGGCGGTCACAGCGGAAATACCTACCGTGGGATCTGCCTCGAGGGGCATACGCATCCATGTGGAGTTCTTATTG
>CATJQX010000191.1 GCA_949742535.1 uncultured Muribaculaceae bacterium | reverse complement strand
GCGAGGATGCTGTCAGTCATCGACCTTTGGTCGCTTGGCTCGGCCAAGAATGGTTCCAGATGGTAGGAGCCTGAGGGTGAGGGTGACGGGAGTTGACTTTGGTCAATGACCGAACCCGAATTCCTCGGGCGACGACCCAGATGGGCCATTATGACACATCCTCTTGTTATCATACTCATTAGCACTTATCGCAGGTTATAACAGAGCGACACCTGCCCGTCGCCTACGACAAGATCGGCCTCGGCGCCCAAAATCAGAGGGCAATTACCCTCGATATGACCCGCCGGGATGCCATAGGCACGCGGGAAAGCATATCCCTGCATAAAGCGCTCTATCATCGTCTCCATATCGGGATGGTCAGCCGATGGACGGTACTCGGTAAATGCTCCCACCATCAGCCCCGCGATATTGTCGAACACACCCCGCAACCTCAACTGCCACAATATCCTTTCAACCTTATATATCGGCTCGGCAATATCCTCTATAAACAGGATATCCCCCATCCTTACAGGATCAAACGGTGTGCCGATCAGTCCGCCGAGCACAGCCAGATTTCCACCCGTCACACGTCCGCGGCATCGCCCGGGATTGTCATACCGGTGAGCAGGAAACGTGAAATCATAAATCCTATCCCCCTTTCCGGCCAGGATCCCCATCTCTCTGCTATAATACTCGAATTCACCGCCGCGGCCTATATATTTCGCCATCGCGGCATGCAACCCGGCCACACCCTTCCTCTGCCACAGGCAATGGAGGGCGGTAATATCACTGAAACCGATCAGCCATTTGTCAAAACACCTGTCTGGCAGACGGTCAAGTTCCCCGAGCAGATGCACCGCACCATAGCCGCCGCGCGAACACAACACCCCTCGTATGCTGTCATCCTCAAGCGCCATCCTCATGTCTGCCACCCGGTCGTGCGCCGTGGCGCTGAACGATCCGCTCTCCCCTTTCGCATGAGGCATGACCACCGGCCCATATCCCTCCTTTTCGAGCATGGCCACCGCACTGTCTATCAGCTCCGGAGCTATTTTCGACGCCGGAGAGACGATGGCCACACGGTCGCCGCGCTCAAGCGCCGGCGGCAATTTGGCAGGTTTTGCCATCTGGACATTCATTTCCATATCCCGCTCTTCAGTTTACCTGCACTTTTATTCCGGTGGCAGCCTCCACACGGCGTCCTATCCCGGTAAGTTCTTCGATACCCACCTTTACAAGCCCCTTGGCCGGCGTGGGACGGTCAAGCGAATATATCATTATCTCACGCGGCCTTATCGCACGATAAGCGGCAATGAGCGCCTCCACCTCCTCATCGGTGGTGTTGTCGATCGCCACACCATCGTACTCCCCGCGGAGCATCATCGTCTGGATAACCGCCTGCCCTGCAAACCGCTTCAACCGATCGATCACAGAAGCGGCCGAAAACGATGGCGCGTTCGGGCGGTCCACCACACGTATGGTGCCGTCGATGGCAGAGTCGAGTTTGAGTATGTTGTTGTCCACTTTCAGAAGCGCACGACACACATCCTCGCGCCCGAGCATAGTGGAATTGGAAAGCACGCTCACTTTCGCGCCGGGAAAATATTCATCGCGCAACGCAATGGTATCCTCCACCACCCCCTCGAATTCGGGATGCAGCGTCGGCTCCCCGTTTCCTGAGAAAGTTATCACGTCGAGAGACTGTCCGGCGTCTCTCATCTCCCTGAGCTTTTCCTCCAGAAGCGCACGCACACTTCCGCGGGGAGGTAGGCCGGCGCTCCCGGCACCCTGCGCGTTAAATCCCGCCTCACAATAAAGACAATCAAACGAGCACACCTTCCCGTCTGCCGGAGACAGGTTCACGCCGAGCGACGTGCCGAGCCGGCGCGAATGTACAGGGCCGAAAATCGTGGAATGAAATAATATGGTCTGCATAACTTTAAAACAACCGGAGCCGGCTCCCCTCTTGAAGAGAACCGGTCTCCGGTATAAATTATATTAACCGCCGGGCTTACACAGTGAGAATTTCCTTCTCTTTGGCAGCGAACAGCTCGTCGATCTGTTTCAGGAATTTGTCATGGAGCTTCTGTGCCGAAACTTCAGCATCTTTCTCCACATCCTCGGGCATACCCTGCTTGATAGCTTTCTTGAGACCGTCGATGGCATCTCTGCGGGCATTGCGCACGCTCACCTTCGCCTGCTCGGCCTCCGCTTTCGACTGTTTTACCAACAGTTTGCGGCGCTCCTCTGTCAGCGGGGGGATAGAGAGGCGTATCACCTCACCATTGTTTTCGGGCATGATACCAAGCTCGGAGTTGATTATGGCTTTTTCGATCTCCTTAAACATCGATTTCTCCCAAGGGGTAATCACGATGGTGCGTGCGTCAGGCACCGATATATTGGCCACATTGGAAATAGGGGCGGCGGAGCCGTAATAGTCCACACGTATTCCGTCAAGAATTTTCGGATTGGCCTTGCCGGCACGGATATGCGCGAGCGACTCGTCGAGATAGGCCACTGCCATCTCCATTTTCTCCTCAGCCGGGGAAAGATAAGTATTCGGATCAGTCATTGTTATATCTTTTTTTAATTTTTATCAATAGACAAGAGTGCCGATATTCTCGCCGCCAAGCACTTTAGCAAGATTACCCACGGTATCCATATCGAACACGATGATAGGCAGCTTGTTCTCCTTGCAGAGGGCGGTGGCGGTAAGGTCCATCACTTTGAGGCCGCGGTTATACACCTCGTCGTAAGTGATCTCGCTGAATTTGGTGGCAGTGGGATCCTTCTCGGGATCGGCAGTATATACCCCGTCAACACGTGTGCCCTTGAGCATTACGTCGGCCTCCACCTCCACACCGCGCAGAGCCGCACCGGTATCGGTAGTGAAGAACGGGCAGCCTGTGCCGCCGGAGAGTATGGCCACCTCGCCGCGCTCCATGGCCTCTATAGCGTGCCATTTGCTGTAATATTCCCCGATCGGGTACATGTTGATAGCGGTAAACACGCGTGCTTTCTGGCCGATGGCGGTAAGCGCCGAGCTGAGTGCCAGGGAGTTTATCACCGTAGCGAGCATGCCCATCTGGTCACCCTTCACACGGTCGAAACCCTTTGCGGCACCCTGCATGCCACGGAAAATATTGCCTCCGCCGATGACGATGGCCACCTGCGTGCCACCCTGTGCGGCGGCTTTCACCTGCTCTGCATACTGGCCCAGACGCACCGGATCGATGCCGTAACCCTGAGAGCCCATGAGCGACTCGCCGCTCAGTTTCAGAAGCACTCTCTTATATTTTGTTCTCATCTGTCCTTGTGTTATTCTTAGGTTCACGGAGCATAAGTAAGTCCTGAAAATTATTCCGCATAAAATATTTAATCAAACTTTATATTATCTGCGGCATTCGTTCGCAGCTTTTTGCCTTCATCTTCAGTCGTGTAGCCCGCTACACTCCTTCATCTTCGGACTAAAATCGGCTGAAAGCATGCTCTCAGATAATATAAAATAATTTCAACGACTTACTTTCCTCCATTTTATTTCACAAATATAGCGCTATTTTTCTCCCCTTGCAAAATTTCGGAAAAAATTGCATAACTTTACAGAACAATCCATTTCAGTTGACCATACGGAATGAAAGAACTCAAATGTCCTCACTGCCAACATGTGTTCAGCGTCGACGAAGACATGTTTGAATCGCTCGCGAACCAGGTGCGCAACGCCGCCTTCCAGGAGGAACTCGAGCGCCGCACCGCCGAGAACCGCAAACTAATGCAGGCCGAGGCCGCCGCGCAATACACACGCCAGGAAAACGACTTCCGCAAACAACTCGGCGAGCGCGACATGCGCCTGGCCGAAAGCAACGCCCGCATGGAAGCCCTCAGCAGCCAGATAGACAGCGCGGTGAAAAAACGCGAACTCGAGATGGCGGCAGACATCGCACGGCGCGACGCAGAGATCACCCGACTGAAGGCCGAGCTTGCCGGCACCGACGACCGTCGCCGCGTGGCACTCCTCGAGGAGCGTCAGAAAGCATCGGAAGAGCTGCGCAAAAAGGACAATGAGATAGCACGCATCACCAACGAAGTGGCCACCGTGCGCTCCGAGGCCATGCTGCGCGAGGCAAGCATGCGGGAGCGACACGAAGCGATAATACGCGAAAAAGATGCCGCCATAGAGCTGTACCGCGACATGAAGGCACGCATGAACACAAAAATGATCGGAGAGTCGCTCGAGATACATTGCGCCAACGAGTTCAGCCGCATACGCGCCACAGCCTACCCAAACGCATTCTTCGACAAGGACAACGACGCCTCGGGAGGATCCAAAGGGGATTTCATTTTCCGCGACTACATCGACGGGGTGGAATACATCTCCATCATGTTCGAAATGAAGAACGAGGCCGACGAGACGGCCACCAAGCACCGCAACACCGATTTTCTGAAAAAACTCGACCAGGACCGCACGGCAAAGAAATGCGAATATGCCGTGCTCGTGTCGCTTCTCGAACCCAACAACGACCTCTACAACGACGGCATAGTGGATGTATCGCACATACATGACAAAATGTTTGTGGTGCGTCCCCAGTTCTTCCTCCCCATAATAGCACTCCTCACCAAAGCCTCACGTCAGGCGGCGCAATACAAGGCCGAACTCGAGATAGCACGCCGCCAGAGCATCGACATAACGAATTTCGAGGAGAAACTCGCGAAATTCCGCGAGGGATTCGGCTACAACTACATGCAGGCATCAAAAAAATTCAACGACGCCATTAAAGCCATAGACAACTCCATAGCCCAGCTCCAGAAAGTGCGCGATGCCCTTGTCGGCTCCGAGAACAATCTCCGTCTCGCCAACGACAAAGTGGAAGCCCTCACCATCAGAAAGCTCACCCACGGCAATCCCACGATGAAACAGAAATTCAAAGAAGCCGGCAACACCCACTCCGACTGACCGCTCCCTGTTTTATCCATGCCGTGTGATGCGGCGTATATCGAAACGGGAACGGAGAAGCAACTCATATGCAGGATCTTCCCCCGCGATGAAAAGAACGGTGGACAGCACCTCCCCTTCCGCACCGCCGCCTGTGGCCACCTCCACACTGCCTGTAGTCTCCACCACCGCGCCGGTAAGAGGATTCACAATCTGCAGCTGCCGCCCATCGGGATTTCCTGAGGTCGTGAGGCAGCCGTCATCAAGGTTGAGAGGTGTCTGCCCGAGAGCCATCACGGAACTATTCCCCATATTCACCACCGCATCGCGGATCCCCTCGTCATGCAGCAGTGCGCGTACACAGTCCAGGGCATACCCCTTGATGAAGCCTGAAAGATTTATGTACAGCGCCCTGTTTCCGCGCCATATCTCCCCGTCCGGCTCCACATGCACATCTCCCGCCATACCGGGAGTATGCCCTTGCGAAGACACCGTAACATCAAAAATTCCCTGCGTCAGCACATTGTAGTGCCGGCACAGGGAAAGCATTTCATATAAAAAACGTGATGGCCGCATACGCTCACCCGGTTCAAGGCTGTTGAACCGCGACAGCTCGCTCGCGGAATCGAAACAGTTGCCTGCCGCCTCTATTTCAGCCACAAGCGACTGTATTTTTCCGGCCGCAGCCAGAAGAGCCTGCGCGTCATGCGCGTCGCTTTTCAGCAGGAGATCTACCCGCGTATGCATGGCCTGAAACCACACATACACGGCAGTCTCGCCTGATACAAGCTCTTTTACGACATGAGGCATCGGCGTCAGTCGGTTCTTATCGGTTGCCGCGGGGACGTCTCTTGCGGGGAGCCTGATCGGGCAGCTCTTTGATCTTCACATTCTTGAACCACACCTCGTCGCCATGGTCCTGAAGAAGGATATTGCCCTCTGCGCGGTTGCCGAAATTAGGCCAGTCGCGATACTTGCTGTATGCCACCAGAGCATTGAACATCTGGTTATTGCGGTTATATTCAAGCAGCTTCTCGCCGTTGAGCCAGTGCTCCACATGGTTGCCCATGACAATCACCACAGCCGTGTTGAATTCATTGATATTGAACGGCTTCTTCTCCGGAGCAGGGATAAGGTCGTAGAGCGATCCGAGCTTGCGGTTACCCTTCACACCGAGTTTGGCGTCGGGGTGGCGCTCGTCGTCAAGTATCTGGAACTCGCATCCGATGGCAGAACCCTCACCCTTGTTGAGACCCGGATCCACGAAATATTTGATACCGCTGTTTGCACCCTCTGTGATCTTGAAATCCACCGAAAGGATGAAATTCTTGTAAGTGTCAGTGGTCACAATATCGCCGCCGTTGGTCGACTCACCGCCGTCGGCAGGCATCACTTTAAGAAGACCGTCCTCTATCACCCAACCCTTGGTGGGGAAAATATCGAGCTTGGCTCCGCGCCAGCCCTCGCTGTCCTTACCGTTGAACAGAAGTTTCCATCCGTCGGCCACCTCAGCCGGCGAAAGCGTGTTGGGCACGGCGTTCACCTCGGGAGCCTTGGTAGTGGTAAGATATCGGTCCACATCCTCGGTGCAGATGCGTATGTCGCGCCATGCCACCTTCTTCCCCTCCTGCGAGGGATCGCCTATGGCATGCACCTGCAGGGCTATGAACCCTTCCGGTGTCATGTCGTCCCAGAGGTTGGCACAGGGCACACCGTTGATCCATGTGGCGATGTGGTTTCCGGAAGCCTCTATGCGGGCTTTGTTCCACTGTCCGCGACGGAAAGCGCTCTTGGCATCAGGATTTTTGGTAAGGGGATAGAGCCATCCGCGGCGCGCCTCGTCATATACACCGCCTGACCATGCGCGGTCGGAGGGATCAATCTCAAACTGGTAGCCATGCACACGGCCTTTCTGATAATCCTTCTTGCTCTCGCTGCGGAACTGCACTCCTGAGTTCAGCCCGTCATCCACCTTGAACTCGAATTCAAGGATAAAATCGCCATATTTGTCTTTTGTGGAGAGGAACGTGTTGGGGGTGTTCATTTTCGAGATGCCCACTATGGCGCCATCCTCCACTTTATACTCGGCGTTGCCGTTGAGTTTCTTCCATCCGCTGAGGTTCTTGCCGTTGAACAGCGGTTGCCAGTTCTGAGCCGAAACCACTGCGGCGCAGAGCAGGCACAGCAACATTATACAGTTTTTCTTCATTGCAATTATATCTTCGGTAGTACGTTTGATTTGGAAGGTGCTTAGAGAGTGTTTGAATTTCACTTTCATTCACTAAAAGAGGATTTTTCAGACTGATTCCGCGAGTTGAAGAGGGAGCGATGCGGGCATCGTGACCGATGAAACTTGGCGGAAGCTGGCGAAAAAGACCTTTGAGGGGATGAAAAGAATTTTATAATTTT
>CATJQX010000190.1 GCA_949742535.1 uncultured Muribaculaceae bacterium | reverse complement strand
TCAGGCTCCTACCATCTGGAACCATTCTGACAGCATCCTCGCCATCCGGGCAGAAACAAGGTGGTGTGTCAAAAATCGCGATTTTTGACACACCACCTTGAGGTATCGTTTTACTATCTGAGCCTCCAAGAGGCGGAACAATCCCGAATAAAGATGATTTTGTTACATGAGGCCGATTTGTGCCTAATATATGACAACATCCAGATGGGCCATTATGACACACCTTCCTTGTGGGATCAGGCATACATTGCCTCGATTTCCGAAGCGTAGTGGCGGTTGATAACAGGGCGACGTATTTTCAGGGTGTTTGTAAGCTCGCCCGCCTCCATTGTGAATTCATTGGGGAGCAGGGTGAACTTCTTGATCTTCTCGAAAGAGGCAAGACCCTCCTGAAGCGTCTCTATGCGGCGGCTGATCAGATCGCGCACCTGTGTGTTCTTGAGCAGTTCCTCAAGTGTGCGGTATTGTATCTTTTTGCGTTGGGCATATTCCTTGATCGCTTCCACTGCCGGCACTATTATGGCGGTGACAAACTTTCGGTTGTCGCCGATTACAGCTACCTGCTCGATATATTTGTCTTCCCCCAGACGGCTTTCAATAGCCTGGGGTGCAATATATTTGCCGTTTGAGGTCTTGAAAAGGTCCTTGATGCGCTCGGTGAGTATGAGCGATCCGTGTTCATCGAAATATCCGGCGTCGCCGGTGCGGAAAAATCCGTCTTCAGTGAACGAAGCGGCGGTCTCTTCGGGTTTGTTGAAATATCCCCGCATTACGGTCGGACCTTTTACGAGTATCTCGTTCTCCTCTCCGATTTTTACTTCGATGCCGGGGAGCACTGTGCCGACGGTACCTATCTCATATCCTACATATGGATAGCAGCTTACGGTGGCTGTAGTTTCGGAGAGGCCGTAGCCTATCACGATAGGCACATCCATCGTGCGGAAAAATTCGGTGATGGCCGCGCTCAGCGGGGCGCCTGCGATCGGGAATATGTTGCCATGCTCTATACCCATGATACGGCGCACTTTAGCGAACACGTTCTTGTCATAGAACCTGTAGCGGGCTTCGAGCCATGCGGGTACCTTTTTGCCCATGCGCACATATTCCAGATTGCGTTTGCGTCCGATTTTCAGGGCGCGGGAGCACATCCAGCGGCTTACGGGCTTCATGTGGCTCATCTTTTCCTGGATGGCGGCATATGCTTTTTCCCAGAAGCGGGGCACCGAGCACATGCATGTGGGGCGCACCTCGCGTATGGTATTCTGTATCTCTTTGGGGTTGCTGTTCACATACACCTTTATGCCGCTGTCAAGGCAGAAGAAAGTCCATGCCTTTTCAAAGATATGGCTCAACGGCAGGAAGCAGAGCGAGGTGTCTTTATCCGATATTGAAGTCAGCCGCTCATGGTGTGTCTCTATCGCCGCGTTGAAGCAGGAGTGCGGCAGGATAGCTCCTTTCGGATCACCTGTGGTGCCTGATGTATAAAGCAGTGTGGCGATATCGTCGGGGGTGGCGGCCTCTGTGCGTCGTTTTACTTCGGCGCGGCATGATGGTGTGGCTGCGGCTCCGAGTTTGAGCAACTGGGCGAATGACATTGTGGATGTGTCGCCTTTCTCGCGTGTCACTTCGCAGAATGTCACTATCTGGCGCAAGCATTTGACTTTCGCCATTACCTTGCAGGCTATGTGGTACTGCTCCTGTGTGCCAACAAAGAGTATTTCGGCATTGGAGTCATTTACTATGTATTTTACCTGCTGTGGTGAGGAGGTGGCGTAGATGCTGACCGGCACGGCACGGTTGGCAAAGGCTGCCAGGTCTGTGACGATTATGTCGGGATCGTTCTGTGAGAAGACGGCTATGCGCTGTTCCTCTTTCAATCCGAGAATCTCGAGGGCGCATGCGGCCTGATCGACCATTTTACTCAGTTCTGTCCAGCTGTAGGGGAGCCATTGTCCCTCGGGGGTGCGCCTGTAAATGGCTGCTCGGTCGCTATATTTTCTGCTCTGTCTTTCGACAAGGGTTGTGAGAATATTTGCCATATTCGGTTGTTAGTATGTGCGTCGGAACAGGTAGAGGTGTCTCTGTATATCCGGTTCCGGGGGAGAGTAAATGGAGAGAATATTCCCCGCGACATGTTGTTCGCGGTGCAAAGTTACGTTTTAGTTTATAGTGGAACGGCTGATGCGGGGTAAAAGTAACGTAGCGTTAACTTTCTTTTGCAACTTTGCTGGTCGTTTTGGTGCAAAATTGGCGTATTTGTCATATTTTGCCTCCGTCGGTAGCCATTCCGATGTCTGTGACAATTTATTTGCTGAGGTTGTCGCGACCGTAGGTTAGTAGCTTGCGGTAGCGCTCGTCATCGTTGATCAGCTTGAGGCTTTCGCGGTAAACCGGATTCAGCACCGGGTTCACTACTTTGAAATATGTGGATGTAGTGAAGAGGTCGCGTCCAATGATGCCTTTTATAACTGTGCGCATCATCATTGACGACCGCTCGAACTGTTCCTCGTTGTATTTCACGCTGTCGTTCTCACCCATTTTCACTATCTCCTGCATCATGTCGGGAGTTACCTCGAACCGTGTGAGGAACTGCTCTTCTGTGGGATATTCCTTTTTCAGCTCCTTGCGGTGGGTATCAACGTAGGTGATGCTGTAACGGCTGATGATACCTTTGGCGACAAGGTCGCGGTAGTACGGCGAGAATGATGTGGTGTCGATCGGCACGAACAGGTCAGGCATGATTCCGCCACCGCCATACACGGGACGCTTGTTGCGCAGGGTCTCGAAGCGGAGTGAGTCGGGCAGATGCACCGAGTCGGCCGACGAAAATTCTCCCGCTTCATAGCGGTGGAGTATGTCTTTGCGGTAGTCATCACCGTCGCCGGCTGTGTAGGGTTTCTGTATTGAGCGTCCCGAGGGGGTGTAGTAGCGCGACACGGTAAGGCGTATCATTGAGCCGTCGGGCATGGGGAACGGACGCTGCACGAGCCCCTTGCCGAACGTGCGTCTTCCTACCACCAGACCGCGGTCATTGTCTTGCAGCGCGCCCGAGAGGATCTCGCTTGCCGAGGCGCTGTACTGGTTTGCCATCACCACCACTTTGCCGTCGCGCATGTCGCCGGGCTTTTCCACTACATAATTGTGCGTGCCGAGCTTGGGAGCGTCGGTGTATACCACAAGATCCCCCTTGTTGAGAAAATGCGATGCAAGGTCGGTGGCGGCGTTGAGGAATCCGCCCCCGTTGTCCTCGAGGTCGATGATAAGGTTTTTCATGCCCTGCTTGCGGAGGTCTTCGAGTGCTTTGACGAACTCTCTGTCTGTGCCTTCTGCAAAGCGGGAAATGCGGATATAACCGGTGCTGGGGTCTGCCATATATGAGGCATCCACGCTGTAGACCGGTATGTCGTCGCGGGTTATGTTGAATGACAGCGGTTCAGCCACACCTTTGCGGAGCACCTTCAGCCCTACCTGCGATCCTTTGGGGCCGCGGAGTATGCGGAGTATGCGGGAGTTGGGGCTTTTCACGCCTGAAATTATGGAGTCTCCTGCCTGAAGGATGCGGTCACCGGGGAGGATTCCTACCTTTTCGGAGGGTCCTCCCGATGTGGTCTGTATCACAAACAGGGTGTCGTTCAGCATATTGAACTGTATGCCTATGCCGCTGAAATTGCCTTCGAGCGGTATGGTAAGCTCGCGGGTCTCTTCCGGGTCGGAATAGGAGGAGTGGGGGTCAAGCTCCTTGAGCATTGCCACTATGGCTTCTGTCACAATTTTGTCGGTGTTTACAGAGTCCACATAGTAGGTTTCTATCACTTTTTCGGCAAAGCGGAGTTTCTGGTCGGGTGGCAGTTGCGGCCTTTCCTGATTGTCTGCCCGGGCGGCAAAAAACTGTGTGGATGCCATGAGTGCCATTGCGGCTGACGCAAGTATGAAGAATCGTTTCATCTCTCTGTCTCTTGATAGTTGAATAAATGTGTGTGGCGCTTCTTCGCGTATTTTTACTCTCCTGCAGGCGGCACGGGGATATATGCGGATATGTCGGCACCGTAAGATGCCAGCTCGCGTACTACGGAAGAGCTTACTGATGCCAATGAAGGCAATGCATAAATTAAAACGGTTTCGATGCCTGAAAGGTTGCGGTTTATGTCGGCCAAAGTGCGTTCGTATTCGAAATCGGCTACCGACCTCACGCCGCGCAGCAGAAATTCCGCGCCGCATTTTTTCGCCGCCTCGGTGGTGAGGCAGTCAAATTCCATTACAGAGACACGGCTGTCGTGGGCGTAAAGGCGCTCTATAGCGGCGCGCCGTTCTGCCACGGGTTGCCATCCGAGTTTCTGCGCGTTCACACCGATGCCGATTACAATGCGGTCGAATATCTTGAGTCCACGGTCCACTATCGACTGGTGTCCGGTGGTGAAAGGATCGAATGATCCGGCGAAAAGCGCCGTCCGCGGCGCGCATTCCGAGGCTGTATGCCTCTCCCTTTCGGTAGGTATGTTTATATCGTTCACGTCGTTGCTATTTCGGAGTCATCTTCCACCACAAGATTGTCGATGATAAAGTTCTGGCGGTCTGATGTGTTTTTGCCCATGTAGAATTCAAGCAGCTCGGCCACACCGTCCTCTTTGCGCAGGGTTACTCGGTCGAGGCGCATGCCCGGGCCGATGAAACCACGGAATTCATCCGGGGAGATCTCGCCGAGACCTTTGAAGCGGGTTATCTCGGCGGCGGCGCCGAAGCGGTCGATCGCCTTTATGCGTTCTTCGTCAGAGTAACAGTACACTGTGGAGGGAGCTTCCTCCGAAGCGGTCGCCGTCTCCTTCCCCTTGCGGCTTTTCTTTCCGGAGCGCTTCATGGCGTTGCGGTCGCGCACACGGAAGAGGGGGGTCTGCAATACATACACATGCCCCTTTTTCACCAGGTCGGGGAAAAATTGCAGGAAGAAAGTGAGCAGCAGCAGGCGTATGTGCATGCCGTCCACATCGGCATCGGTGGCTATTATCACATTGTTGTAGCGCAGGCCGTCTATGCCGTCCTCAATGTTGAGCGCCGCCTGCAGGAGGTTGAACTCCTCGTTCTCATA
>CATJQX010000189.1 GCA_949742535.1 uncultured Muribaculaceae bacterium | reverse complement strand
GTTCAACCTCTCGGAATTCTTCCCACTGATACCCGACGGTCCCTCCACTCTGGCACGGCTCAAGGAGGTTTTTCTTGACCATGTGGATGTGCGCCCCGAGAATATCCACTCCATCAACCCTGCCGTTACGATGGAGAGCATGTTCGACTACTGCAAGGAATATGAGCGCAAGATCAGCGACTGCGGCGGCCTTGACCTCACCGTGTGCGAGGTAGGCCCCGGCGGCGCTCTCGCTTTCAACGAGCCTGGATCGCGCTCCACGAGCCTCTGCCGCCTCGTGCTGCTCGGCGCCGAGGCACGCCATGAGATACAGAGCGCCTACGCCTGCGACGAGTGCCCCGCCACCGCCATAACCCTCGGGCTGGGCAACATACTTGCTTCCACCCGCGTCATATGCATGGCATGGGGCGAAAATATCTCACGTGTCGTTGAGAAAGCCGTGGAGGGACCGGTGACCGACAACGTGCCGGCTTCGTTCCTGCAACTACACAACCATGCCCGCATAGTGCTCGACCTCGGCGCAGCCGACGATCTCACCCGCATATCACATCCCTGGAAGGTAACTTCATGCGAGTGGAACCCCAAACTGATACGCCGCGCCATCGTGTGGCTCTGCGCCCAGACCGGCAAACCGATCCTGAAACTCACCGACAAGGACTACATTGACTGGGGCCTTGGGGAACTGGTGGCCCTCTACGGATCGGCATACAACGTGAACATAAAAGTATTCAACGAACTGCAGCATACTATCACCGGATGGCCGGGCGGCAAACCCAATGCCGACGACTCGTCGCGCCCCGAGCGTGCCATCCCCTACCCTAAGCGCGTGATAGTCTTCTCCCCGCACCCCGACGATGATGTGATCTCGATGGGGGGCACCCTCAAACGCCTCGTGGACCAGGGACACGACGTGCATGTGGCCTACGAGACCTCGGGCAACATAGCCGTGGGCGACGAGGACATGATGCGCTACTTCATGATGATGGACAAGATAGCCCCGATGTTCGGTTTCGCCAACGAAGAGTACCTGCGTCTTAGCCTCGAAGTCAACCGCCTGGTGGCCAACAAGAAAAACGCCAACGAGGTAGACACCCCCGAGGTGCGCGAGATAAAGACCATGATACGCCAGGCCGAAGCCGCCATAGCCTGCAACTACATAGGTGTGAAGCCCGAAAATGTGCACTTCCTGCGTCTCCCATTCTACGAGACCGGTACCATAAAGAAAGGTGACCTCACGGAAAAGGATGTTGACATAGTGAAGAAACTGCTCGCCGAAGTGAATCCCCACCAGATATTTGTGGCAGGTGACCTGGCCGATCCCCACGGCACACACCGCATATGCACCGACGCCGTTCTTGCCGCCATCGACGAGATGAAAAACGAGGCCTGGATGAAAGAATGCCGCGTGTGGATGTACCGCGGTGCCTGGGCTGAATGGGAAATAGACCACATAGAAATGGCAGTGCCGATCTCGCCGGAAGAGTTGCGCTTCAAACGCAACTCCATCCTCAAGCACCAGAGCCAGATGGAGAACGCCCCCTTCCTCGGGGAAGACGACCGCCTCTTCTGGCAGCGCGCAGAGGAGCGCAACCGCGCAACCGCCAAGCTCTACGAGAAGCTTGGCATGGCTTCCTACGAGGCCATGGAAGCCTTCGTGGAGTATCATCCGGAAAATTAGAAGTAAGAGCAGGAGAAATCAAGCAAGAATACCGCTGATGGCGGTTACCTTTAAAACAATCACCCGGGCGGGGCCAAAATTGGCCCCGCCCGGGTGATTTTTTTAAAGAATATTATCAGAGCCATCAAAGGAATCAGGGGGATCAGAGCCATCAAATTTCTCGATTTCTGATTTCTCAATTTCTCAATTTCCCGTATACCAGAGCCTAAGTATGCTTGCTTGGCTTCTCCCGCTCTTACTTCTTACTTCTTGTCATTCTTCTTACTTCTCACCGTTTACTTCTTGCTTCTGTTAATAACTATTTCCCTTGTTTACCAAAATCTACTAAAAAGTGTAAATTAAAGAATTTGTTAACAAACTTTAACTAATGGGGGGGTAAAATGTGAACTTATGTTTAACTTTGCGTCGAATTGTAGGCTAATTTCAGTACTTAAGTGGAGGCCTGCTACTAAACTAACGAAAAACTGACCGGCAAATTGCCGATATTGCGTATAAAACAGAGTACATTTTGTATCTGGATAACCTCTGACAACGAAAAAACAAAAAAACAATCAATACATAAACTTAATTAGCAACACAATGCAAAAAAAGTACATTATTCCCGTGCTTATGGCGGTGCCGACTGCCATGCCGATGATGGCCGACATTGCACTGCCTGATATGCCCAATAGCGATTGGACACTCAGCGGTATCAGTGGTGACCAATCAATTATTGATGGAGACAAGGTTACTGTCAAAATCGGTGTTGGTGTCGTAAGCCAAGTACTATCCCTGCCCACAGGCCAGTTCACTTTGAATTTTGCGTCAACTGAGAATGTAAAAGTAAAAATCAACGACGCTGTAGTTAACCTCAATAATAATGGAGAATACACCTTTAACGTAAACGCCGGAGCCAACAAGACTACAAATGTAACCCTGGCTATTACCGGACAGGACGAAGCCAAGGCTTTCTCCTTCCAGGGTGCCTCTCTTGAACTTAACTTCGACTTCGAAGCAGCACAGGAAGCCCTGACAGATGCTGTAGGAGAACTATATAAGAATATCAACGCTCTTCCCGCAGCTGACGACAAGAGCGCTGCTGCAGACGAACTGCGCAAAGAAGCTGCAAGAATAAAAGAAGAATGGGGTACCCTGCGTACCAAAGCTACTTCTATTGTAGCCAATCAAAGCCTCGACTTCTACACAGACAACGAGTTCTACAAAGATGTTGACGGCTACAC
This sequence comes from uncultured Muribaculaceae bacterium, assembly GCA_949742535.1. Taxonomy (GTDB): domain Bacteria; phylum Bacteroidota; class Bacteroidia; order Bacteroidales; family Muribaculaceae; genus UBA7173. The sequence continues at coordinate 8,661 of CATJQX010000189.1, read as the reverse complement.
AAAAGACGTTATCGCGAAAGAGATAGCTGCTCTTAAAGCAGACCAGGAGAAGTATCTTGAGAAACTCGCCGCTGAAAACGCGCTGTACCAGAACTACCTGGACAACCAGGCGTTTGCCGCCACACTTACAGCAGAACTTGACGCCCTCAAGGCAATGCCCGGCAAGTGCGAAGAAGCCCTTGGCACCGACAAGGAAAGCTATGCATATGGCAAATACAACGAAACTGTAGCCGACTACAAGACAACAGTAGCTACGTTTATCAACCAATTCGATGCTGCTGTTGAAAATCGCGATGCAGTCCTCACACAGGAAGAGAAAGACGGTCTGACAGCCACCATCAAGGAACTTACCGACAAAGGCCAGCAGATCATCAACGACATCGACGGCGCAAATGCAGACGCTGCCGCATATGCCGCCTATGAGAAAGCCCTTGCTGATTTCAACAAACTCGCTACCGAAGCGATCACCAAGATCGACATCCTCGGCGGTGTTGAAGGCATGGGCACCAATTTCGCCGCTGAACAGGCTGCCGCCCGCGAAGCTGTGGAAAAATGCAAAACCGAGACTCTGGGCGACTGCACAATTGAAACCGGAGTAATCGCCGGCGCTGCCGAGAAATGGAACACCAACGACAAGGGCGTTCTTGAAAACGGCACAAACACTATCAACGACATCGTTGCCAACCTTACAAAACTCGTCACAGACCAGAACAAGGCATACACCGACGCCATGAACACCATCGGCGGCGAATACGGCCTGCAGGAGAACCTCGACGAGCTTAAGACCAAAGCAGAACTTCTTCCCGAAGGTGATTTCAGGACCAACTTTGAAAACACTCTCAAAGATCTGCAGACACGCATCGACGACCTCAAAGATGCTGTTGAGGAAGGATACACCAACAAGAATCTTGATCTCGACAACATCGTGCTCGGTGACAAAACCACAACTTTCAAAGCTGAGGCAGACTCAATCCTTGACACAATCAAGGATCTTAACCTTGGATTTGACAAAGGTGGCTACTACGACACTGTCATCACTCTCAACAGTGCCCTCAAAGAAGCATGGGATGCGATCGGCAAAGACAACACGAAAGATTTCGCATTTATCGTTGAGAAATTCCAGAGCACACATGACAATATCCAGACTTCAATCAACAGCCTGGATCCCGTGAAGTTCGCAAACGGTGACTATACAGCAGCCGAACTGGAAGCCCTGAAGAACTCCATCGCAGAGATGACTGAGAACGCCGGCAATCTCCACACTGCAGTCGAAAGCTATCTCAAAGGCATCGAAGACGCCCAGAAACTCATCGACGACCTCAAGGGCGCCACTATCAATGCAGAAGGTCTTATCAACATCAACGATGCTTATAATGTAGCAGCATTTGAAAACGGCACTCTCAAGGGTATCGTTGACCTGCTCGCAGGTATCAAGACAGACTATGACGCAGCTAAAGCCAAAGACGCCCAGGAATGCTACGACGCTGTAAAAGCTGTAGTGGACGCTCTGTCGGCCGCAGATTTCGAAGGCAAGACCCAGGTCGCTCTCGAAGAGTTCCGCAAAGGCTTGAGCCTCAGCAACAAGAAAGAACTTGACAGCAAATGGACTGCTGCCCAGGAATACTTCAAGGGACAGCAGTGCGGTGTGAATCTTGAAGATCTTATGGCAGCAATCAGAAGCGCACGCGACGAGTATGATGCAGCTGTAAACAATACATTCTCAACAGATAACTTCGACATCGCCGACGAAGCCCTGAACGATGCTTACCAAATGACTGTGCGCTATGTAGACAGCGACAAGGCATACCACGAAGGTGACTTCGCAGAAACCGTAGCTACAATCACAGCCAACCTCGAGGATCTCCGCGAATACAACGCCGAGACCTCACACTCTCCCGCTACAGAGTATTACAACGGTCTGATCGGTGCTGCCGACGCTACCGACGCAACCTCACTGCAGGGCCGCCTCACAGCACTTGAGAAAGCCATCAACGAGGCTCATCTCTCAAGCAACATGCTTGCTAAACCTGCCGAGGGCGACTATAAGACCAACGCCGACAAGTTCAAAGCTGAACTCGAGGCTCTTACAGCCGAAGGCACCCAGCTCAAACTTGACATCAAGGCCAACGAGGACGCTCACGACACAGAACTCAGCTGGAACCAGAACGTTCTCCAGACTATCGAGAACGCACTCGCGACCGTACAGGAATATGTAACGGCCGGTATGTCAGAAGAGATGATCACCGCTATCGAGACCATCCGCGACACCAAGCTCAACGACCTCAACCGCGAAGTTGCCGAGGCTTACGCTACCGGCAAGGCCGACACAGACAAGGCTCCCGGCGACAACCTCCAGAAGTTCATCGACGGCTACAAAGCCATCGAGGAGGAAGTGCTTGGTCTTCTAAAGGATTACAGCGATGCCTACGGCGAGTATGTTAAAGTTCTTGACACCGAGCTTCTCGAGCAGGGAATGTGGCCCGCACTCTCCACACGCATGCAGAGTGTATACACAAGCTCCATCAACACATACAACGCATATCTGCTCCTCGACAACCCCGGCTACAAAGCTGCAATCGCCGAGGTTCTCAGAACACATGCCGACATCTACGAGTACTCCACACAGATCCGTGAACTCGAGGCAAAAGTACGCGCATATGTAGCTGCCGCAATCGAGGCCAACAAAATCATCGAATACAGCCTTGAGGAAGATGGCGACCCCAACAACGCACAGGATGTAGCCGATATCAAGGTAAGCTGGGAGGCATATGCACTTACTCCAGCGAAGGCCATCATCGACGCTATGAACGCGAAGGTAGAGGCTCTCAGCGCAGATCTGAACCGTGTAGCCGTAGAATACTACGCAACAATCCAGCCCAAAGCCGCCGCTGCAATCGATGAAGCAAAAGCAGCAATGCGCGACGCACAGATCGACGAGACCATTATCGAGGAGGCTCTTGCCACAGCAAAAGACAAGTATTATGATCCCGCAGTAAACCGCTACAACGATACCGCAAAGGATCTTACAGCTCCCGTAACACCTGTAGAAGAGACTATCGGTTATGTAATGGATGCCATCGCAGACGATCTCGACGAGGTTGCCGGTGCTATCGACATCCAGGCCGCAGCCCAGAAAGACTGGACAGCCGCATACGGTGCAGCTCTTGAAACACTCGGAGAGTGCGAGGATATCCTTGCAGGCTGCAATGCCGTTACAGCAGAAAAAATCGCTGAGGTACAGGCCGCTATCGACAAGGCTAAACAGGATGCAGCCACTATCGACACAACTGCGAAAGCTGACAATGATCTCATCAGCAACCTCCTGGGTTACAAGGGAGATCTCGCACAGCTCATCTCAGACATCAGAACAAAGGTTGACGATCTCAAGAGCGAAAACGATGCCAATGTGGCAGAGCAGGAAGCATGGGACAACTACAATGATGTTGTGATCCCCGACCTGAAATCCGACTACGAGGCATTCCTCGCATACATCAACATGATGGCTTGCGAGAGCAGCATCGACACACAGAGCATCGCAAATGCAATTGCAGCCGTAGAAAAAGCAGTCGTAGACAACAAGGGCAACCTCGTTGAAAATGCCGCTACTATCAACGCCGCAATCGACAATGCGAAGAACACGCTGACGATGGGCTACCTCACAGCAGCAGCCAAAGAGAAAGCTATTCTCAACAAACAGGTTGAGGCTGTCAAGGTTGCATTCAACAATGCCAAGGTATCGCCCAACTACCCGTCAGACATCGAGAATATCAACGTTCATCTCGACGAGCTCTTTGCCGACATCGATAAGCTCACATTCAATATCAACGAAAACAAGACCAAGTTCAAAGACAGCGCTCTCAACTTCGAGAATCAGCTTAACACATGGCTTGTTTACCTTGAGAGATTCGATCCCGACCACGGCAATACCCTGCAGGCTACCCTGGACGCACTCAACAAATTCGTTGAGGACCAGGCTGCAGCTATCGCAGCCGGCAAAGAGGGCGTAAACGAACTCGTCAAGGATCAGTTCGACTCCAAATATGATGAGCTTGCTGCCGAACTCGACGCAGTGAAGGCTGCCATCGAGGCTTTAGGCAACAATGTGATCACACAGGCCGGAAACTTCGAGGCAGACATCAAGGCTATCGGCGACAAACTCACCGAGCTTAACGCCGAGGCCAAGGAAGCAGGCGACAAGGCTGAGGCTGACAAGGCGAAGAAAGACATCAACGATGCCAACTTCACCCACCTCAGCGAGACTATCACTGCCCTCAACAGCCAGCTCGAAACCCTCAAGACCCTCATCGACGGATACGGATACGGAGAAGAGACCTACTACCAGGGCCACATTGAGGTTATCACCAACACTCTCGCTGACCTCACCGAGGAGATCAACACTCTGAACGACGCAACCGGCCTGAGCAATACAGTAGCTACCAACCTCCAGGAGCAGGCCGTAAGCATTGCAGACGCAATGACCGCTCTCGCCGTAGAGGCAGCCACACGCAACACCAACACTGCCAAGGCAGCCGCTAACCAGGCTATAGAGGACGCACTCGCCGCTCTCGAACCCGGAAACGGCAAGTTCGTGGTACCCGCTATGGCTCAGGAAGCTCTTGCTACCCTCAACGCCCTCCGCACAGACTACATCAACACCAACGGTGAGTTCACCGACTGGCTCCGCAAGTGGGCCAACCGTGCGGACGCCAATGCCACCGACCTCGATACTTATGCCGAAGCATTCAAGCAGATTGCAGAGACAGCAGCTTCAGTCAAGGCAGAAGCAGTTGAGAACACCTTCCGCTATGGCGACGTGAACGAGGACAACGAGGTTGACGTGCTCGACGTTCAGCAGGTACTCAACTGGGTAATGTCACTCCAGGCAATCGATGAACTTTCACCGAGAGTTGCCGCCGCTGCCGACGTAAACAAAGACGGTAATCTCAACATCGCCGACGTAACCGCGATCATCAACATGGCTATGGGCGAGAACGAATCGCAGGTTCGCGCAGCTATGGGCCGCCACATGGTTGAGAGCAACAACACCATCTATCCCGAACTCGTTTCGGCCGAGAACGGTGTGCGCCGCTTCGCCATCAGCCTCGCCAACTCCGAAGTATTCGCCAACGGCCAGTTCGACCTCAAGCTCGCTCCGGGCATGATGATCGAGAACATCACCATCGGCGAGCGCGTGAAGGGTCACGAGGTACTCTCGCAGGATCACGGCGACATCACCCGCGTGGCTGTAGTCTCCATGGAGAACGCAGCTATCCAGGGCACCGACGGCGCAGTAGTTTACGTGGAAGTTTCTGGCGAGGGCAACATCGCCATCGAGAACGCAGTGTTCGCCACACCGAAGGCTGTGGGCCACGTGATCAGCAACGGCGAGACTTCTGCCATCGACAAGGTGATAGAGGGCGCACGCGACCTGAAGGAACGCATCTACAACGCAGCTGGCCAGCAGCTTGATCGCGTTCAGCGCGGCATCAACATCATCCGCAAGTCTGACGGCACTGTTACCAAAGAACTCCGCAAGTAATCTCAGGGTAACGAAAAATCAATAATTTGAAAGCAGAGGGGGGGCCCTCAGGCACCGCCTCTGCTTTCCTAATATATTCAGTAAAATGAAAATTACAAAGAACTCATTTTTATTGAGGTTTTCCCTCTCGCTAGCCATGCTCCTCGGGGTATTCGCCGGTCTGAAAGCTGAAAACAAAATTTACATAAAGCCGTTCACGCTCGACAACTATAATACATACATGATGCCCGTCGAGCTTGACCTGGACGAGGATCTTGGTGTGAACAGCTTCCAGTTCGACATCAAACTGCCCGAACAGCTCGAGTTTGCCGGCAAAAAGGTAGAGAAGGTACTTGACCGCGTGTCTGAAAACGACATGAGCGTACGCTTCAACACCTCCAACGGCCGCGTGATGCTCTTCGCCGATGGTGAAGGCGCAACAGTAAAAGGCCTCAACGGCCCGGTTGTGCTCGTACCGGTTGTGGCAAAAGCAGGCAGCCTTGAAAAGAACCAGCAGGTGACCATCAGCCTCGAGGGTGTGAAACTCGCCCATAACAAACCCGGCACCACCACAGTGGAAGGCCTTCCTGTGACCACACAGCCCACCACAGTGACACTGTCATCAGTAAAGATCTGGGGCTACACACCCGAGGCCAATCTGGTGATCAACCCGGGCAAAAGCGCCAACCTGCAGGTGGCCATCAGCAACAACATCATCTTCCGTGACTTCCAGGCTATCATAACCCTCCCCGCAGGGTTTGAGCTCGGCGTTGCAGATCTGAGCGACCGTTGCGACACAAACACCAAAATCCGCACACACCGCCTCAATGACACCCAGTTCAGCCTCGTGGCTGTAAACTTCGAAGCTGTGCCCTGCTTCACAGGCCATGACGGCGTGGTATTCACCATCCCCGTGACCATGCCCGCAGACTTCACAGCCGAGACTGCCGAGGTAACCATCACAAACTGGATCTTCTCCGACGGCAACGACGGCATGAGCACAAGCGCCATCTACCCCCCCGCCGGAAAAGATGAGGTGAAATACACTATCGTGAACGGTGGCAAAGCACACGCCACAGCCCTCGAAAAGGTTGCAGAACTCGAAACAGCACTGGCCGAGGCCAAGACTGAGATCGACACTACCTGCCCCGACGTGAAAGAGAACTTCAAGGGTGAGGAGATCACCGAAAAAATAGAAGCTCTCAAAGGCGCTATCGAAGAGGCTTACGAGAACGGCACACTTACCGGCGACTACAACCAGGTGATGGCACCCGCCGACGGTATCGCTGCCGACATCGCAGCTCTCATAACCGCAGCCAAAGATGCCCAGAAAGCATTTGAGGAGGAAGGCGCAGCAGCCGCAGCCCGCCAGGAAGCCTATGACAAGGCCATGGCCGAGGTAAAAACCCTCGAGGACGCTCTCGCAGCCGCTCTCGAAACCATCGCCACCGACTGCCCCGACGTGAAGGACAACTTCAAGGGTGAGGCCATCGCACAGCAGATCGCCGACATGAAGGCCGCCATCGAGACCGCCATGGAGGACAAGACCATCGTAGAGAAATATGAAAGCCTTGTAGCTCCCAAGACCGCTATCACAGCCGCTACCGAGAAACTCGTAGCCGACGCACAGGCCGCACAGGCCGCTTTCGCAGCTGAGAAGGCTCTCGCAGAAGCCAAGGTTAACGCCGACGCCAAAGCAAAAGAACTCCAGGCCGCTCTCGCAGCAGCTCTCGAGACTATCGCTACCGAGTGCCCCGACGTGAAGGACAACTTCAAGGGTGAGGGCATCAAGCAGGACATCACCGATCTCAAGACCGACATCCTCAGCGCTTACGTTGACAAAACTCTTGCTGTAAACTACGAGACAGTGGTTACAGAACCCGCCGCAGCCATCGAGGCCGCCATCGCAAAACTCATCGAGGATGCGAAAGCCGCCCAGACCGTAGTTAACGACGAAGCCGCACGCCAGGCCGCCAACAAGGAGGCTTACGAAATCGTAGTCAACACCCTCAACGACCTCAAGGAGGTATTCGACGAGACCAAACAGCAGCTTGAGGCACAGTACCCCGATGTTGACATGACAGAGGAGATCGCCGCCATTGAGAAAGAGATCGCCGACGCACTCGCCAAGGCTGATGCCGACTATCAGGCAGTAGCTACAGAAGGCCTCTTCAACGTCGAGCCATATATCGAAATCGTTGAGAAAATAAACAACGACATCACCAACCTCACAGCCACAGCCGGCGAAAAGAAGGCCGCTGAAGAGGAGCGTGTAGCCGCCAACCAGGAGGCATACGACCTCGTGATAGCCACTCTCGACCAGCTCACCGAAGCTCTCAACGAGACCAAGCAGCAGCTTGAGGCACAGTACCCCGACATTGACATGACTGAGGAGATCGCCGCCATTGAGGCTGCCATCGCCAACGCACGCGAAGAGGCCGGCAAGGCTCTTGAAGCAGTAGCCGAGGAAGGCAACTTCGACGTAGAACCCTTCATCGCCATTGTAGAGAACATCAACAACGATATCACCAACCTGCCGATGATCGCTGCCGAGAAGATGGAAGAGGCACGCCAGGCTGCCAACCAGGCCGCTTACGACGCAACCCTCGCCGAGATAGCAGAGCTTCAGGCTGAACTCGACGCCATGACAATCAAGGTGGCCGAGAATTATCCCGACGTTGATGTAAATGCCGAGATCAAGATTGCACAGGATGCCATCAACGCACTCACTGCAGGCGCTGAGGCTGCATTCGAGGCTGTAGCCGAGGAAGGCACCTACGAATACACAGTTGACGCTGACAGCGTGAAGAAACTCATCAATGATATCGAGGACCGCGCACAGGCACTCGGCATCGAGGAGATCACCGCCGACATGCTCGGTAAGGACGTAAAGATCTATAACTTACAGGGTGTTCGTGTTAACACTCCAACAACAGACGCAATACACGTGATTGTCAGCAATGACGGCACCGTCCGTAAGGTTGTGATCAAGTAGTCTTATCACTAACTTTACATCATTGCATGACATGCCTGAGGGTCTCTCCGTGAGGAGCGGCCCTCAGGTCATTTTTTGGAAGGCAGAGCATGAGAAGTAAGAGCGGAAGAAGTCAAGCAAGAATAGTTTGGTCTGAGGGTTTTACAAG
>CATJQX010000188.1 GCA_949742535.1 uncultured Muribaculaceae bacterium | reverse complement strand
TAACAGCAATTACATTAGCATTATGGCAAAAAAGACAGTTGCAGCTAAGAAAAGAAACGTCAAAGTTGACGCCGCAGGCCAGCTTCATGTTCACTCCTCGTTCAACAATATCATTGTATGCTTAGCCAATAGCGAAGGTCAGGTTATCTCCTGGTCAAGCGCGGGCAAGATGGGCTTCCGTGGCTCTAAGAAAAACACCCCTTACGCTGCCCAGATGGCAGCTCAGGATTGCGGCAAGGTCGCTTACGACCTGGGTCTGCGCAAGGTGAAGGCCTACGTGAAGGGTCCGGGCAACGGACGTGAATCAGCTATCCGCACCGTGCATGGCATGGGTATCGAAGTAACCGAGATTATCGACGTGACTCCGCTTCCCCACAACGGTTGCCGTCCTCCCAAGCGTCGTCGTGTCTGATTCCCAACCAGTATCGCACCCGACTTAGGGAACATCATTTCCAACCACCTTCAGATAATCCGCACAGCCGCCTGTCCCCAACCGAGCGCAGCATCCTGACGAGGTGATTTACCAGGATTCTGCCGGACAGCGCCGAATGCTGCCTGATATAACCGGCGCTATGTGCGGAAATCACAATCTTTTTAAAAATTAGAAAGAACAATGGCAAGATATACAGGTCCCAAGACCAAAATCGCACGTAAATTCGGGGAACCTATCTTTGGCGAGGATAAGATTCTGAGCCGCCGTAACTTCCCCCCCGGCCAGCACGGTCAGAACCGTCGCCGCAAGACTTCCGAGTATGGCACACAGCTTCGTGAAAAGCAGAAGGCCAAATACACCTACGGTGTTCTGGAGCGTCAGTTCCGCAACCTCTTCGAGAAAGCATCCTCGATGAAGGGTATCACCGGTGAGATCCTTCTCCAGCTTCTCGAAGGCCGTCTGGACAACATCGTTTACCGTCTGGGTATCGCTCCCACCCGTGCCGCCGCTCGTCAGCTCGTGCTTCACAAGCATGTAACCGTAAACGGCAAGGTAGTGAATATCCCCTCATACGCTGTAAGCGCCGGCGACGTAGTTGGCGTGCGCGAGAAATCAAAGTCTCTCGAGGTTATTACCGATGCCCTCGCAGGATTCAACCACAGCAAATATCCCTGGCTTGAATGGGACGAAAGCACAAAGAGCGGTAAGCTCCTGCACGTTCCCACCCGCGAAGACATCCCCGAAAATATCAAGGAGCAGCTTATCGTCGAGTTGTATTCTAAGTAATCATCTTTAAAACAAGATCCATGGCTATTTTAGCAT
>CATJQX010000187.1 GCA_949742535.1 uncultured Muribaculaceae bacterium | reverse complement strand
GAAGATTGCGATTACACCCGCAATTATACTTCCGAGGGTTCCTTTGCTTTGCATGTGGTTTGTTAAAAAGTATTTTGTTATGTTATTATTTTTTATTTTTCATCGTATGTGGCGCTTACGGGTGGCCATATGGCTGTGTCCGTAGGCGTGGCGGCCTCTTCCGGGAATGCACTGTGTGGGTCTCAAAAGTGCCGATTGGTTTATGTGAAAACAGGTTACGCGCATGTCAACCCCTTGGGAGTCAGCAATGCGAGCGTATCATACGGGCCTAACGGCTCTGTTTCACCTGTTTTTCAGCTTGCAAATATACGAATAATCCTCAATACCTCAAACAATCACCTCAAATTCGCGGGGGAATTCGGCCGCATATCGCGTTTTTTGTCGAGTGTCACGAGGATGAAGACTATAAGGCCGAGCACTATCTGCAGGGCTGTCTGCGAGGCGATGAGCAGATTGCCGAATGCCGCTCCTGTGAGATGGAACTGTTCGGCGCTTACGGCCGCCATGCCTGAGGCGGCGCGTGCCTGCTGCAGGACGGGCAGGAAGATGTTCAGCCCGAACAGGAGGGTGGTCTGGTAGGGGCCGATCCCTCCGTTGGAGGGGACGCCCATCGCGATGCTCGTGAGCACGAAGCAGACGAGGGTGACTATGGCGCCCGAGGCGTCGAGCGTCTCCCTCAGCAGAGGGAAGGCGTTGAACGCCACCACCATCTGCAGGTAGTAGCAGCCCCAGATGGCGAATGTGAGGCCGAGCCATGTCCATTTCTCTTTCATTTTCCCTATCGTGGCGAATCCGCCCCAGAGGCCGTGCATGAATCCTTTGATTTTGGCCACCACAGTGCTTTTGGAGCGGGCGAACAGGATCCATACCGCTGCCGTGATGACGATCAGCGATGCCCATATCCAGGGGGAGCTGACGAGGTGGATGATTTTGCGGTATACGTCGGGGTATGTGTGCACGAAACTTACTATCGGGCCGCGTGCCAGGAAAAAAGTGCCTGCGGTTATGATGCATACCGTGACGAAATCGGCGAAACGGTCGGCGATCATGGATCCGAAGACTGTGGAGAAACGGGTGTCCTCGCGGTATGCTATGTATCCTGTGCGCCATACCTCTCCTAGCCTCGGGAAAACAAGGTTGAGCGAATAGCACCCTATGATGCTGTAGACGAGCGCATGCACCGGTGCGTTCACTCCTATGGTGCGGAGCTGTATGTTCCATCTGAGCGCTCTCAGCAGCATCGGGGCGATGCTCATGGCGAGCATAAGGCCGATCCACCGGAAATCGCAGTCGTGCCTGATCACTTTCATCATCTCGTTGAAGTCGATGTTGTGGAACATTATCCAGCACAGGCCCACGCTCACCGCCAGAGGGACGATGAACTTGACCACGGCACCCCATCCCGGGCGGTGCCCTCCTGACATGAAACTATCTGATGTTGTCGGCATGGCGGCAAAGTTACGAATTATGAAGTAGGTATGGAAAATTTGTTAGCATACATGCGATACCGCAGGATATTTTTTAACTTTCGTTCACTTTAAAAATCGTATGAAAGTATTTACTTTTGTGTGTGTAAGTGCCCGGGCTATAAAAGTCTGAATTTTTGGCATTGATGTAATTGCCCTGAGCATTTGCTGTAAGTAACAGTTTGAGCATATTCCCGATGAGACATCAGCGTCAACTTGTAGACAGCCCTCTGAAACTCACTCAGCTCGCTGCCATTCGTGGCGTTTCCGATGAGTACAGCCACCTGGGGCAGGATTATATCCTGTCGCACATAACATCCGATACAGGATATTTCTACAGTGAGAAGGCCCGCCGGATTGACGGGCACACGATGATCATATGCGTCAAGGGCACCATGAAGGTCACCATCGATCTGGACACTGTGGAGGTGCCTCCGATGTCGCTGGTGTTTGTGGCTCCTGAGCGTGTCTTCAAACCTGTCGCATGGGAGGGGGATGAGCGCGACGCCTATGTGCTGTTTGTCTCAAACAAGTTTGTGTATGATCTTAACATTGACCTTAATGCCATAAACACCAATATATTCACTTCGGCAAAATCGGTCCTGAAGCTGTCGCCGGAGAAGGTGGGGGTGCTTATAAGGTATTTTGAGATGCTGCACAGCAACGCTCTGTCGCATAACCACTACAGCCGCCATATAGCCCGCACCCTCACTTCGGCGGCGGCTTACCAGATAATGGCTTACGGTGAGGAGGAGATTCCCGACATGCAGTCGGTGCCGGCACGCAACAGGAAACTTACCTATGTGAAGAATTTCCTTCGCCTGGTGCGCGCGCATCACCGTCGCGAAAGGGCTATCGGGTTTTATGCCGACAAGATGTTCATATCGCCCAAATACCTCTCGCTGATCATCAAGGAGGCCACCGGCAGGTCTGCGGCCGAGTGGATAGACCAGTATGTCATTCAGGAGGCGAAGAATCAGCTCCGCTATTCCGGAAAGAATGTGCAGCAGATAGCCTATGACCTGAATTTTTCAAATCAGTCGTCTTTCGGCAAATATTTCAAGAATCTTACAGGACTTTCCCCGACTCAGTTCCAGAACCAGTAGTGTGCGTTCCCCGCCAATGTGTAATGCCGCATAAGGAACAGCGGTATCAGGTGTTGTTATGGGGGAGGAAAATGCGTTGCGCGTTCCGGCCTACGGTGGCGGCAAGCTCCGTGGGGTCGCATCCGCGCGCGTGTGCCACTCTGTCGATCACATCGGTGATGGCTATGTCGGCGGGGGTGTCGTCGGTCTCGGTGAGAAGCCTGTCCGAGGGAACGGCTGCGGCGGTTTTCGGGTTGAAGTCCGGCCCGAGCGAGATGTAGCAGTCCGGGAACGAGCAGAACTGTGCGGCCTGCGTGGGATTGCCCCTGAATCCGTGCCATATCCAAGGCTGGCGCACGGAGGTGCCGAGGCGTTTGCGTAATCCGATGATCAGATGGCCTGTGCGTACCACATGGAGCACCAGAGGGAGCGACAACTCCTCGCTGAGGGCTATGTGGCGCATCAGTGCTTCCTGCTGGCGGGCTAAGTCGCCCCCTCTGAGTGTGTCGAGCCCGGTCTCCCCGATGGCGGCTACCCCCGGCAGCGACGCGCTTCGCCTCACTGTTTCCATCTCGCGCTCAAATTCCCCGTCGGTCATGTTTCCAAGGCGCCAGGGGTGTATGCCTGTGGAAAGCAATATGCCCGGATGCGACGCGGCCACGGAATCCATATCGCCGGGATCCACGCATACGACCGCCCCGCGGGAAATCCTGTGGGTATGGCTGTCGGTAAGTGGTATCAATGCGGGGGCAGGTGTCATCATGGTACCGGATCATATCCGCTCCCTCCCCAGGGATGGCAGCGGCATATCCTGCGTATGCCGAGCCACAGCCCTTTGAGGGGGCCATGTTTTTTCAGTGCTTCGAGCATGTATGCCGAGCATGTCGGGGTGAAGCGGCAGGACGGGGGAAACATTGGTGAGACGCACAGTCGGTAGATGTGTACCGGAAGGCTGAGGAGCCATATGGCACCGCGCAATATGATGCGCTTCATTGTGCGGGGAATATTTTGCGCAGTATGCGCTCCACCGCTTTCTGCACGCGGTCAAACGGTTCTGTCTGGTTGGCCACATAGAGGAGGGCCAGATGTATCGTTGGCTCGCTGTCATCTTTTTTACGGGGGACGATGGCCGGACGAAGCAGGCGGTATGCCTCGCGCACGCGGCGGCGCATCGTCACGCGGTCCACGGCGTGGCGCAGGCGCTTCTTGGGTATGGAGATGAGAAACATCACCCGCTCTGCGCCTTCGCGGTGCATGGCAGGCGGCTCCTCGCCCCATACGGCTCTCAGCGGGTAGCATAGGGTGCTGTGTGAGCCACCGCGGCCATTAAACAGATGTTCAATGGCCGTGGCGGAGCAAAGTTTATGGGCTTTTCCCAAGCCTGCTGTTTTCATTCGTGTCGGTTTATGCGCCGGCTTTTTCGAGCTGTTCTTTCAGGAACAGGTCGAGCGCGGCTGTGATGGAGGGAGCTTTGGGGTTGGGAGCCTCGAGGTCAAGGCGCAGGCCTGCGTCGGCTACAGCTTTGGCTGTGGAGGCGCCGAAACATCCTATCTGTATGTCCCCCTGTTCGAATTGCGGGAAATTCTTCATCAGTGAGTCGATGCCCGCAGGTGAGAAGAAGAGGAGCATGTCGTAGTCGAATTTCTCTTCAGGAGCGAAATCGTTGCTCACGGTGCGGGACATGACGGCTTTTGTATAGTTTACTTTGGCTCGGTCAAGTATCGCAGCGTTGGCATTGTCCTTGTGCACGTCGCTGACGGCATAAAGGAACTTGTCTTTGTTGTGCTTGCTCAGGAAGGGGAGCAGGTCGTCGAACTTGCCGGTACTTCCGTAGAAGATCTTGCGTTTGCGGTAGACGATGTATTTCTGCAGGTAGAGTGCTATTGACTCTGTGGTGCAGAAATATTTCATTGTGTCGGGTATGGTGACACGCATCTCTTCGCACAGGCGGAAGAAATTGTCAATGGCGGTTCGTGCCGTGAATATCACTGCTGTAAAATCGGAGATATTGATTTTCTGCTGGCGGAATTCGCGGGCTGTCAGTCCTTCGACTTTTATAAAGGGACGGAACACGACTTCCACTCCATAACGGGTGGCAATGTCGAAATAGGGTGATTTTTCCGAAGCCGGACGGGGCTGTGATACAAGTATCTTCTTTACTTTCACGCTCGTAAGAGATAATTATAAAAACGATTTTTCAACAAAATACCGGACTTGCAGGGAGAGGATAAACGGGTTGTGCCTTTAAACTGGCATCACTCAGCTTTTTACACATATTTCCACAGCCAACAGGCATGTGATGATGACCGGAATTATTTCTGAGGTGCAAAGGTACAAAATAAAATAAAGCAAAGAGGGGAATTTATGGTAAAAAATTCTAAAACCCTTGTAAATATAGCAGATACGGGACAATATGTACAGTATTGCGGCAAGCAGGAGCATGTCGCCCGTCAGTCCGGGATAGAAGAGCGACACGAGAGCCGGAACTGTCAGCGCCCATCCCAGAGTGATCTGCGATGCGTTCAGACCGCGGCGCCACAGCGTGGCGCTGAGTTTGTCGGCGAACACGTATCCGATTGTCATGCAGTTGCCGAGCTGGAAGAGATAGAATGCGCATGCAAGTCCTACAAGCATTGCCACACGGGTTGTGAGGCCGCTTTCTGAGATTGGTGTGTCGCGCAGCCACATAAATAGCAGAAGTCCTTCATATACCCATAGCTGCAGCAGTTGCAGAATGGTGACACGTGTCTCGTTGGCGGTGTGCTCGTCGAAGGCATTTGATCGGCGGCGCACCGAGAGCAGGTCTTGCGGCAGCGAACGGAAGATGCGCTTGACATGGCGCATGTTAAGCCCTATCATGACTATTACCGCCACTACCATCGCAAGCACTCCGCTGTCGGTGGCTGGTGTCACAGGACGTTCCACACCCGCCACTCCGCTTTGCCAGGCGGGAGGGCGGGTGGTGTATAACTGGCGGTCGACAGGGGATGACGGCGCGTCCGCCTCATGTGATGTGTGCAGGAACGGGGACATTTACGTGCAGTTGGGATTTGCCGGGGTCACGCTCCCTTGAATTCGTCGCGGATGGTGTCTACTACATTTATTATATAGTCGCCACTCTTCTCGAGGGTGCTGACGATATCAATATAGTAAATACCGCTTTGGTATTCGTAGTGGCGGTCGTTGATGTTTGCCACATTGGTTGTGCGCAACTGGTTGCGTAGATTGTTGATCTCACGCTCGTGGTTGTATGCCGATATGATGTTGTGCTCGTCGACATTCTCCAGATTGCTCAATATCTGGAGCATTCCTTTGACTGCGCGCTCCACGTATTCGAACATCAGGTCGATGTTGGCGTATATCTCCTCGTTGAAGTGTACGTTGCTCTGCTGTTTGCGAAGGAGGATTTTGCCAACGCCGAGCATGGTGTCGGCGATGCTTTCTATCTCGGAGTCAATGGACAGCATTGCTGCTATGCGGCGCTTGGATTCGTTGGAGAGGCGTCCTTCGGCGCATCGGTTGAGGTAGTTGGCTATCTCAAGTTCCATGCGGTCTGAGATCTCCTCATATTTTTCAAGACGCGAGTATATGCGGTTGAATTCGTCGCTGCCCGACTTGGTGTGTACCAGGTCTCTTGCCATCGGGAGCATGCGGCTGACGCGTTCGGCGAATACGTGGATCTCTTTTTCGGCCTGGCTGATGTTTAGCTCGGAGGCGCTGAGGATACCGCCTGAGATGAATTTGAGCTGGAACTCGTCGTCGCCCTGATGCTTGGCGGGTACGAGGAATTCCACAATCTTCACATAAACCTTAGTGAGCCATATCATTATGGAAAGGTTTATGAGGTTGAACACGGTGTGGAATATCGACAGACCGAACGACACGCTTACCTGCATCTGGCTTATGACACCGCGGTGGTGCAGGATCACGTTGTTGTCAGTGGGGAGCGAGTTGGAATACAGCTGATTGTACAGCTCGGGATTCTGTGCCTGAAGCTCGTTGACGTAACGGAACAGAGCAGTGGGATCTCCCTGCCCGATCTCTTCTGTGATCCATGAGTTGAGGTGCACGAACGGGAAGAACACGGCGAGTGTCCAGAGTGTGCCCAGGAAATTGAACAGTAGGTGACCCATCGCCGTGCGTTTGGCGGCCACGTTTCCGCTCATTGAAGCCAGAAGCGGGGTGACCGTGGTGCCTATATTGGATCCGAGCACGAGGGCGCAGGCGAGGTCGAAAGTGATCCATCCCTTGGAACACATTATAAGTGTGATGGCAAACATCGCAGCCGACGACTGTATGACCATTGTCACCACAATGCCTACCAAGCAGAATATCAGCACCGATCCGAATCCCATAGAGGCATAGCGCTGCAGGAAGGCGAACATCTCGGGGTTGCTCTGGAGGTCGGGCACATATTTGCTGATCATGTCCAGACCCATGAACAGGAATGCGAAGCCTATGGTGAACTCACCGATGGATTTGGTGCGTCCTTTGCTTGAGAAGAGCAGCGGCACAGCCAGACCGATCAGCGGGAGGGCGAATGCCGAAATGTCAACTTTGAAACCGAAAAGCGCTATGATCCACGCAGTGAATGTGGTGCCCACGTTGGCTCCCATGATCACAGCCATCGATTGCGCCAGGGTCATAAGACCTGCGTTCACGAAACTCACCACCATGACGGTAGAGGCGGAAGAGCTCTGAATCAATGCGGTTATGAAAAAACCGGTGACAGTGCCCGTGAAACGGTTGCGGGTCATTGCAGACAGGATGTTGCGTAGCCGGTCGCCGGCGGCTTTCTGCAATCCCTCACTCATCACCTTCATTCCGTAG
>CATJQX010000186.1 GCA_949742535.1 uncultured Muribaculaceae bacterium | reverse complement strand
GCGCTTAGCTCAGCTGGTTCAGAGCGTCTGCCTTACAAGCAGAGGGTCGGCGGTTCGAATCCGTCAGCGCCCACTACCAAATCTCAACTTCTCGCCGCATAAGCAAGGGCGCTTAGCTCAGCTGGTTCAGAGCGTCTGCCTTACAAGCAGAGGGTCGGCGGTTCGAATCCGTCAGCGCCCACCAAGAGGCTTCCATCCGGAGGCCTCTTTTTTTGTCCCCACCGCCTATATATATCATATATATGAGACGGCACCGTGCCCGGGTGCATGGCTTTCGGCACGCCTTCGTTAGCAGCCGGAGGTGGCGTTCTCGGCGCTGTGCTTAAGTGAAAGCATAGCGCCCGTAGGGTGTGGTTAAGTGGGGTAATGTCGTTGTGTGGAGAAAGGATGTGGTCAGTTTTTGGGGCCGTTCTCCTGCTGGTATGCGCGGGGAGTCATGCCGGTGAATTCGGTGAATTTGGTGTGGAAGTTGCTTCTGTCGTTGAATCCTACCAATTCATACAGGCAGCTTACCTGCAATCCGGGAGTGGACCGGATGAGGCGTGCGGCTTCTTCGAGTCTCAGGCGCATGCGCCAGCTTCGGAATGTGGTGTTGTGCACCTGCTGGAAGTAGGTTATGAATTCGTTGCGCGACACTCCCATCCGCTCGGCAAGCTGCTCGGTGGTTACGTCGTTCTCTATAAATCCTTTCTGTTCTATCCAGTTGTGCAGGGCTTCTTCGAGCCGGTCGTAGTGCGAGGTTATCGACTGTGCCGGTGTGTCCGGTGCCGTGTCGTCTGCCTGTTGCCTCTCCGGAGGCGTAGCCGGTTCCCCTACTATCTTGATTATATAGTCTCCTTTTATGCGGTAGCCGATCATGGTGACGCAGACCCAGGTATAATAAGCCGTGTACAATACTACCAACAAGCTGTACAGCTCAGATGACATGGGTAGCAGGAATATGACGAGCATTACTCCGCCTATTGCCACCGCGCTGTAGAATATGCGTAGGACAGGACGCAGGTGTATCGACGACTCTTCGTCGTCGTAGTGCACATACAGCGCGCTCTCGGTGTTCTTGTAAAATCGTCTGAATCGGCCTACATAATATTTCACTTGTAGCAGGAAGAACACGACAAACAGCGCGTAGCTGAAATTATATGCTTCAGGAAAGTAGATCTGCACTGATATAAGCTGTGTGGCCATCAGCATTATGAACACTATCTGCCATATGATGCGGCGCGTGGTCACTTCAAGCGGAGCCACAAGCGTGGTGGCTGTGGCTGCAAGCAGGAGCGCCTGGAAACTTGTGTCCCAAATGACCACCGTTTTCTGCCATACTGCGTCGCCGCAGGTAGCCATCAGGCAGCTTACCACTGCAAGCGCGCTGAAAGTGGATACCATGAACCAACGCGAAATCGACCATCTCAGCCACCGGCGTGAGCGGGGAGTGGGTAGCCCCGCCAGTACTATCGCCAATGTGACCAGTATGGCTGTGGACACATATGAAATCAAGGTTTGATATGGGCAGGGCAGCATGTTGGTTACTTTCGTTTGTGCGGTTAATTGTGGGTTCTGTTATCAGACAGGCCGGTCAGCGCAATCAGATGGTTCTGTTATGAGGTTTTAAAGGAATAATATAAGATAGGTATATGTGCGTAAAAGTCGCATTTTACCGCTCCGACATACGTAAAAGTAATACACTGCAAAAAATCGTATGTCAGCTTGCTTTATTATAGCGAAGCTGTCAGGCTCATCCGTCTTATATATTGCAAAATTAAAGAAAAAGAGCTGATGAAACGTTATGAGTACTGTTGTTTTTTGTGTTGTTTTTACAAATAATTCCTTCTGCGGGCTGTAGGCATGGTAGATTCCAATTTTTTCATTAATTTTGATACATGTATAAAATCTGACCGGGAGGGGTTGACAACATCAAGCGGCGGTGCTTTTGCCATCTGGCCGGTCAGCAGATATAGTAATATCATGGAAAAGTTGATGCAATTTGTCTGGCAGCATGGTTTCGGTGTGCGTCCCGGAATGGTTACTGTTGACGGGCGGCGGCTGGTCGTCATCAACCAGGGCAGGCTGAATACCGATGCCGGGCCCGATTTTTTCAATGCCACTGTCTGTATCGACGGGCAGATGTGGGCCGGCAATATCGAGATCCATGTGAAAGCGTCTGACTGGTACCGTCACCATCATGATTCTGACCCTGCATATGACTCGGTTATTCTTCATGTGGTGCAGGAAAATGATGCGGAAGTCCGTCGCCGTGACGGCTCGGTCATACCGCAGACTGTGCTCAGATGCACCCCTCAGGCCGCGCAAAGATGCAATTCTCTGCTGCGCGATGCCGTCAGCGGACTTCCTTGCCGCGATACGCTCGCGGCTATACCGGCCATTTACCGCACCGACTGGATCACTGCCCTGGCTATGGAGCGGCTCTACCGCAAGAGCGAGAGGATACTGTCGCTCGTAAAGGAGACGGCCGGATACTGGGAGGGAGCCGCGTTTATAACGCTTGCGCGCGGGCTCGGTTTCGGGCTCAACAGCGAGCCGTTCGAGATACTTTCCAAAAGCATGCCGCTGCAGTTTCTTAACAAGCATGCCGATGAACTGCTTACAGTGGAGGCGCTTTTGTTCGGACAGGCTGGGCTTATACCCGGGCAGGAGCCGGGGGAAGATCCATATGTCACCCGTCTCAGACAGGAATATCTGTTCATGGCTCATAAATTCCAGGTCAGGCCCCCTTCGCTTGCATGGAAAATGGCGCGCACGCGTCCCCACAACTTTCCTCACCGCCGCATCGCCCTGTTGGCCGAGATGATCCACAGAGGCTTTTATCTTGTCGGAAAAATCTGCGAATGCAATTCCGTGGAACAGTTGCGCAAGCTCTTCACTGTGGAGCTGCAGGGCTTCTGGGCCACACACTTCACATTCCGCGATAGTGCGCCGGGAAGCCGTGCCGCAGCCCTCAGTCGCGATTCTGTCGATACGCTTCTCATAAATGTGGCAGTGCCGCTGCTGCATGCGCGTCACATGACACTCCAGGATTTCAGCGGCATGGAAAAATCTGTGGAGCTTCTGCAGCATCTCGCTCCGGAAAACAATTCAATCGTAAGGCTTTTCAGCGCGGCCGGACTGGAATGCCGCGATGCATTCGCGTCGCAGGCCTGTATAGAACTGCGCCGGGAGTATTGCGAAAAAAGCAAGTGCATCTACTGCCGTTTCGGCCATCGCATGCTCTCGGCCGAAATAGCCCGTCCATAACCCTTATACTTATCTTTTCAGGGCAGCAAGCATTTCGCCGGCGGTAAGGTGTAGCCGGGGATGCCGCCATGCAGGGGCGAGTTCCGCCACTGGCTGCAGCACGAAATCTCGCAGGTGCATGCGCGGATGGGGGAGTGTGAGAGAGGCGGTGTCTAAAACAAGGTCATCATAGTATATAAGGTCAATGTCGATCATGCGGTCGGCATATCCTCCTGTGGCATTGCGGTGGCTGTCGGCGCAGATGTTCTCCTGTATTTCCATCAGGTCGCCGAACAGTTCCTCAGCTCCGCAGCTCACTGTGAGTTCCAGTCCTATGTTTAGAAAGCGGTGTGTGCTCTCATATCCCCACGGCTCGCTTCCCATAAAACCGGACCGCCGTACCGATGCCACATGCGGTAAAAGAGAAATCCCGGCCACAGCGCGCTCTATGAGCGAGCGGCTGTCGCCGAGATTGGATCCTATGTTTACATGCGCTGTCGCCAATTGACTGTAGCGGTATGTGACTTGTCTGTCTGGATCAGAGTGTGCGGGACACCTCGATTTCCTCGAATCCCTCGATGATGTCGCCGGTCTGGATATCGTTGTAGCCCTGGATGGAGAGGCCGCACTCGAGACCTGCAACCACCTCCTTGGCATCGTCCTTGAAGCGCTTGAGTGAGCCGAGCTCGCCTGTGTAGCGCACGATACCTTCGCGGATGAGACGCACTTTGTTGCTGCGCTTGATCTTGCCTTCACGCACAAGAGCGCCGGCGATGGTGCCGACTTTCGAGATCTTGTATGTCTCGAGCACTTCGGCGGTACCGGTGATCTCCTCGCGCACTTCCGGTGCGAGCATGCCGGCCATGGCGTCTTTCACCTCCTCTATGGCCTGGTAGATCACAGAGTAGAGACGTATCTCCACACCTTCGCGCTCTGCCTCGCGGCGTGCTGCCTGCGACGGGCGCACCTGGAAGCCTATGATGATGGCGTCGGATGCGGCGGCCAGGGTCACATCGCTCTCCGAGATCTCTCCCACAGCCTTGTGGAGCACATTGACCTGTACCTCCGGTGTGGAGAGTTTGATGAGCGAATCGCTGAGTGCCTCGATGGAGCCGTCCACGTCGCCTTTGACGATGATGTTGAGCTCCTGGAAAGAGCCGAGAGCCTGGCGGCGTGCGATATCGTCGAGGGTGAGGCGCTTTGAGGTGCGCATGCCGAGTTCGCGCTGCAGCTGCTGGCGCTTGTTGGCGATCTCGCGTGCCTCCTGTTCGGAGTCGAGCACGTTGAATGTGTCGCCGGCAGTGGGAGCGCCGTCCAGGCCGAGTATCAGGGTCGGTTCGGCGGGGCCTGCCTCCTTGATGCGCTGGTTACGCTCGTTGAACATGGCCTTGATCTTGCCGTAGTGTGTGCCTGCGAGGATGATGTCGCCCTGGCGCAGAGTACCGTTCTGCACGAGCACTGTAGCCACATAGCCGCGTCCCTTGTCAAGCGACGACTCTATGATCGAGCCGGTGGCGTTACGGTTCGGGTTGGCCTTGAGGTCGAGCATCTCGGCTTCGAGCAGCACTTTCTCGAGCAGTTCCTCTACTCCTATACCTTTCTTCGCCGAGATATCCTGCGACTGGTATTTGCCGCCCCATTCCTCCACCAGATAGTTCATGGCGGCGAGCTGTTCCTTTATCTTGTCGGGGTTGGCTGCCGGCTTGTCTATCTTGTTGATGGCGAACACGATGGGCACACCTGCCGCGCTCGCATGGTTTATGGCTTCCACTGTCTGGGGCATCACGTCGTCGTCGGCGGCGACAATGATGATACAGAGGTCGGTGACCTTGGCACCGCGGGCACGCATGGCGGTAAACGCCTCGTGGCCTGGAGTGTCAAGGAATGTGATGTGGCGTCCGTCAGCGAGTTTTACGTTGTAGGCGCCTATATGCTGTGTGATGCCGCCGGCTTCTCCGGCTATCACGTTGGCTTTACGGATATAGTCAAGGAGCGATGTCTTGCCGTGGTCCACGTGGCCCATCACGGTCACGATCGGCGGACGCGAAAGGAGATCTTCCTCGCTATCCTCCTCCTGCTGGATGGCCTCGACCACTTCGGCCGATACAAATTCGGTCTTGAAGCCGAACTCCTCAGCCACGATGTTGATGGTCTCGGCATCAAGTCGCTGGTTGATCGATACCATCACGCCGAGGTTCATGCATGTGCCGATAACCTTGTTGATGGGCACATCCATCATGGATGCCAGGTCATTGGCGGTCACGAACTCGGTGAGCTTCAGAATCTTGCTTTCTGCTGCTTCCTGTTCGGCCAGTTCGCGCTCACGCTCGGCGTTGGCCTCGCGTTTCTCCTTGCGCCATTTCACGCCGCGTTTCTGTCCTTTGGCGGTGAGGCGTGCGAGCACCTCTTTTACCTGCTTCTGTACATCTTCCTCGTTTACCTCGGTGTGTGCGGGGGTGCTGTTGCGCCGGTTGCGGTCTTTGTTGTTTCCGCGGTCACGGCGTTCGCCACCGCGTCCGCCACCGTTGTTGTTGCCGTTGCCGCCACCCTGCTGCTGGTTGGCGCTCTTCTCTATGTCGATCTTCTCCTTGCCGCCGATACGCTTGCGTTTCTTGCGGTCCCCCTCTCCGTTTCCGGCATTGCCTCCGTTGGCTTTGGCGATACGCTCGTTGCGGCGTTCCTCCTTGCTTTTTTTCTTGGGGCGGGTGCTCTGGTTTATGGTGGATAGGTCGATCTTGCCGATCACGTTTATGGTGGGGCGGTCCTGCGGAAGTCCGATGGTGAAGATTTCCTCCTCCTTTTTCTCTTTTGCTTCCGCAGCCGGTGCCGGCGCTGTTTCAGCTGCAGCCTTGGGGGCTTCCGCTTTCTGTGCGGGGGCTTTCGGTGCCTCGCGCTGTGCCACAGGCGCCTGCGGTTTTTCGGGAGCTACCGCTTGTGCGGGGGCCGGGGCGGCTGCTTTGGGCGCCTCTGCCTTCACGGGCTTCTCTTCCGCTGGCTCAGCGGGTTTTGTCTCCGTTTTGGGGGCTGCAGGAGCGGGTGCGGCATGCTCTTCGCGCTGTGCGGTAGCTTCGGCTACGGGTGCCGGTTTCTCTTCCGGTGTCATGGCGGGAGGAGCTGGAGCTTTTTCAGGTTCCTGCGCTGCGGGCTGTGGTCTTACGGGGTTTCCGTGACGGTCAAGTTCTATCTTGCCCAGAATTTTCGGTCGGTTGATCTGTGTCTCGACCTTGATCTCCTCCGGTGTCCGTGAAGTGGATGGCTTGGTTTTCACACCGCGGGTGTTGGTAAACTCCTGCGACTTGCTTTTGAGGTCTTTGTCGCTCTTGAATTCTTTTACCAACAGATCGGCGACCTCCTGCTCTATGCGTGCATTGGGGTTGTCGTCTACAGTGATGTTTTTACCTCGCAGAAATTCCACCACTGTGGGAAGCGCCACATTGAGGTCTCTTGCTACTTTGCTTATTTTAATTCTCGCCATGAAATGGTTTTAATATTGTCTTTGGGGGTTGAGGATGGAGAGGCGTGGTTCCGCATGGACCGGAAGATGGGGGAGTGGCGCCGTGCGCCGCCGTATTATTCCTGGGTCTCCCCGTCGGCGGCAGCGGCTATGTCGGCTGCAGGATCCGAGGTCTCGGCGCAGGCGTCGGAGGGGGTGTCGGCAGCGGCAGTAGTGTCGTTGTCGTCATCCTCGAACTCGGCGCGGAGTATGGCGAGCACGTCGTCCACGGTCTGCTCCTCGAGGTCGGCTTTGTTGATGAGGTCCTCGCGCGGGGTGTTGAGCACGCTCTTGGCGGTCACGCATCCCATATCCTTGAGGGCGTCGATGATCCATTCCTCGATCTCGTCCTTGAATTCGTCGAGGTAGATATCCTCCTCGTATGTCTCGTCGGTGTCGCGGTATACGTCGATCACATAGCCTGTGAGCATGGATGCGAGCTTGATGTTGAGGCCACCTTTACCGATGGCGAGCGACACCTGGTCAGGTTTCAGGAACACTTCGGCTTTCTTTTCCTCCTCGTCGATGCGGATGGAGGATATGCGTGCGGGGGAGAGGGCTCGCTGTATGAAGAGTGTCGGGTTGTTGGTGAAGTTGATCACGTCGATATTCTCGTTGCGCAGCTCGCGCACGATACCATGGATGCGGCTTCCTTTCACGCCCACGCATGCGCCTACCGGGTCGATGCGGTCGTCGTAGCTCTCCACGGCTATTTTGGCGCGTTCGCCCGGGATGCGGGCCACGGCGCGGATGCTGATGAGACCTTCGTTGATCTCGGGCACCTCAAGCTCGAAAAGGCGGCGCAGGAAGTTTTCGTTGGTGCGCGATACGGTGATCTTGGGGTTGTTGTTGGCGTTGTCCACGTTGGCTATCACGGCGCGCACTGTCTCACCCTTGCGGAAGAAATCGCCGGGGATGGCCTGGTTCTTGGGGAGGAGCAGCTCGTTCTTGTCGTCGTCAAGCAGCAGGGTCTCGCGCGACCATGTCTGGTACACTTCGCCTGTCACGAGCTCACCCTCGAGATCCTTGAATTTGGCGTAGATAGCCTCTTTCTGGAGTTCAAGTATCTTTGACTGGAGGGTCTGGCGCAGTGTGAGGATGGCACGTCGGCCGAAATCAGCGAAGATAATCTCTTTGGTGTGCTCCTCGCCGATCTCCACCTCGGGATCGTCGTCGGCGCGGGCGTCGGTGAGCGATATCTGCAGGTTGGGATTCTCCACCTCGCCGTCGGGCACGACCACAAGGTTCTGGAATATCTGCACGTCACCCTTGTCAGGGTTCATGATCACGTCGAGGTTCTCGTCGGTGCCGAACATCTTGGCAAGCACGTTGCGGAACGACTCTTCGAGCACGCTGATCATGGTTGTCTTGTCGATATTTTTCAGTTCTTTGAATATGGCGAACTGCTCCACCATATTTGGAGTTTCCTCTTTTTTAGCCATGGGTATAAAATGGTAATTGTTATTGTCTGTTTTGTTCAGGTGGGCGCCCTTGCGCCACGCGGGGGTTATTTGAAGGAGAGAAGGTATCTTACCTGCTTCACGCCGGTGAAGGGGAGGGTCTCCGACTTCATCACCACTGTGGGGCGTTTGGCTCCCGGCTCCTTGTATTTCACCGGATATTCAAACGTGAAATCCTCGTCGCCAACGGCGGTGAGCACCGCCTGGAGCTTACGGCCGTCGCATGTAAGCATCTCTATGTCGTTGCCTATGTTTTTCAGGTACTGGCCGCGCACTTTGAATGGGGCGGTCAGACCGGCCGATCCCACCTCGAGGTCATAGTCCTCCACGTCGCGGTCGAAGTCCTTTTCGATAGCGCGTGTCACCGAGGCGCAGGTATCAATGTCGATACTGCCGGGTGAATCAAGCTCTACCGTTATACTGTTCTGCGGCGACACCTTTATGTCTACGATAAAAAGATCGGTATCTGCGATGGCTTTCTCCACCGACTGTCTCAGCAACTCTTTGTCTATCATCAGTGATCTGTTTTGATTCGCACGCGACGCGCATCATGCGCGCCACATAACAAATGGAGGAAGCCTTGCAGCCTCCTCCGATAACTTCATCGCAAATTTACGACTTTATTTCCATTCCTGCAAACTGTGGCGCCTGTGGAGGGTGCGGTTTGGTGTGTAGATACGGTATATTTAACAATTGTCAGGGTGGATTTATGTAATTTTAACGATTGCTATGCGCCGTCTTTTGATGGTGGCTGGTAAAAGAAAAATGCTTGCGGCATAAAGCTACAAGCATTTTCGTTTTGTCGGGGTGACTAGACTCGAACTAGCGACCTCACGCCCCCCAGACGCGTACTCTAACCAACTGAGCTACACCCCGATGGTGTGTTGGTGAAACTCCCTTTTCTGTCGCTGCCGCTTCAGGGGATGTGAGCTTTATGGGCTCTTGGCAGCAGGGTTGTTTCTCAAAAGCGATGCAAAGGTAGGCACTTTTTTTAATACATGCAAATTTTTTCGGAAAAAATGTTGAAAAACTTTTCCTCGGGTCTCCGTATAGGCTTTTTTCCAGGGCTTTTCTGCCCCCCCCCATCCTGTCCGCATCTTTCCGGAGAATTATAGAGGCTTGATGGGATTATATTATTATAGAATATGGCGCAGGCGGAGATCGACACATAATAATACAATGGCGAGATATGCAATGGTGTATATTTATGCCGCGCGAAGGTGTGTGGTGGAGCGGCGGGGAGTGGTGGGGCGGTGGCAGTTTTCGTGTCGGTTTTTTGCCGTGGTATGCGCCGGCGCCGAAATGGGATGGTTTTGCGTGCGCGGGGTGTTTTTTGGAGGGGTGTCTTCTTACGGCGTGGGCTATAAAGGCTGTAGGCGTTGTCGGCTGTTAATAATGTTAAAATAGCCGGTTCTGAATTGTAATTTTTTTGTAGTGTCAAATTAAATTTATAACTTTGCAACTCTGAAGATTGTGCACTTTCTTGCAATCCCGCTTGGGATGTTCTCATTCAAAGTGCTGGTCATCGGTATTCCGTCTGGTTTCCTGTTTTTTTTAGTTTTGATAAACCACTATACAGATCTATAACTATGCATCGCATTACTTGTCAGCCTTTTCGTGCTCTTCACGAGGCCATAAGTGTGTTCGGAGGTGAAAAATTACCCCCCCCATTCGCATATACAGCTGTAAATCAACGATTTGTGGCGATTACAAGTTTTTCGAGGCAGATATCTGTATCCCCATCAGCCTTTTTTGTGCCCCACCACTCTTCCGGTCTGTTTTCTGACCGGGAGCGTCCTCTTATGCCTGGCTGCGCCGACGGGCTTACTTCCTGGTGAAGAGAGCCTGACTTTCTGTGTGCCTAGTATATCCCTCTTTCCTGAAAAAACTCTCCGTTAAAAAAGTATTGTCACCACTCCGATACTGACTTGTTATGAAAATTAAATATCTGATCGCATTTCTGCTCATGCTTGCCGCCGTGCCTGTGGCGCGGTCACAGAGCGTGGCATTGAAAAGCAACCTGCTTTACGACGCCACCCTCACACTCAACGGCGGCGTCGAGGTGAAGTTCGCGCCGAAATGGACAGGCGACTTGAGCGCCAACCTCAACGCATGGACCGTAGACAACCGCCGGTGGAAACACTGGCTTGTGCAACCTGAAGCACGTTATTGGTTCTGTAACGCGTTCTCGGGACATTTCGTCGGGGCACACCTGCTCGGAGGTCAGTACAACTGGGGCAACCTCAACATGCCGTTCTCTTTCCTCGGCACCGACTTCGGTAAACTCAAAGACTACCGTTACCAGGGATGGATGGTGGGAGCCGGCATAGCATACGGTTACTCCTGGATCCTCAACCGCCACTGGAACATCGAGGCAGAGATAGGTGTGGGATGGGTATATACACGCTCCGACGTGTTTGAGTGTGCCGACTGCGGTCAGCGCGTACAGAAGAACGTGCCCCACAACTACGTGGGTCCCACCAAAATCGCCATTAACCTTATTTATACACTTTGATCCCTATCGCAATGAAATATACCAATCTCATCACCGCAGCCACACTTGCCATGCTGGCGTGTGCTCCGGCTGGCGCCGGGGAAGCAGATCTGCTCAAAGTGACCGATATAAAGGTAGCGCGCCGCGACAACGCCCTGTCGCTCATCATCGACATTGACCCACGTTCGGTCAACCCCGGGCGCGACCGCGAGGTGATATTCACCCCTGTGGTTGTCTCGGCTGCAGGCACCGACAGCGTGGCTTTCCCCGCCATCCGTGTGGCCGGACGCAACCGCTATTATTCCCATATCCGCAACCACGACCTGCCGGAAGGGGAGCGCGTATGGTCGGCTGGGTCACACGATCCCATAGAGTACAGAAAAGAGATCCCATTTGAGGCATGGATGGAGCAATGCCATATAGACATGCGTCAGGCGGTGGGATACTGCTGCGATCCCATACTTCATGATGCCGACATACCCATGGCGGAACTGGACTATACCACCCCCGCCGTGCCGCCCGTCATCAACTTCGTGGAGCTTACAGGCGATGCCGCCGTGGAGCGCACCGCAGAGGGAAGCGCATATATCGACTTCATCGTAAACCGCACGGAAATACGTCCCACATACCGCCGCAACACCGTGGAGCTGGCAAAGATCATCGAGTCCATCGACCTTGTTAAGAACGATCCCGACGCCACCATCACCCGCGTAACCATCAAAGGTTTCGCTTCTCCGGAAGGCTCCTATTCCAACAACGTGCGGCTCGCCATGGGGCGTACACAGGCGCTCAAGGAGTATGTGCGTGAGCATTACAACTTCAACCCCGAGATCATGTTCACCGACTATGAGCCGGAAGACTGGGAAGGGTTGCGCCGCCGCCTCCTGACCTTCGAAATCCCCCACCGCGAGGAGATACTCCAGATAGTGGATTCGCCGATGGAGCCGGACCCCAAGAACGCCGAGATACAAAAACGCTATCCCGCGGAATATAAGTTCCTGCTCGACAGCATCTATCCCGCACTGCGTCACTCCGACTATACCGTAAAATACCGCATACGCACCTTTGTCGACATAGAGGAGCTGAAAGCCGTCTTCGCGTCGAACCCCGCAAACCTGCGTCCGGTTGACTTCCAGCGCATCGCCGCCACATACCCATCGGATTCGCCCGAGTTCGAGCAGGTGTACATGAAAGCCGTTGAGCTGTACCCCAACGATCCCGAGGCAAACCTCAACGCCGCCAACATAGCGCTCAGGCACGGCGATAACGCCGCCGCAGCAAACTATCTGCGCAACGCCGGCGATTCACCCGAGGCCATGTTCACCCGCGCCACCCTCGCCGCCGTCAACGGCGACTTGCCCCGTGCCGTGGAGATGTTTGACGCCGCCGCTGCCGCCGGTATGGAGCGTGCCGCAGATGAGCGCGACCGCATCGACGCCATAATCAAGCGTCCTACCGTGACATACCTCATTGAGCCTGTCAAGGGCCGGTGAGTATCCACGTTCCCAAAAGACATACTGAAAAAATAATAAACAAAACAATATTAACTTTATCCTAAACACAATTACAATGAACAAAACCAGTAAACTGTTCGCAGGATTTGCAGCGCTTGCCCTTTTCGCAGCCTGCTCTTCCGACGAACCGATGGGCAACAACCCCGAAGGTCCCGTTACTCCAGTGGAGGGCCAGACAGCCTATCTTAATGTAAAAATCAACTCGGCCAACGAGACATTCGGCCGTGCCACTGATTTCAACGATCCCTCTTACACCGACGGTGACGGTAAAGAACATGCTGTGGAAAATGCCAAATTCTTCTTCTTCGACGAAAACGGCATCTATCTTAACCTGAATGTGAGCGTTAACGATCCCGCAGGCAACGATCCCAACGAGAATGAGAACATTGAATGGATGCTTTCCAACAATGTCCTTGTCCTTAAGGATCTTACCGGCACAAATTATCCCAAGTATATGCTCACGGTGCTCAATATGTCCGGTTTCGAGGCAAGTGAGACTCTTGAGGCTACTTCGAAAAGTCTTTCCGAATATGCGAAAAACTTCACCTCGACAAGCGCAGCTGACAAGATCGTTGACACCGACGACAAGTTCAACTTCGTGATGACAACTTCAAGCTACTTCGGCTCTACCAACAAACACGTGGACGACGGCTCTTTCTATTGCGTCAACCAGCTCGTTGATGAGAACTTCCAGACCACCCCGACTGCAGCTCTCAACACCAAGCCTGTAAACGTATACGTTGAGCGTCTTGCCGCTAAAGTTCAGCTTGGTATCAAGATGACTGATAACACAGATGTTAAGACTCTCGCAGACGGCACAAAAATCTACAGACTTGAGATCACATTGGCTGGCGGAAGCAATGACAACAATGAGTCTATTGACGGTGGTGTTACTGCCGATACTCCCCTCTATGTGAAAATCGAGGGATGGAGCCTTAATGGTGTTGCAAACAATTCGTTCATGTCAAAACAGCTTCTTCCTGACTGGAAAACAGCCCCTGTATTCACCAACTGGAACAATGACGGCTATTACCGCAGCTATTGGGCTTGGTCTGTGCCTTACCGCGCCGGTGCGGCCGCAGCAACCGACGAACTTACCTTCGTTGCTCCCAAAGTTCTTGACGGTCAACTGACAAACGACAATGCAGATTATGCACAGTACTGCTACGAGAACACCAATGCCTGGGAGAACATTACAATGTCTACAAGCAGCGTTAACGGTGACCATGTGGCTGTATACAACAACCGTGTTACCCATGTGCTTGTGAAAGCTACCGTATGTGATGAAAATGGTAACGGACTTGATCTCGTCAACTTCCGTGGCACACCGTTCCTTACATCGTCTTTCAAGGCTTATGTGCTCAGCGCTCTTAAGAACAGCACTGCAGGTCTTCCCTACTACTACCTGACAAACTCCAACGTTTCAGAAGACGACGCTACAGAAAACGACTATACCCAGGTTGATGTAAAGGATATCGCGTTTGAGGGTATCAAGGGCACCAGCCTTGAAAAGGTTAAAATCATTGTCAGCAACACAGCCCAGCTGTATGAGAAGAAAATCGTTGAGGGCAAGACCAAATTCGTTCCCGTTGAAACTTCCGTGCTTGCCGGCCGCATTGATGAATGGGTAGGCAACGAGACTATCAACTGGTACAATGGCGGTGCTTCTGACTACAGAATCCCCATCGAGCACAATGCTACAGACGCTACATACGGCAAGGAAGGCTATTATGGCGTAGTACGCAACCACTGGTACAAACTCGAGATCAACAAGTTCACCCGTCTGGGCCACGCTATCTATGACCCCGATAACGAAGAAGAGGTAATCAAACCCGAAGATCCTGAGAATCCTCTGTACTACGTAGGTGCCAAGATCAACATCCTCTCCTGGCGTGTGATCAACCAGGGTGTAGAACTCTGATAAGACCCCGCATGTCTGATTTCTCAGACACACCTGTCATCATAAAACCGCAGCCGGGCACCATGCCCGGTGCCACGGCTGCGGTATTTACATTTACTACCGACAAAGATCTCTCTCTGCACAAAACAGCTCTCTGTCCGCAGAAAACCGAATTTTCCCTCCGCCCCCGTGCGGCAGGAAAAAATCCATCACTCTCTTTCTCCTTTTTTCTTTAGAATATTCACGCCCGCTTTGAGGCGGGTTCCAGATATATACACATCGAATACACGAAAATGAAACTGACACTCACCGACATAGCTTTGCGATTGGTGGCACCGCTGGCAGCGCTTGCATCTCTTACCGGATGCAACGGCCTGATATATGACGACGAGGGAGACTGCGATCCTTACTACAAAGTAAAGTTCGTTTACGACACCAACCTCAAGTTTACCGACGCTTTCGCCGCCGAGGTAAGCGAAGTGACCCTGTATGTCGTGGATCCAGCTACCGGCAACATCGTATGGCAGCGCCATGAGGAAGGGGAAGCTCTCCGCAGCGGCAACTATATGATGGATGTGGATGTGGCGCCCGGCACCTACGACCTCATCGCCTGGTGCGGCGAGGGGCACACCTCTTCCTTCACTGTGGCAGACGCCACCGTGCGCGAGGGGCTGCGATGCCGACTTACCGACCGCGAGGCAGCTCCCGCCGAGGGGGAGGCCCACGTGCGCAACGAGCTGCGCCGCCTTTTCCACGGCAAGAGCCGGAATGTGGAATTCGAGGAGGAGCAGGGTGTGCACATCAAGACAGTGCGTCTGATAAAGGACACCAACGACCTCCATATAATGCTGCAGCATCTCTCGGGAGAGGATGTGGACCATCGCGATTTCACCATGACGGTGACAGGCACCAACGGCCATATGGACTGGGACAACTCGCTGCTCCCCGACGACAAGCTCACATACTTCGCCCACACCATGCTCTCCGGCACAGCGGGAGTGGAAGTGCCCGACTACACTGAAAAAGAGGAGCAGGGGCGCGCCGTCACACAGGTGGCCGCCGCAGTTGGCCATCTCTCGCTGTCGCGTCTTATGGACAACGACGATCTTTTCGTAAAGATATACAACAAGGAAGGGGAGCAGATCGTATCCATACCCCTCACCGAGTATGCCCTCCTTGTAAAGGGCAATTACAAGCATCCCGACGGCACGCCGCTCACCAACCAGGAATACCTCGACTATCAAGACGATTACTCCATGGTGTTCTTCCTTGACGAGAACGGCCGGTGGGTCAATACACATATCTATATAAACGGCTGGCGTCAAATATTGCAGCATGTCGAGGCGTAACTGTAACTATAAATGAATCTGAAACACACATATAGAGGCGTTATGTCGCG
>CATJQX010000185.1 GCA_949742535.1 uncultured Muribaculaceae bacterium | reverse complement strand
GCTCCGTCGGCATGCACCGAAGCTGTTGCAACCAATTCAGACCGCGGGGGAACTGTCAGCCTGAAATGGCGCAAGCCTCGCGGCAGCATGCACGGTGGATATGTCGATTTTCCGAACATCACATACGATGTTGTGCGGTTGCCTGACAATGTGGCGGTGGCGAGTGCGCTGACCGATACGGTGTTTACAGACCATATAGAAGACACGGCGCTGAAATGCTACAGATACATGATCACCCCGGTGTCGCACGGACAGCAGGGTGTGGCGTGCTTTACCAACAAGGTGGCTGTAGGCCATGTGGCCGAGGTTCCTTATATCGAGACTTTTGACACTCCGGTTGATTTCAGCACCTTCTCCGTTGTGGATGTCGACAATGACGCGGCTGGCGCGCAGGGGACATGGGGCTACTCCGGCTATAAGGAGGGTGTGGCTACCGCAACTCCCGCCGGAGGCCAGTATACCGGCAACGCCAAGAACGACTGGCTGTTCACCCCGCCGGTGCATCTGCGCAACGACCGCACATACAAGGTGATCTACCAGGCGATGAGCCAGGGCAACTCCATAGTACCGAGTTTCAGGGAATATATGGAAGTGAAGCTCGGTAAATCGGCCTCGGTGGAGGGAATGACCGAGACATTGCTTGAAAATTCGCTTATAGACAACGAATACACCAAGTACAACACTTATGAACATGAGATACATGTGGATACCGAAGGTGAATACCATATCGGCTTCCATGCCACAACGCCCGGCGACGATCTGATGTGGAACCTCGTGCTCGACAATCTGCGGATTGTGGAGGGAGCTCTGGCCGACGGACCGGCTGCGGTGACTGATTTCAGTGTGGTGCCTGGAGAAAAAGGGGCATATGAAGCGCACATATCATTCAAGGCTCCGACAAACGCTATCGACGCCACGCCGCTTGAAACTCTTGACAAGATTGAGGTGATACGCGACGGCGTGGTGATCAAGACTTTTACCGCCGTGTCACCAGGACAGGAATTCGCATATACCGACAAGGAAGCCGTGCAGGGTATCAACGAATATCGCGTTGTGGCTTACGACGGCAAGAACCGCGGTCTCGAATCGGTAAAGAAAGTTTTCGTAGGATACGACAAACCGGGTACCGTCAACAATCTGACAGTTCGCGATATCGACGGCAAGATCACCGTAAGCTGGGAGGCTCCGTCGAGCGAAGGTCCTGAAGGGCATTATGTGGATCCGTCGAAAGTCACATATACTGTGGTGAGATACTTCAACGAGTATAACTCGCAGGAGGTGGCCAAAGGGATTTCGGAATTGAGTTTTACAGACGCGGAAGTCACGGCAGGTGTGCAGACACAGGTTGCCTACCGTGTGACGCCTGCAAACAGCGTGGGCACCGGAAAGACATCCACATCTCCGTCTGTATTCGTTGGTGGAGAGGATTCCCTGCTACCGGTACATGAATCGTTCCCGGGGCAGACCTCCACAAGCCCGGTGCTCCGATATCTGTCTTCCGACACTGGCGCCCAATGGGGAGTGGCGGCCGAGATAGGGGGCTTTACCCCGTATGATAATGACAGGGGAATGGCACTCTTCGGTCTCAACGGCTACGGTATTCCCGGTGACGATGGTCTTTCCGCCATGCTCTACACCAACCGTATCAGCCTCAGATCCACCCTCAACGCCGCACTGAGTTTCTACTGCAATGTGGAGGAGGGCAGCCGCAACCGCCTCGAGATAGTGGTGAATCCGGAAACGGAAGGATGGCGCACAGTAAGCACTGTCGCCGCCGAGGATTTCGCCGGACATGCCGGATGGCAGCATATTGTGGTGCCGTTAGGAGAATTTGCCGGGAAACGGTATATACAGCTTGGTTTCCGGGGCACCGGCTGGGACGAGGGGCTGATTTTCGTGGACAACATATATGTGGACGACATGCTCACCGACAATCTGGAGCTTACAGCCATAAACACACATTATCTTGCCGCCCCCGGCGACAGGCATGAGGTGAAGGTGACGGTGACAAATCGTGGCCAGGAGGATGCCGACGAATATAAGGTGCGTCTTAAATCGCTTGCCGGTGATTTTGTCACCGAAGCAGAGGGAAGGAATATAGAGCCGGGCAATTCGGCTGACTTCACACTGATTTTCCCTGTGACACTCGGTACGCCGGAAAGCAATGATCTGCAGGCCGAGATCCTTTATGAATACGACCTCAAGGAGAGTGACAACCTTTCGGAGATAGTGACCGTATCGGTGGATCTTCCCCACGTGGCTTACGTGACGGCTCTTCAGGCTGAAAGAAGCGGCTCGCAAGTGGCTCTGTCATGGGACGAGCCTGATATCACTACCGCGCTGCCCGAACCCGCCACAGAGACATTTGACAGCTATACCCCGTTCATTATCGACGGTGTTGGCGACTGGACGATGTATGACGGCGACGGACAGGCCACCTGGGGCATATCAGACGGTACCGGCAACGGTTCCATACTCAAGTATGACAATGCCGGCAAGCCGATGGCGTGGCAGGTGTTCAATCCTGTGCTTGCAGGGTTGTCGGTGGATTATTCCGAAAGTCCTGAGGACACCATGGAATATCCCGACTGGCGTCCGTATTCAGGCTCGCAGATGCTGATCTCCTATGCGCCGCGCACAGGTTTCAGCGACGACTGGCTTATTTCCGGGGAGCTTGACGGCAAGCGTCAGATAATCACTTTCATGGGACGCAGCATCATGACATCCTATAAGGAAAGGGTTGAGGTGCTTGCATCCTATACGGATGCCGATCCCGATAGTTTCGAACTTCTTGCCACCTGCGCTTTCTCCAAGAAGTGGACACAGTTTGGCGCAGTGTTGCCGGAAGGCACCCGCTATTTCGCCATACGCTGTACTTCGCCACAGCAGTTTGCCGCCATCATCGATGACATTCGTTTCATAAAACAGGGCGCGCCTGTGCCTGCGTCGATCCTGGAAGGGTACAATGTATATTGCGACGGGGTGAGGATCAACGACGCGCTTGTAAGTGACCGGGTATATACCACTGCGGCCGACGGAAGAGCGCATTCCTACCGTGTCACGGCCGTGTATGACCGCGGCGAATCGCGCATGTCGCCCGCGGCGCTGATAGACGGCAGCGGCATAGCATCGGCTGCCGGTTCCACATATACTGTCGCAGCAGTCGATGGTGCAGTTGTTATCAGCGGCTTGAACGGCGAGGCCGTGTCGGTGGTAGCGGCCGACGGCCGTGTGGTAGCGTCGCATACGTCGCTCTCTGGCACGTGCAGGATTCCTGTCTGCGCCGGAGTGTATCTTGTGACGGTCAGCGGCAATACAACAAAAATCATAATTAACTAATACTTCATTTATTATGGATAAACGGACAATGGGAATGTGGTTCAAGTCGGCCTTGATATCCGGGGCATTCTGTATGTCAGGCGTGCTTACAGGCTGCGGCTCTGATGAGCCTGCCGGCGATGTGAATTTTGTTAATGGAGCCGATGATTCTGCCTCGGAAATAGATCAGGAGGTGATAAACATGTTTGTTACCTCCAGTGAGCCGCTGACATACGGCGTGAAGGAAATAAGCTTGTTTGACAAGAACGACAATACAAACGGCATGTGGAAACAGATAAACCTTAGTGAACTTTTCGGCTGGACATCTTCTTTCCCGAAAACCCTGTCGTTCTATCAGGGGAAGATGTATTCCGAGCTAAGGTATTTCAGTCCGTCGGGACCGAGTATTCTCTATACTCCGGTTAGGGCGTATGAGAAAGTCACGGGCAAGAAGGTTGGGCTGTTCATGCTCTATGATTTAAGCGATGACGGCAAGGTATTGTCAAATCCGTCGGTTTCTCCCGCTCTTGTAAAAATGCTCCGTTGTAGCCCAGAAGGCATTTCCATGAGCTGCGAAGGCAGATATGAAGGAGGGGAGACTCACAATGGCGGAATGTATCTGGAGGTCTACGATTGTATACCTGAAAAGACCTGGTGGTGGCCTGTGGATGATTCCAAGCTGATAATATGCGGGAATACGATGAGAGAGATCGTAACGGAGTTCGCTTCCGTGCTTCGTGAGCAGTTCGGCGAGGAAATTCCGGTGGAATACGGAATGTATGGCAACAGGGCGTTCCGCATACAGGATCTGTTGGATGCTCTTGACCGCAAGGATACGGCAGTCTTTTTCTGAAATTGATACTAATATATTTTAAAGGCGGTGTGTCAAAAATCGCGATTTTTGACACACCGCCTTTGTTATTGTTCTCAGGCACGGAAACCGATCCGTTCACGAGGCTGGCAGAGGGATATCGCTTGCCTGTATCTCGGAAAGTGACAGACACGCTGCCGAATCAGACGATACCACCCTCACAGCCATTGCCGGGATTCATCCTGAACATGCGTTTCATTTTTTGTCTGCCATCTGGCAGTCTGTTCTCCCATCGATGGATTCCACCATGCGGCAGAACGCGGGGTGCGGTGCGCAACAACCTGACGCGCCGGCAAGTGTTATAATATAGAACAGGCACCATAAAATAGTATTTATCATGCGACAGATAATAAGATATTTCACAGATGATGATTTATACAAGTTCACGATGTGTTGCGCCGTGATCGAGAACTTCCCGCGCACGCAGGTAAGATATAAGTTCAACGACCGCGACAACACGGTATATCCTCCCGGATTTGCCGAAGAGTTGCGGCGGCAGATAGAAATGCTTGAGAATGTGGTGGTAACCGACGATGAGATTCGCTTCATGCGCAAGAGATGCGGATACATACCGTCGTGGTTCTACAGTTACCTGAAAGGGTTCCGCTACGACCGCCGGTGGGTGACGGTAAGCCAGGACAGTTGCGGTCATCTCAGTATAGAGTTCGAGGGAAGCTGGAGCAATACGATTCTGCTTGAAGTGAAGGTGCTGGCTATCGTGTCGGAACTTTACTATATGATGACAGGCGAGGATAGATCGTTCGACTATGATGCCTATTATCAGAAATCCTGGGATAAGGCGAAAAAAATGATTGAGGCGGGATGCTTTTTCAGCGATTTCGGCACACGTCGGCGTGCCTCTTTTCAGGCACAGGACACGGCAATAAAAGCGATGAAAGAGTGTGGGAGCGCGATCGGCGGCCGAGGCACTTTCATTGGCACAAGCAATGTATATTTTGCCATGAAGTATGATCTCACGCCGGTGGGAACAATGGCCCACGAACTGATATGCGCGATTGCCGGAATGTATGGTCCGCAGATGGCGAACCATCTGGCCATGAAGACATGGGCGAGCACATATCGCGGAGCGCTCGGCACTTTCCTTTACGATACATACGGATGGCGCATATTCAGCCTTAATTTTTCGGAAGATTTTGCCAATATGTTCAAAGGGCTGAGGGTAGACAGCGGCGACAATTACAGGCAGCTCGACCTAATTGTGGAAAAATACCGTAGTCTGAATATTGATCCGCGTAGCAAACAGATAGTTTTCAGCAATGCGCTGGATGTGGACAAAGCTATCCGGCTCCAGGAATATGCACAGGAAAAATGTATGCCATCTTTCGGGATCGGTACGCATTTTACAAATGATTTCGCCGGTGTCAGGCCGATGAACATAGTAATAAAACTGGTTGCGGTGAAGATCACCGAGGCATGGCCGTTCTATTGCAGCACATGCAAGCTAAGCGAGGATGAGGGCAAATATTCGGGAGACGAGGCCACCGTAAACCGCTTCATGGAGATACTTCACCTCAGATAGCCCTCTCCAGTTTCAGCAGAAATTCTTTTGCAGCGAGTCCGCCTCCGTATCCTGTGAGCGTATTGTCGCTACCTATCACACGGTGGCAGGGGACGAATATGGATATTGAATTAGCGCCGTTGGCATTTGCAACGGCACGGACTGCTTTCGGCATACCTATGCGGCTGCTGATCTCTCTGTATGATACCGTGTTCCCGAACGGTATTGTGAGAAGTGCGTTCCACACCTTTTTCTGGAAATCAGTACCGGCGAGCAGTATCGGCACATTGAATTCCTGTCGTGTGCCTGCAAAATATTCATCAAGCTGCGCGATGGCTGTGTCTATTACCGCTGATGTCCCGTCAAGAAATTCCGCATCAAGCAGACGGCGCAGCCTGTTGTCAACATGATCGCGGTGCTTTTCCACCTGCCAGTCGCAAAGACATAGCTTGTCGCTGAAGGAACCGAGCATGAGAGTGCCGCACGGCGATTCATATATTCTCGTTATTATCCTGTTTTTTTCTTTCATAAAGATTCCATATGGGGGAATGCCGGTGGGTAATGCCTGGCTGATGTGGCCGGATGGATCGGTCGTTTGTTCAAATGAATTTATTCTGTACCGATGAGGTGCATGGTCGGCTGTAGGTTGAGGGTATAAAGTATGAGCAGTGACCATATGTCGCTGAAACGGGCGAGTATGTTGCGTATCGGGCATTCCGAGTGAAACTCTTCGTGCATAATTTTGTGGGTATCAAATTACTCTACAAAGGTAACTAACATCTCTGATGTATGCAACATGCTGTTCATCTGCTGATTGCCAGCATATACCCGAAGCCGCGTTGGTTGATAATAGAGATTGACGGGTCATGGCGCAATGCCCGGCGGAGTTTATGTATGTAACCGTGGAGTGAGTTGCGGTTTGTATTTCTTCATGCACCAAAGGTCCCGGATTATTTGTGAATTATAGTAGCTTGCTGTAATGCGAGCGATATGGGTTGTCGGATGCTTCTTGATTTATGAATTAGTCATTGTTTAACATTTACTATCCAACCTCGTTTTTTTCCGTTGGGTCGAGTGATATAGCCTTTTTCGGCAAGGTTATCAACCTGCTTTTGGATAGCGGAACGACTTTTCAAACCGCTCTCCCGTTGGGGTAATAACAGAATTAGGCCGTGTTTTGTAGCGTCTGGCATGAACAGTGTAACTTGTGGTTTCACCACCGGGTAGCTGACGATAGACCTTATAATCTTCACGCAACATCACCTGATGAACCTGTCGAATAAATGTTTCAGTCAAGGGTTCATCTGTATCAGCTTCCTGCTC
>CATJQX010000184.1 GCA_949742535.1 uncultured Muribaculaceae bacterium | reverse complement strand
TCTCCATACCCCGCACCTTCGCGTCGTGTTCGTCCTTGCGTCCTCACCCGCCGCTCGATACGGGGCTTAAATTTTGCACGCCACCTCCGGCGGCTCGCGGGGAAAACTCATGCTGATGCCCTATACGTTGCAGAGCGGTTTTAGTATGAGGAGTTATCCATCTATAAATACACTCTTGAGGGGGATGTCAGGAATGTCAACCTTACTTTGCCACAGACAAAAAACAAGGCGGTGAGTCAAAAAAACGTCTGTTTTGACTCACCGCCTTGTGTTTTGTTGGTGGGGATCAGAGGTATTTCTCTCCGAATGCGAGATGGGCGTCGTTCACCATCTGTTTGATGCGCTGCTCCTCTGATTTCGGGCATATGAGGAGCACGTCGCCTGCGTCGGCCACGATATAGTCTGTCAGGCCGTCGACTACAACCAGTTTCTCTCCGTTGACAGCGAAGATATTGCCGGAGGAATTGTAGGAGAGCACGTTGCAGTTCTGTGTCACGTTGGCGTCGCGGTTTTTGGGGGAGTTGTCATAGAGGGCGCTCCATGTACCGAGGTCGCTCCATCCGAAGTTCACACATTCCACGAATACGTTTGTCGCCTTTTCCATCACTGCGAAGTCAATGGAAATGCTCATGCAGCCTGGGAAGTATTCGTCAATGAATTTCTGTTCCTCTGTGGTGCCGTAAACTCCCTCCCCTTTGTCGAATACGTTTGTCACGTCGGGCGCATAGGTCCTCATGGCATCTATGATAGTTGATGCTTTCCAGAGAAATATGCCTGAGTTCCAGAAAAACTCGCCTGATTCAACAAACACCTCGGCAAGTTCCCGGCGGGGCTTTTCGGTGAAGGTCTTCACTGCGAATATGTCGCCGTCTGTCTTCGGGCCGATCTGTATGTAGCCGTAGCCGGTTTCCGGTCGGGTGGGTTTTATGCCGAGTGTGAGCAGGGCATCGTTCTGCTCCACGAACTCAAATCCTTTCTGAATGGATTCTATGAATATGTTTTCACGTGTGATGAGCGAGTCGCTCGGCGCCACTATCACGCTCGCCTGCGGATCTCTGGCGACTATATGATACATGGCCCATGCAATGCAGGGAGCTGTGTTGCGGCGTGCCGGCTCGAGGAGTATCTGGTCTTCGGCGAGATCTGGGAGCTGTTCACGCACCAGGGGCGCATGCTGTTCGTTGGTGACGATTATTATATGTTCTTTTGGCACGAGGGGGAGGATCCTGTCAAAACTCATCTGAAGAAGGCTTCTCCCTGTCCCGAGAAAATCTATGAACTGTTTCGGGCGTGAGGAACGACTGTATGGCCAGAACCGTGAGCCGATTCCTCCGCACATAATGACGCAGTAGCGGTGGTTGTCTGTCATGTCTGTTAAATATACTGTGTGATTTGGTTTGCTAAGTTATGGTTTTGGAGTGACATTTCCAAAATTAACTTGTAACTTTTTATTTTAATTGATTATATTTGCATCAATGAGCACAAATCCGGCTTGAAATGTGTTTTACTTTTCGGAAGTTGTTGAATTTGTGGATTTTCAAATATGAGTATGTCTGGTTTGCATAAAAATTTTTTCAGGTGTGCCGTTTTGGCATGCGCCGTTCTGTCCTCCATGTTTGCCGCATGGGGTGTGAATCCCTACCCGCAGCTGAAGGAGAAAGCCGAGCGGGCTTTCGACCATGCCGAATGGGCGTCGGCATCCGCTTTGTATGATCTGATGCTGGAGGAGAAACCTGCTGTCCCCGACACCTACGGGCAGGCCATAGTGGCCAATGCCATGCGTGGAGACCGCGCGGCCGAGATGCGCCTGATGCAGAAAGCGCTTGACAATCATATACCGTTTGACTCGGTGTTCTCGCGTGTGTCGCAATGGAGCTTCCATCTTGGAAAGACGCATCTCTACGAGGAGTTTCTGAAGGAAACACGGCAGGAACATCCGTGGATGAAGAGAGCCATCGACGTGCATCTGCTGAGGTATTATACTTTCCGCCGCAACGGGGAGCTTATGGTGGAATACAGCAATATGATGCTTTCAGGCGCTTCCGACAATGCCGCCCTACTCAACAATCTCGCAGAGGGATATATGCTCATGGGAGACGAGAAGAGGGGGATCGAGACCTACATGCGTGTGCTTGATGTGGATCCCTGGAACCTGCACGCTCTCCTGTCGCTCGGCAATCTGCATGCGATGAAGAAGGACATGTATTCCGCCGTAAAAGCGGTGGAATATCTGGAGAAGGCATACTCCATCCATCCCACACCCTATGTCGCGGCAACCCTTGAGCGGCTCCGCGGAAAGAAGAAATAGAGGAGGGTGCTGTGATATTCTCAGTCGACAAGAAGGTCGGGACGCAGCCGGCGTGTGCGTTCCAGCGCCTGTTCATGGCGCCACTCGGCAATCTTGGCCTCATGCCCTGACAGAAGTATGTCGGGTACCCGCCACCCCTTGTATTCAGCCGGGCGCGTATAATCAGGGGCGGAGAGCAGGCTGTCCTGGAATGAATCGTAGAGTGCGCTCTGCTCGTCTCCTATGGCTCCGGGAATGAGGCGCACCAGGGCGTCGGAAATTATTATTGCAGGCAGTTCGCCTCCGGTGAGCACATAGTCGCCTATCGAGATCTCTTTTGTTATAAGATGCTCGCGCACGCGGTAATCAACTCCCTTGTAGTGTCCGCAGAGTATTATGATGTTGTTCATCAGCGACATGCGGTTGGCCATAGGCTGGTCGAACCTCTCACCGTCGGGCGATGTGAAAATCACCTCGTCATATTCCCTCTGTTCTTTAAGTGAGGAGATGCAGCGGTCTATCGGCTCCACCTGCATCACCATGCCGGCTTCCCCTCCGAAAGGGTAGTCGTCCACCTTGCGGTGTTTGTTTGTGGTGTAGTCGCGCAGGTTATGTATATGAAATTCCACAAGCCCCTTGTTCTGTGCTCTCTGTAATATGGAGCAGCCGAGGGGTGAATCGAACATCTCGGGTAGTACGGTAAGTATGTCTATGCGCATTTGTAATACGTTTGGGTTTTCTTGTGCAGTGGTGTAGGTATTGTAGTTTTCAGAGCATCTTGTCCTGCTGGAGTATCTGGAGCGCGAGAGTGCCCCGGTAGATGTTTCCTCCCACCGAGGGGCCGGCTATCCTGTCGGCAGGCCATGAGGCTATGTCGGCGATGCATACAGGTTTGCCGAGTATCCGGTTCCAGGTCCAGATCTCCCCGAGTGCCAGCAGCGGTTGGGGATCCCTGATAAGCAGGAAGATGGGAGCGGGACTGTCTGTCTCGTCTGACTGGTGCTTCCCCGGGTGCATGTGACGGTAGAGGCTCCTTTCCGGCGTCTGTTCCGGATACATTTCCACGAGCTGTGTCTCATGTATGATTTTCAGCTCTTTCCCTAAGGTCGGATGCATATGCGGGAATAGGTTCACCACCATCTTCTCCGTGTCCACGAGCAGATGGTGGAGCTTGCGGGCGTATGTGGCGAGGAGTTTTTCTCCGCCGTCCACGGTGTCGACAGCCTGCTGCCATGCCCATGCGGCGATGTGGGGGGCAGAGGTGCTGTTTTCCGGCAGGTCGGGGCGCAGGGCGTTCATTATGGTGTATACGCCGAAGCCGGGGGCTATGTCGTAGCGGGCGAGCTGTCCGCGCAGCCACACGTCGAGCGAGCCTACGATCTCAACCGTCTGGTCGGCTCCTTTGAGCCTGATGATGGCGCCGGGAAACCGGCGGTCGAGCAGGGGAGAGTCGGTAGGGAGGTACATGGGTGCGGTCACACGCCTCAGCGACATTATTTCGGTCAGGCGCGGCTCGAGGAACCGTTTTATCTCTGTGAGCGCTATTTCTGCGGTCTCGTGGAGCAGGCGGGGCTTTATCTGCATGGCATCATCGTGCTTGTGGGGGATCAGAATTTCCAGCCGAATCCTACCGCTCCCGTGATACCTTGCGAGGGCACTGCGATGGCGTGGTATG
The DNA here is from genome assembly GCA_949742535.1 of uncultured Muribaculaceae bacterium. GTDB lineage: Bacteria > Bacteroidota > Bacteroidia > Bacteroidales > Muribaculaceae > UBA7173. The sequence continues at coordinate 3,457 of CATJQX010000184.1, read as the reverse complement.
CCTTGTCGTTGAGGATGTTCTCAACGCGTGCGAATACGCTGAAGGCGTCTGTGATGGCGTATGAGGCTCCTACGTTGAGCAGATTGCGGTTCTTTAGGTTGAATTCTCCACGTGGTGTGCCCTCTGCGGCTTCGGCAGACAGTAGCGTCATGCGGCGGTGTAGCGCCATGGTGTAGCCGAGGTCTATGGTGAGCTGTGATATGGGGCGTATGCTTACCGATGCTGTCAGGCGGCTGCGCGAGCGGTCGAGCCAGTTGAACCATGCCCGGTCGCGGTCGTTGGCGAGGAGGGTCTCGAATCCGGCCTCGAGCGATACGATTGAGCGGTAGTCCCAGGTGGCGTGTACACCCGCTTTCCATGAGCGGAGATCCTGCGTGTTGAAAAGTATCTGCATTGTCTCCTCCTCAAAGGCGGGCATCAGCCATGAGTTGGCGGCTGCATATGCCACATCGAGTGTAAGGGCGGCTCCCTTGAACGGGCCGATGCGCAGGCCAAGCTCCCCTTTGACGGGTATCCCGGAATTGCGGTAGGCCATCAGGGGTGACACGTAGGGGGTGAATTCGCTGAGTTCCTGCAGGCGGTTCATGTGCTCGCCGCCGTCGATGCGGAGCCATGCGCCGAATCCGCTGGCCGGATTTAGGCCGAACAGAATGTCAGGAGCCACATGCACGGCTTTGCCGGAATTTACGGAAAGATCAACCCGCACTCCGGCCTTGAGGCTCACTACCCCTCCGACGGGGGAGTAGCGGTAATAGGGGGCGAGAGTTACCAGTCCGATGGTCTTTGCCTCTGCGTCGGCATATGCCCGGGCGTCTTTGGCGGTAGCTCCTTCAAGTACCGATACAGACTGGTTGCGGAAATGGTTGTAGTGCAGGAAGTCTCCCGACAGCTCTACGCCGGCTCGGTGGTCATCGCCGATGGTCTGTGATGCTCCGAACGCCGCCGCGAAACTGCTTTCATGTACCGGATCCAGCTCGAAATTGCCGGTGCTGTTGCCCGGTGCTGCGAACTCGTTTACGGCAAGTGGAGTTTTTGTGAAATTGAATATACCGAATTTCAGATCGGCATGGTATTTCAGGCCGGTGGTGTTGTGGCCGTTCCATCCTGCGCCGATGTTCCATTTCAGTGTGCCTTGTCCGGTCTTGATCCTGTCTGACACGTCCGACACGCTGTTTTCAAGAAGCGCGTCGAGGTTGTCGTAACCGCGGTATGCGAAATCAGTGGATACGGAGAGTATTCCCGCTTCCCCGATATGCTGGGCGAAGTTCACGCCGAGAGCGCCAAACAGTTGTTTGTATGTGATCTTCTCAAGGTCGGCATATGGGCTTTTCTTGTAGGAGAGGTTATTGAACTGCCCCCACACGTTGAGGTTGGTGCGGTCCGACACCACGGCGGCATATCCGGCTGATATACCCACGGTGGCCGCGGGGAAGTATCCGGCGTCGAGATATCCCCGGTAGGGTGTCTGCGCGATGGCGGCTGTGGTAGCGGCCGGCGACAGTATGTCGAGCCCGGGAGTGAGCGCGCTCGGGGCTGTATGGTCCATGAAACGCAGGTCTGTGGCCGATGTGTTGATGGTAAGCGCTTTGGGGAAGATGTCGAGCCTGGATGCCGCGCGCACTTCAGGCACAATCTCGCGCTCGATTGTAATCTCTTTGTTGAGCTGCGCGTTGGCTACGCTCCCTGCTGTTGCCGCCAGTATGACGGCTGTCAATATGTTGTATCGCAAAACTTGATTGAATTAGCTGGTTGTTGGGGTAGATTAGTTGCCGCTGTGTCGCTCGTCGATCATGCGGAATATGTCGGGTTCGGATCCTGGATAATTCTCTTTGAGCGAGCGCAGGTATTCGTCAGCCTCGAAGGTTTCCCCTTTGGCGCGCAGTATGTCGCTCAGGAGTATGAATCCTCTGGCGAGCCAGTAGTCGTGGGGCGGGTTGGCGTCAATGAGTGCGTTGATCTCTTTGAGCGCTTTGTCGTTCTGTCCCTTGTCGAAATGGTACTGGGCGAGATAGAGGGCGCTCTTGGTGCCGTTGAGTGTCTCAGGATCTTTCGCGAGTTTTTTCCATATCTCCACGGCCTCTTCTCCCTTGCCGGTGGCGTTGAGGGCAAGCGCCTTGGTGAAGGCCACCTCGTCCTGTTCTGATGCTCCCAGAGCCGACGAGCCGAGAAGAAGGTCGGCCATTTCGAGTGCGGTGGTGTAGTCTGTCATGTCGCGGCTCACCTGCATTATCCCCATGCGTGCCTTGTTGAGCGAGTGAGCCGATGAGGCTTTCTGCTCGAGGGCGCGGTATGAGAGGAGTGCGGCTTCGGCATCCCCTTTCGCCAGTTCAGCCTCAGCCTTGATGGTGAGGGCATCCACGGCCTGGGGGGAGTCGGGGAAGCGCTCCACCACTTCCGTGGCGAGGCGCAGGGCGTCGGCCTCCCTGCCGCTCTCTTTGGCCTTTTCGGCGCTCTGCAGGGTAAGCTCGGCCAGTTCGGCGGTCTCTATGCGGGGTGCGTCGGGCACACGTTCCATAAGCGATACATATTCGTCGATGCGCCCTTCGTCGGCATACAGCTGCTTGAGGTCTTCGGCTGCCACACGCGCCTGTTCCGAGGAGGGATACATCTCCACCACTTTGCGGTAGTGGTCTATGGCGCGGCTGCGGTTGCCGCTGTTGAGGTATGTGATGGCGAGCATCAGCTGTCCCTGGCGTCCCTGGTCGGTGGAGGGGTAGCGGCTCACCAGTGCTGTATATGTCTCCACGGCGCGTCCCTCCTGGCCGAGTTCGCCATAGCTCTCGCCGATTTCGAGGAGAGCTGTAGGCACGAGCGGCGAGCCGGGGAATTCTGTCATGAGGTTGTTGAGGGTCTCGATTTTACCCTCGTAGTTGCGTGTCAGGCCTTTCATTATACCCTGCTGGTACACGGGGTAGTCGCCCCCCTGGGGATTCGCTTCGTATGCCTCGCGGTAGTTTTCGGCGGCTTCGGTGAAGTTGCGGGTATAGTAGTCGCAGTCGGCCAGACGGTTCCATGCGTCGGCTATCATATGTTTCTCGGCGCCGGCGGGCTGTTTCAGGAATTTTCGGAAATCACTTTTTGCATCCTTGAAGTTTTTCAGTGCGAAGCGGGCGTAGCCCAAGTCGTAATATGCGAGCGCCCGGTTGCGGGGTGAGCCTGATGACTGGCGCAGGTAGCTGTTGTAGCTCTTTACGGCGTCGGCATACTCGGCGAGTTTATACTGGCATTCTCCCATCCAGAGGGTTGCTTCGGCGGCAACTTCCGGGCTGAGGCGCTCCATGCGTGAGGCTTCTCTCAGATGTCCGAGTGCGGCGCGTGGCTGCGAGCGCTGCAGCTCGCGTGTGCCGAGCGAATAGAGCACCATCTGTTTTATGGCGAGCACGGCATCGTTCGGATGTTGCACTTTGTCAATAGCTTCGAGCGCCGCTTCGTAATTGTTGTCGTTCATGTAGCCTTT
>CATJQX010000183.1 GCA_949742535.1 uncultured Muribaculaceae bacterium | reverse complement strand
GCATACGTTGTTTGCAGAATTATGCCTAATTTTGCAGTAGATATTCATCCACATTCCTTTTATGAATTCCATGTTACCCCCAATCAAAGTTTTTGCAGGGACTAAGAGCCGCTATATGGCGGAAGAGATCTGTAACGAACTTGGCATTAAACTCGGCCAAATGAACATTCAGCATTTTGCCGATGGTGAGTTTGAAGTTTCTTTTGAAGAGTCGATCCGTGGCTGCGAAGTATATCTCGTACAGTCCACTTTCCCTAACAGCGATAATCTCATGGAGCTTCTCCTCATGATTGACGCCGCAAAAAGAGCTTCTGCGAAATCTGTGATCGCTGTTATCCCCTATTTCGGATGGGCCCGTCAGGATCGTAAGGACAAACCGCGCGTGTCTATCGCAGCCAAATTGGTTTCGGATCTTCTCGTAACAGCAGGCGCCGACCGTGTGATCACAATGGATCTCCACGCAGACCAGATTCAAGGATTTTTCAACATTCCTGTCGACCACCTCTACGCATCGTCAGTGTTTATCCCTTACATCCAGTCTCTTAATTTGGATAATCTTGTAATCGCTACCCCGGACGTAGGAGGTGCGAAACGAGCCAACAATTATGCCAAATACCTTAATGTTCCTCTGGTGCTTTGTCATAAACAGCGTGCCAAAGCAAACATTGTGGCAAATATGACTGTAATCGGCGATGTAAAGGACAAAAATGTCATATTGATCGACGATATGGTAGATACCGCAGGCACCATCACAAAAGCTGCTGATCTTATGATCGCAGAAGGTGCGAGATCTGTCCGCGCATTATGTTCTCATGCTATCATGAGTGATCCGGCTTCGGAGCGCGTAGACAATTGCGGACTGACAGAAATGATTTTCACGAATTCCATACCTTTCAACAAGGATTGCAAGAAAGCGACTATCATTTCAGTTGCCAAATTGTTTGCTGACACTATTCGTCGTGTACATAACAACGAGTCGATCTCATCGCAATACCTGATCAAGTAAGATCAGATTTAGCCCTTATGCTATCAAATATCGTCCCCGCATGTGCAATGGCATGCGGGGACAATTTTGTATCTTGATTTCCATTTCGTTCACATCCTGTCGGACACGTTCAGTATATCCTGGAAATCCGTGATTATATATTTTGCTTTGAAATTATCCGGGACCTCAATCGATTGCGGATGTATGTTTCTTCCGTCACAGTCTTTTAATTCAACTGTCGTCCATCCCATTGCATTGGGCCACCTGAAATCTTTGGCAGGATTGTCTCCAAGATAAACAAATTGTTTCTCATGTGGATTATTTGAAATCATTTTATCAAAAGGCAACCGGGTAGTTTTGTCACCACCTACCTCAGATGAGATAACAATATTTTCGGGACTTACTAAATCAAGCAATCCAAGAGCCTCGATTTTCGCGCGTTGGGTCAATGATCTGCCGTCGGTTATTATCCCGATCTCATGACCGGCATTTGAGATTTTCTCCAACGTCTCCCGTACTCCCGGCATCAGCCGTATATCAGGAGTATGGGTTCGGTATATCTCAAGCATCCAGTCTACCGATGAGTATTTCGTATCGGGATGGACCTGCCAGATTTTGGCAGCCAGATTGTCCAGACCATGCCAGGTATTCTCAGCGGTTTCTAAAACCTCTACCACTTCGCTGGATCGCATTATATGAGCTCGCTCAAGTTCATCGGCAATAGCCCGATAGCCAGACATTACATAGTCAATTTCACGATATAATGTATCATCAAGATCCGTGGCAAACATCTTGTTCTATTTTATTTATTCATCTGTAGCCATTGATAGCTTCTATTATTGCATCAATGACTTTGTTTATTTCATCATCTGAGAGAATAGAGCCGCTCGGCAGGCATAGACCGCTCTCAAAAAGGCGTTCCGCGCAGTTATCGCCGTAAAATGGGGCTTCCGAAAACACCGGCTGCATATGCATGGGGCGCCATAACAGACGTGTCTCTATACCTCTTTCCAATAAGAACACTCTCAGTTCTTCAGGAGTTCGATTTATTACAGAAGGGTCTATCAATATTGTTGAAAGCCAGAAGTTGGAGTCGAACTCCGGAGTAGGATTTGTATGCACCGTTATTCCGTCGATGCTCCCGAGCCGTGCCATATACATCCCGTGTATCTCCTTCCGACGTGCCACACGGTCAGGCAGCACATCCATCTGCGCACATCCTATAGCTGCAGACACATTACTCAGGCGGTAATTATATCCGATAGTAGTATGATAATAATACGGTCTGTTCTCGCGTGCTTGTGTTGACAGGAATTTAACTCTTTGGTCTGCGGCTTCATCCGGGCATACCAACGCGCCTCCCCCTGATGTTGTTATTATCTTGTTCCCGTTGAAACTCAGTACGCCATATTCGCATAACGTACCGCACATCTTTCCCTGATACTTTGACCCCAGGGCCTCGGCGGCATCTTCCACAACCGGGATACCATATCGGGATGCTATGGCGGAAATATCCTCCATTTTAGCCGGCATTCCATATAGATCTACCGCCACGATAGCCGCCGGGAAACGGCCGGTCTTTTTTTTGCGGTCCAGTATGGCTTTTTCGAGATAATATGGAGAAATATTCCATGTATCGTTCTCACTATCCACAAACACCGGTTTTGCTCCCAGATATACAATCGGATTACAGCTTGCAGAGAAAGTCATGGACTGGCAAATGACCTCATCTCCGCTTTTAACTCCGGCCATAATCAGACCAAGATGAATGGCGGCAGTGCCTGTCGAGAGAGCCACCACGTTGGCTGTGCCAAGATATGTCTCCAGTTGTTGCTCAAAGCGATCCACAAAAGGTCCGAGCGGCACAATCCAGGTAGAGTCTACCGCTTCATCCACATATGCTTTTTCTTTTCCTCCAAGATGAGGTACCGAAAGTTTTATCATTCCCATTTTTATAGCAATTATTTCAGGTTGCAAAAATACGCAAATATCTCTGCATAATAATCCTGGGCGGCTATAAATATAATCCTGAATTTATATGGGATCATATTTATAGCCGCCCAGTTTACTATTTGTTTCGTCTCGATTTTGTTATTCTATAACCATTTCGAATTGATCGATGTCACCCGTACGGTGGGCAAGATGTTTTGTTGCAGGAGAAATACCGAACAGAGGTGAATAGGTCTTGACACCGATGGTTTTGCCGTCTGGCTTGAATTCAAGGATACGGACCCAGCCATCGCCGCCATTGCCTTCCCAGCCGCCTCCGAGCACCTGGACATTAAACATCATCTGATGAAGATCCCGTCCGACAGAATTCTTGTCAACCCTGTATGCGACCGAATCTTCAAAATCACCGGGATTACCCGTATGGCCACATATTGCCAGAACTATGTTTTCAGACGGTTGAAGCAGTTTGTCCCATACCTGTTGCCCCCAGTTTCTCGGAGAAATCTGATATGGCTCATTATCGGTTCTCGAGGCATTGCGTTCGTTCAGCAGCGAATGGGTGAGGTATATCACCTTGTGTCCTTTGAAACGGTCGCTCTTGATCAGATCAGCTGTCCATGCAAGTACTTCATCACGGGGAGCGAATTCATTACATACCACCAGTATCTTTCCCCATGCCGGTTGCTCGAATTCGAAAGCCGCATTTTCAAGCGATTCAACACCATTACGGTTTGGATACACCGCAACTGCGCAATCATACCATTTCTTATTTCTCTCTATAGGGAAATATTCCGGGAATTTTGTATTCCCGTTTTCAGAATGGCGGTATCCGTATTCATGGTTGCCGGTAGATATTATATAAGGGATCTTATTGTCAAGACGGTCAAAAGAGCGTGATACAGCTTCCCACATTTCTCGTGACGTCTGGTTAAGCATATGGCGGTTACGAACAAGATTGTCGTTCTGCTCTACAAGATCACCGGTACAAAGCACGGCTTTTATATTGAGATTGTCTATATTGTCTGCGATCCAGGCTGTCTGAAGATCAAACAGAGGCTGATTGATATCATACTTTATATAGCCTTGCGGATCACCGAGAAGAATCATTGAAAATGACTCCTGATTATCAAGATGCTGCTGATCCGCACGATCCTGTGCTGACAACGATAAGGTAGAGGCCAAAAGAGCGGCTCCCAGGAAATATTTCTTCATGTGTTATGAGGTTTGTTGTGTAACGATGTTCACTTACAAAGTTAGCTTAAAGATTGTAAAAATAAAGGTGAACAATTGTTAAACAACGCCTGTCAGTATTCTTATCGGTGCACGTGAGCTAAAGATCTGTAATGCTGTTTTATCTTGAAACCGGTAAAGGCCAGAAGAAGACTCATGCATGGTGACAGGACATTGAAAATACAATAAGGGAGATAAGTCAGTGTCGCGACTCCTAATACCGTACTTTGGGTAATGCCGCAAGAATTCCAAGGGATCAATACAGATGTCACCGATACGGAATCCTCGATAGTACGACTTAAAAGCCTTGGTTCAAGCCCACATCTTCTGTATACATTGCGAAACATATTTCCAGTTATGATCAGCGAAAGGTATTGGTCTGCCGTACATGAGTTCATAAAAAGACCTCCTCCCACTGTAGCGCCCACTACAGATGTGCATTTGCGTAACTTTTTTGTAAAAGCCGACGTTACAACTGAAAGCATACCGGTACCGATCATTACACTCCCGAATACCATCGCGCTTAGAACGAGAGCTATCGTGGGAAGCATACCGGTTATACCTCCGGTAGAGACGAGATTGTCAAGTGTGTTGTCTCCGGTTGACAGGGAAGAGCCGTTCCATAAGGCCGAAAAAGCCTCATTATAAGTCATTGAATTTTCCTGAAAAACAAATATCCCGATATATCCCATAACAGCAGCAGCTGCAAGTGTAAGTAATGTGGGGACGCGAGATGCGATAAGAATCAATGTAACAATCGGGATCAGAAGAGTATAAGGCGTGATGTTGAATGTGGAATGTAACGCGCCCCATAAATTATTTTCTTGGGTCATTACCTCGACCGGAGTAAGCAATCCCACACATGCGAATACTATGACTGCTATTGTAATAGCCGGCATAGACGACAGCATCAGGTAACGGATATGTTTGAACAGGTCTACGCCACATGCCGATGACGCCACAACGGTAGTATCACTCAACGGTGATATTTTATCACCGAAATATGCTCCGGAAATTATCGCACCCGCTATCCAGCCGTCGCTATACCCCATTAATTTACCTATCCCCATAAAAGCAACGCCAATTGTCGCGATTGTGCTCCAGGAACTGCCGGTAAGCACAGAGACAAGCGCGCATACACAGCATGTTATCGCAAGAAACAATTTTGGGGAAAGTAGTCGTAATCCATATTCGATCAATGTGGGCACTACCCCTGAAAGCATCCAGGTAGTGGCGATCATGGCTATGCATATGAGCATAGGAACCGCCGGCAGGATCTGTGATCCACTTCTTGCCCCTCCAACTTTCATACCTCTTGAGGTAAGTGCTCCCGTCATATAGGCTAAAATAAGCGCGACGCCGGACACACCCAGAAGAACAATGGATGACCATTGGTTAATAGCATCAGCTCCTTTTATCGCGATTATAACTATCAGGCTTACAAGAAGTATTATAATAGGTAAAAGTGCGGCCCACAGAGGTGGCCGTTTTGGCGCAGATACTTTTGTCATTGTGATTTGGTTACCAGTTAATAAAACAGGACAGCCTTTTATGTGTGTCCCGAACCTTAGAAAACATTATGATAACGCAGACTTATATGTATTTATTATCTTTCTATTAGACGAATACTATAATTTAAAACTGTTTATACTGTTTTTATGATTCCTGTATCCACCCGTCTGGCAACATAACATTAAAGACAACGAGGAATGCCCCGGGAAAATTTCGTTTTTGACTATGTTTCATCAGAGTTCCATTTATACCGCCTGCGACAACTCGGATGCCACACTTTCAGACTTCGTGTCTGCGCATCAATCCGATTCTGTTGACGAACTCCGTTTTCCCTTCTGTATACTTGTCCCTGTCTTTAGGATATAGTGAGAGTAACTTTATTTTTATCATTTCATATGCGCGGGCCTCAGTCGGGTGGCTGTTTAGGTAGTCACGGAAAAAGACCTCGTCATTATCACCGGAAGCATGAAAATGGATATGAAATACTTTTTCCGCATAGCCCTCGCATGTATATCCCTTATTAAAACTCATGCGTTTGTCGGATAATGACATGCAGATATATCCAGCAGACTCCATTTTGTCTTTCACACACGTTCTGTCTATATCAGAAGATAACTCTACGAGAATATCTATGACAGGCTTGGCCAGAATTTCCGGAATAGCCGTACTTCCGATATGGTGAAGCAATGGAGCAAAGTCAGTCAACAATTCAGACAACAGAGCAATCTCACATCTGGCCCACTCCGCCCATACTTTTTTATGTGGCACAAGAACTATCGGAAACAGTTCCCATAGTTCTTCCAACGACATCTTGTTTAGATCCTTGACCATAGCAATGACACCTAATAATCAATCAGGCGCCCGCAATCATGCCAGTCACCGATCATTTCACCTCGCTCACTTGCTTCGATTAGCTTGTGCAGCCTGCTTTCAAATATATGTCTGGCACCTTTTTGTCTTTGGATATTATCGACTCTGACACGTTGGTAAAGTTCCGGAAATGCCATGAAATTATGCCAGGCTACAGGATTGGCGGTGAATGCGTCGATAATTTCCGTCTCAATAATAAATTCCGCATCCAGATCCGGACAGGCCGCATACCCTCTGTCTGTCATCATGCCAAGTTTTCCAAGCCGGCGGCAACGTTCCTTGTTTAATTCTGTCCATCTCCCGTTCTTGCTTCGCGGCCCGAAACGTTGAAGGGTTATGCAATTGACTGTCTTGACAGTAGAATCTATCCATCCGAAACATAAAGCCTCTTCCACAGCATCAAGATACCATAAGGTGTCTTCCGGCGGAGTTTTCCCTCGTTTCACATTTATCCAGCACTCTTTTTCAGTATGGCTGTTTTTCGTAAGCCATTCCCGGAAATCGGAACGTCGCTTTATATGAAGGATGTTTTTCGGCACCATTAATCTGATTTACCCTGCTAAATAACCTGCCATTTATGATTTTGTCTCTTCCTGGATACTGTCACAAATTGTATATATACCCTTAACGTCGCAGTTTCCCGTTAGCGGTGCGCGGTAATTCCGGCACTCTGTTTATGACAGAGGGAATCGCATACCTGGGAAGTAAATTCCGGCAGATACCAAGTATGGTTTCAGTGGGTATTTCGTTATGCGGATCTTCAATTGTAAGGCCAACCGCCTCTCCCCATTTGTCATGGGAGACTTTATGGATATAGAACGGCACAGGCAGTTCTTTTGCCAATAAAGTTTCCAGTTCCTCAGGGCAAAATTTTATCCCGCCCGAGTTTATTACGTTATCATACCGCCCAATCCACTTAAATGAAGTCGGACTTTCTATATGCACCACATCATTGGTGACCAATGTGCCGAAACTGAAGGCCGGGGCAGAGATTATAAGACAGTTCCGCGTGTCCGTGGAGAATTGTATTCCCGGGAGAGCATTATAAACCTGGCTACCGGCTTTTCGCAAAGCCACATGACTGCATGTTTCAGTCATCCCATAGGTGACATAGGTGTTCCAGGGCATCTCTGACAATTGTGTTTCCAATCGTTCTGTCATAGGCGCCCCACCTACAATCACATTCTTGACTTTGTTTTTTGCAAGATCATTATTCAGAAGATTTTCCGCCTGCGACGGCACCACACACATCAGATCTATTCTCCCGATCCCATCTGGCAACTTCTTCAGCGGCATATTGGATGGTGACTCTGATATGAATGTACAGGCAGCCTCATATGCCCGCACATACATCATTTTTCCCGCGATATAGTTAGCTGACAAGGGGGAAAAGAGATATGAATGCCTGTCAATTCCAAAAAAACGGTTAGTTGATTTTGCCGAATTCAACATGTCGTTTTTTGCAAGCAATATCTGCTTGGGAGTTCCGGTAGAGCCAGACGTATGAGCCTGAATGGTTGTTTCAGAAGACAGCCATTCTTTTTGAAACTGTTCGTATTCCTGTGTAAGAATTGATCTTGAAATATTTATCATATGAGCATCCTGTTTGCCTCTTCCCATAGCGACATGGAATCAATATTACTGTCGATACAAAACATTTTCTCCCCCTCTAACTTTAGCGGAGTACTGAAATTTTGTTTGTAAAGCTGCCCGGTACCAAGTCCCTGCGGCATCTGCGTATCGTAAGTGGAGACCCATTGTGCGATGGCATTCAGACCGATATTGGACTCAAGGGCAGACGTCGCCCACCACCTTATATTTCTTTCTTCTGCCATTGCGATCCAACTGTCCGCTTCAGCAAATCCTCCGCAAAGCGAGGGTTTTAATATGATATATGACGGTTTTATCATATCAAGAACAGCTGCTTTTTGCGCTGTTCCGGTATAACCGATGAGCTCTTCATCCAATGCTATCGGTATCGGAGACTTTTCGCACAATTCTGCCATGGCCTCCCATTGGCCAGGTTTTATCGGTTGTTCAATGGAGTGTATATCAAAAGATGCAAGCCGGTTTAACTTATCAAGAGCGTCATGTGGTGAAAATGCCCCGTTGGCATCAAGACGCAGCTCAATTTCCGACTGAGAAAAATTACGTCTGATTCCGGCAAGCAGCTCTGTTTCCTCATCAAACGAAATACCACCGATCTTCAATTTCACACATCCGAATCCCTGCTCGATTTTCTGGGCTATCCGTTTCCGCATGGTTTTCTTGTCACCCATCCATATCAGTCCATTGATTGTTATAAACTTTTCAGACTGTGTGAATGGAGTATTATGCAATCTCTGCATTCCACCTGCTTGCAGGTCCGCCAATGCACTTTCAAACCCGAAACGGATAGAAGATATTTCCGGCAGATCTGTCGGACAGGCGCATGCTTCGGCAAGCATGCGCTCATATCCGGCAGTATCTTCCGCGCTCAAGCCTCGGAATAAGGCACACTCCCCTATTCCACATCGTCCTGGAATATCTGTATCTGTCAGTTTGATAACATATGTATCCTTTGCATCCATTCTGGAGCGCGAAGTGATTGCGGTCTCCTTGAAATGCAAGATTACATGCCGGTATTCCGCTTGAAGCATATCTTACTCTTTATCCGGGAAATTTAGGAAATTGTTCGAAATCAGGATCACGCTTTTCAAGGAAAGCGTTTTTGCCTTCCTGCGCTTCTGGCATCAGGTAATACATCAGTGTGGCATCACCTGCAAATTCCATAAGACCCGCCTGGCCGTCAAGTTCCGCATTCAAGGCACGTTTGATCATTCTTATTGCCATAGGTGAACGTTTCAATATCGTCTGGCACCATTCAACCGTTTCTTCCTCAAGCCTTTCAAAAGGAACCACAGCATTGATCATGCCCATTTCCAATGCCTCTTTTGCCGTATACTGACGGCACAGATACCAGATTTCACGGGCTTTTTTCTGTCCTACACAGCGAGCCAGGTATGAAGATCCGAATCCGGCATCAAAACTACCGACCTTAGGGCCCGTCTGGCCGAAACGTGCATTCTCGGAAGCGATAGACAAATCACATACTACATTCAACACATTGCCTCCGCCGATAGCATAACCATTGACCATGGCTATGACCGGTTTCGGAATCGACCGGATGGCTTTATGAAGTTCCAGCACATTCAGACGTGGGGTGCCATCTGCATCCACATATCCTCCTAGTCCCTTGTAATGCTGGTCACCTCCCGAGCAGAATGCTTTGTCGCCGGCACCTGTAAGGATGATCACGCCGATTTCCGAGTTGTTTCGGCAATAATTCATCGCCTCGAGCATTTCAAAATTGGTTTTAGGTCTGAATGCATTGTATACCTCAGGACGATTGATCGTAATTTTTGCTATGCCGTTATAGCGTTCAAAAAGAATATCTTCATATTCTTTTATTGTTTCCCATTTAATATTCATATCTTATTATATTTTTTCTATCTGACATCTTAATGTAAGTCATGGAAATTATTTTATATTATCTGAAAGCATGCCACAGAGAATATAAAGCCTGATTAGATTTTTTATGCGTAATAATTTTCATGACTCACTTAGTACTATTTATTTCCACATATCCGCCCGAACACTTTTGCATCTGTCTCAGCATCCGTATATATTTCCAGTATTACAGGATGCTCATTAATAGATTGTAATTCATTCAATGAATCCTGCAGCTGTTTGTCATTAGATGCGCGCAGATATCTGAATCCATATGCATCGGCAATCTTTTTCATTGGCAGGTCAGTGCCACAACAGAAATAGTTGTTTGCTTCCGGCAGATCACGTGTAGTCTTGACATATCGGAATATTCCTCCTCCACCGTTATTGAACACAATTATTTTAATGTGCGGCGATACCATATTGGATGCTAGGGCTCCTATATCGTATTGCATGCTCATATCTCCGGTAATCAGCAGAGTGATTCCTTTGTAAGCGATCGAAGCCCCGACAGCAGTTGACAAGCTTCCGTCAATACCGCTCGTACCCCTGTTTCCGTTTACTCTATGCATGTCAGCTATACTTTCACATGCCATCGCATAACGCACAGTCATACCATTACTAAGCTGAATGTTCCATTCTGATGGAATTCCATCCATTATGCGGTTCATTGCAAAATATGCATTCCAGACATGCGAGCCCTCCCCGCACATATATGTGCTTACTTCTTTCAGCCTGCTGTCAGCATATCTGTTCCAGATCCCCGCATATCCACATTCCGTTCTGGTGCATCTACATCTATGGGCCATAGCAGATGCAAAACGTGGAAAAAATCCTTCCGGAGCGATCTCCACTCTCATAGCAAGTTTTCGGAAGCAGTCAATTGCACAATCGGTTTCTCCCACATGCCAGTGTTCGGCGATATTTGTGTCCCGAAGGAATTTTTTCAGGTTGACAGAAACCGCAGGTCCTCCGAAACTTATTATCAGATCCGGCACCAGTCCCATGGCGGAATATTCCTCGGCAGACGAAGTGAAAAGGAAGTCGCAGGCGTAATGTACACCTTTCGCATGAACATTGGATATCGCCTCGGCTATTACTGCGACATTCGGCAGTGAAGCGAGCAATCCAAGGGCACAGTTTATCTTGTTTTCAGGCTCATTAACCGTACATACCACCAGAATACGTTTCTCCTGACAGTACTCCACCAGTTCACGAACCTGTGCCATGGAGATCCGGTCGTAGCATCCGATTCGTTCTATTTTATGAAACAAGAAATCATTATCGGAGATTGAGACCGTGTTTGTCAACGGCATAGACAACGATACATTTATATGTATCGGACCTTTTACTCCAAACAGCGCAGCATGCATTGCATCATTGAGCATGCGGTTTGCATACCAGATTTCATCTTCCCCACATACTTCTCCTTTTATATCAACGCTTTTACGTAATATCTCCGGTAGAATGCCCGATTGATGTATAGTCTGGCTGTCATTCTGATCAATCCATTCCACTGGACGGTCTGCACTTATCGCTATCAGTGGAATATTCCGGTAAAACGCTTCTGCCAATGCCGGGGCATAATTCAATACAGCCGTACCAGAAGTGCACACCATAGCTACCGGCTCGCCGGTTATTTCCGCTATACCCAATGCAATGAATGCAGCAGAACGCTCATCCACGACAGAATGCACCTTGAAAAACTTCCGGCGCACAAATGCCATGATAAGCGGCGCGTTCCGGCTACCTGGCGAAGTGACGATGTGCCTCACACCATAAGCAGACATACACTCCGCAATAAGGCGGCATCCGTTTTTGTCTATATCTATCATTGATATCGGAATACTTGGATTGGATTATCGGCGTAACGGGACGCCAGACTTTACACAGCCATGGCGTCCCGTATAACATATATGGAATATTCTCATTTGTTCACCCGGAAGCGATCTATGCCGTCTCTCAGGAAAGCCACCACCTGATTGGCGGCTGCTATGCCAGCGTTGATATTCGCTTCTGCAGTTTGCGCACCCATTTTTTTGGGAGTAAAGAATACGCGGCCAGCAAATTCTGCTTCCAGATCTGCTGCATTGTCCGGTTTTATGTCAGCGACATATTTCAGGTCGGGACGTTCACAGAGGGCTTTCTGCAATCCAACCTCATCAATGACCTCTTTTCGTGCTGTATTTACAAGCACACCGTTCTTTGGCATCAGGGTGATCAGATCATACCCTACGGATTTGCGAGTTTCATCAGTGGCAGGGATATGAAGCGATACGATTTTATTATTCCGGTAAAGTTCCTCTATTGAATGTATCGGTTCCACACCGGCTTCCTTCATCACTTCATCCGGGCAATAGGGATCAAGCGCAGAAACTTCCATTTCGAATCCTTTCGCGATACGGGCTACATTACGTCCTACCTGTCCGAAAGCATGAATGCCCAGTTTTTTCCCCTTGAGTTCTGTGCCCGATGTACCGTTATACATGTTGCGCACGGCCATCACGGCAAGTCCGAAAACAAGTTCTGCCACGGCATTTGAATTCTGGCCTGGAGTATTTTCAACGCATACTCCGTGGGAAGTGGCGGCTGCAAGATCCACATTGTCATAACCGGCACCCGCACGTACCACAACTTTCAACTGTTTTGCCGCATCCAGAACCTCTGCATCAACTTTGTCAGACCGGATGATAAGACCGTCGGCATTGACGACGGCAGCCAGCAGTTCTTCCTTTGAACTATACTTTTCGAGAAGATCAAGTTCATATCCGGCATTTTCTATCACCTCACGGATACCATCGACCGCAATAGCGGCAAACGGTTTTTCTGTAGCTACTAATACTTTCATAGTGTTCTTCTATTTATAGATTCCGGATCAATGCTTTTCAGCAAATTCTTTCATCGCGGAAACCAGCACATCCACGCTTTCCATAGGAAGTGCGTTATAGAGAGACGCACGGAAACCGCCAACTGAACGGTGACCTTTGATACCGACTATGCCTTTCGAAGTAGCGAACTCCATGAACGGTTTTTCCAACTCGGCATATTCCGGTTTAAGCACAAAGCATACGTTCATTATAGAGCGGTCCTCATGATTGGGCACAGTCGCTTCGAATATACGGCTGCTGTCAATTGCTTCGTAGAGCTTGGCGGCTTTAGCGATATCGCGTTTCTCAAGCTCCTTTATACCACCGACCTCTTTATAGTAACGGAGTGTCTGAAGAGCGCTGAAAATAGGAAGCACAGGAGGAGTATTGAACATAGATCCTTTGTCCGCGTGGGTTTTGTAATTCAGCATCGTCGGGATCGGACGATCCACATGTCCCAGAGCATCCTCGCGTACGATGATGATTGTAGCGCCTGCAGGTGCAAGATTCTTCTGTGCGCCAGCATAGATGATGTCATATTTGCTTACATCAACCGGACGAGAGAATATGTCAGACGACATGTCGGCGACAAGACGTGCCTTCACATCCGGATCCTTGCGGATTTCTGTACCGTATATGGTGTTGTTTGTGGTGTAATGGAAGTAGTCCACATAAGACGGAACCTCGTATCCACGCGGTATGTAGTTGTAGTTCTTGTCTTCAGAAGATGCCACAACATCTACTTCGCCAAACAGTTTTGCCTCTTTGATAGCCTTGTGTGCCCATACTCCGGTATCAAGATACGCAGCTTTCGTACGGAGCAGATTGAAGGGAACCATAGCGAACTGAAGGCTTGCGCCACCTCCCAGGAAAAGCACATGATACCCTTCGGGTATCTCAAGAAGCTCTTTTACGAGAGCCTGAGCTTCATCCATTACTGCCTGAAACTCTTTTGAACGATGCGACACTTCAAGAATTGAAAGGCCGGTGTTGGCAAAATCAATTACCGCATCAGCCGTATTTTTGATTGTGTAGGGAGTCAGGATCGAAGGACCCGCGTAAAAATTATGCTTCTTCATATGCGTAACTTATGAATTGAAAAACTTTATTTCATTATCTAGTGGTTCGAGAGGTTGTCTTTTGCAAAGTTAACGTTTATTTGTTTGTTTGCAAGCGGCCGGCCGAAAAAATTTTCACAAAACACACAGGCATTTTTCACGATTGCGATCAACGCTGTCGACTTATTGAAAATGACCTGATTGTATTATTCGGCAGAAAGGCGCTGACGGACCACTTCATATATCAAAACCCCGGCTGCTACAGATACGTTAAGCGAACCGATCTTTCCCAGTTGGGGAATTGCGACTTTTGTATCGCAGAATCGAAGTACATCATCTGAGATACCGACATCTTCCGCTCCCATTACTATAGCTACAGGAACTGATGCGTAATCAGCGCATGTATAATTCAATACAGACTTTTCAGAAGCGGCGAATACGTGAAAGCCATTGTCTTTAAGAAATTTCACAGCATTGAGAATGCTGTTTTCACGACAAACGGGTAAATAATTCAAAGCTCCCGCAGACGTTTTCATGGCATCGGCGTTTACACCGACACCTCCACGACGTGGTATCACTATGGCATCTGCCCCCGCACATTCACATGTGCGTGCTATCGCTCCGAAATTTCTCACATCGGTGACCCCGTCAAGCAAAACTATAAATGGCATTCTGCCATCTTCGTAGATTATCGGAACCAGATTTGCCAGGCTGTCGTAAGTCACAGCCGAGAGTATGGCAATTACCCCCTGATGATTTTTACGGGTTATCCGGTCAAGTTTCTCTGCAGGAACTTTCTGCACCAGTATGCCGTTGGATTTAAGTATACCCATAAGCTCACGGGCGAGGTCACCATGAAGATCACGGTTCACAAATACCTTGTCAATCTCCTTTCCGGCTTCCACTGCCTCTATAACAGCACGGATGCCATATATATAATCGCTTTTTTCGAGCATTTGCCTGTAATTTCAATGATTTATATTCAGTTTCTTATACTATTACCCAACAATGAGCGCGCATTCTCGATGGCGGCCTTGTCGACCGACGATCCCGACAGCATTATGGCGAGTTCGTTCACTCGTTCCTCTGCATTCAGCTCTTTTATTTGGGTTATAGTGGAATTCTCAGTATCTTCTTTGAACACCTTGTAATGGTGGTCGCCTTTTGACGCGACTTGAGGTAAGTGCGTGATCGCAAGTACCTGTATGTTTGAGGAAATCTGCCGCATCATCTCACCCATTTTATTCGCGACATCTCCCGACACGCCCGTATCTACCTCGTCAAATATTATTGACGGCAGAAGCATTTTGTCTGCCACTATTGACTTGATGGAAAGCATCAGACGGGAGATCTCACCGCCAGAAGCTGTATTTCCCACAGGAAGCAACGGTTGATTCTTGTTGAAAGCAAACAGAAATTCCACCTGATCGATGCCGGTCACAGTAAGCTCTGTGTCTTTGACGGATATCTGGCATTGCAGGTTTTTCATACCCAGAGGCAATGCCCTGTCTTTTAATATCGCGGCAAAATGTTCCGCCTCGGCGTGTCTTGCTTTGGAGATTTCAGCCGCAATCTCGAGCGCGGACCGTTTTGCCTGCTTGGCTGCAATCTCCAATTCATGCAGGGTTTCGTCACTGAGATCGATACCTTTCAGGCGCTCCTCGATCTCATCACGCTGGGCAATCAGATCTTCAACAGTTTCCGATTTGTAACGACGGAACAGGTCATATATCACGTTCAATCGTTCCTCAACCTCATTCAGCCTTTCCGGATCAGCATTCAGCGACCTCTCATATGCAGCAAAAGTAGACGCGATATCCTGGGTTTCCACACGCAATGCCTGTAACCTTTCCGTCAGTGCATCGGCATCTTCTATCAGATCTGACAGTCCTCTTGACTCGTCTGCCGCCCGCTTAAGCAACTGGTCGGTATTCTCCTCACCCTCGGTCAAGGAAGAAATGATAATCTCCAGTGAATTCTTCACATCACCCATGTTGATGAGAAGTTCGCGCTCATGCTCCAGTTCTTCCAGTTCTCCGCTACGCAGGTTGGCTTCTTTCAGGCGTTGATACTGGAATCGCAGAAATTCCTCATCATCCTTTGCCTGCTCAATAGCCTTGCGCTCGAGTTTGTATCTTTTCAATGCCTGCCGGTAGGCTATATAAGCCGCCGACAATCGGCCAAGACGCTCTTCATTTCCGGCCATCGAATCCAGAACCCGCAACTGATAAGGAGGAGATGCCAGAAGCAGATTCTGATGTTGTGAATGTATGTCGATCAGTGATAGCGCTGTCTGCTGTAAAATGGAAAGATTTACCGGACAATCGTTGACAAATGCACGTGATCGTCCGGCTGGCGTTATCTCACGCCTCAGTATCATAGTGTCAGGATCCCAGTCAATATCGTTTTCCTCACATATTGACTGTAGATTGCCGAACCCTTTTACACAGAACGACGCTTCTATCACTGACTTCCGTGTGAGATCACGAACCGCTTTTGTATCGGCTCTTCCTCCAAGCAAAAGTGAGAGTGCACCGAGAATGATGGATTTTCCGGCGCCCGTTTCACCAGTCACGATATTAAGACCGGGATGAAGCACAATGTCTATCGTGTCAATCAGGGCGTAGTTGGAGATATGTAGCGTCTGAATCATTATCCGATCAATATTACTATTTGGTCACTCCGTTCTTGATATAGTTTATGCGTTGCATCTCTGTAGGATAGATTGGCGAAAGAATATCCACTACTTTCTGACGTTCGGTCTGCGACGCTTTGGTATATACATTCACAAGCTCATCAAGTTTTGCATCCTTGAACATTGACAGCACCACCGACATAGCGTCCACACCGTACACAGCCGTAAGCAGGTCAAGCGACGACGTTATGGCGGCACGCCCCTTGTCGGGCGACTGGAACATCTGATCCAGTCCGTTGCGGTGATAGTCATACAGCATATTGCGTACACCGGAAGTCTGCGGGGATGTGAACGCATCCAAAATGGCCGAACGGTTTTTCTTGTCCTCAAACGCTTTCCAGCCACCTTCGCCGGACGATTGGGCAAGCTGCACAATCATTCTGAGACGTTCGAATGCCTCCTCGCCACCTTTGGGGGCGAATGAGTCCCTGTCAAGTGCAATAATCAGATATGCATAGAAATTCAATATGGCTGTGAGTTGGCTCTCCATAGTATTCACTGTAAAATTGAGCGGCTCACCTTCCTGATATTGAAATTCGATTTTGTTATCCTTGAAATTAATCAGAGTGGTCGTATACGTACTGTTGTAGACCGGGCGTGAAGATTGCACCTGAAGATCTCCTTTCACAGTACCGTCGGTATATTCCACCACTGTAAAAAACAGGCGGCAGTCAATACGCTCGTTTGCTGAATACTGGTCATTTGTAAAATGAGTCGAATTCATATATTCGCGTATTGCATCCTGTAATGTCTTGAACACACTGTTATTGGTACCCTGCACCTGGTCTGTGTTGACCGTCACATCGCAATTAAGTTCCTGGGCATAAGATGTTATGCCGCAGATCACAAGAACTGTTGCCACCGACATGATTCTGGATGCAAGATGCCGTAACATGTTCAGCATTGAAAGAGAGGCTAACTTTTTGAGCATTTGTATTTCGCAGCTATCAAGTCCCAGATATCAGCAGCTACTGCGATTTTTTCCTTCAGATCGAAAGCTGTTTCATCACCGTCCGCGGTAAACACTGTTACCTTGTTGGTATCGGTGGCGAAACCTGCCCCCTTGTCTCGAAGCGAATTCAGTACGATCATGTCCAAATTCTTCCGCTTCATTTTTGCGGTGGCATTCTCAAATTCGTGGTCAGTCTCAAGAGCGAAACCGACAAGAATCTGATTTTGAGCTTTTCGTTTGCCGAGAGTGGCCGCGATATCCGGATTTTTCACAAGTCTGAATTCAGGAATATCCGCATTTTCTCTCTTTATCTTGGTCTCCGAGGGCGTTTCCACAGTGTAATCTGCTACAGCCGCGCACATTATCGCAACATCGCACTCGTCAAAACGGTCAAGACATGCCGACAACATCTCACGCCCGGACTCCACATCTACGACATTGACCCTGTCTTCCGACGGTGAAACCTCACACGGGCCGAGAACCAGAGTGACTGTTTCCGCACCACGTCTCGCAGCTTCATCGGCAATGGCAACTCCCATTTTTCCTGTGGAATAATTGCTTATATACCTCACCGGATCAAGACGCTCGCGTGTCGGGCCGGCCGTAACAAGGATGTGCTTCCCCGCAAGCTCGCCAGAGGAGCGACTGATATCTTCAGGACTGTTATTGTTTATTTCTTCAGTCTGATTAATAAACGTTGCGACAGCCTTGAATATTGTTTCCGGTTCTTCCATGCGCCCTTTGCCGATCAGATGCGACGCAAGTTCGCCCTCCGCCGGTTCGATTATCCTGCATCCGTCAGAAATCAGAGTGGCGATATTGCGAACAGTAGAAGGGTGTCTCATCATATCGAAATCCATGGCAGGAGCCACAAACACTTGTGCTCGTGTAGACAGATACGACGTCACCAGCATGTTGTCCGCCACTCCGTTTGCCATTTTTGCTATGGTTGATGCTGTTGCAGGAGCAACGACAAACGCATCCGCCCAAAGTCCCAGGTCCACATGAGAATGCCACTCCCCCGTGTTCGCTGTGAAGAATTCGCTTATCACAGGTTTCCCGCTAAGTGTAGAAAGCGTTACAGGAGTTATGAATTCTTTTGCATTAGGCGTCATCACCACCTGCACTTCTGCACCTGCCTTTACAAACAGGCGCACGAGCGACGCGCTT
Organism: uncultured Muribaculaceae bacterium; assembly: GCA_949742535.1. Taxonomy (GTDB): domain Bacteria; phylum Bacteroidota; class Bacteroidia; order Bacteroidales; family Muribaculaceae; genus UBA7173. Next base: position 2,343 of record CATJQX010000183.1, on the reverse strand, counting down.
TTGTATGCAGCGATCCCTCCGGTAATTCCGATAACAATATGTTTTCCGGATAAATCCATAATATCGATTCTGTACTTACTTGTTGTTCCGGAGTTTGATCGCCATTATTTTCCGTTTGAAATCCGACGGGAATTCCCCCTGCTGAATCCATCCGAAATATCCCGGGTCCCGTTTGAGCACATCTGAAGCGAGCTGCCCCTTGTATTTGCCAAAATTGATCACCTCCCGGTTCTTGTCATCATATATCATGCGACCCATCAGATCCACATTGCGGTTCTGCGAAGAGAATTCTGCAAGGGCATCCACATCATTCGGCAAATCTCCATAACGGTCGAGCTGTGCCATAAGCACCTCGTAGGTAGCACGCGTATCAGCATCTGCCGAGTGTGCGCTTTCCAGATCCTTATCGCAGTAAAAGCGATAGGCAGCCACAAGTGTGCGTTGCTCTTTTTTATGGAAAATCGTCTGGACGTCAATAAAACGTGGACGGGAGAAATCAAAATCCACTCCGGCTCTCGCGAATTCCTCCGCAAGCATGGGAATATCGAACTTATTGGAATTAAATCCGGCGATGTCGCACCCTTCAAAACTCTGCGCCAAAGCCTTTGCCACCTGCTTGAATGTAGGCTTGTCTGCCACATCCGCATCTGTTATATGATGTATCTCAGTAGCTTCAGCCGGAATTGGTATCGTAGGGTTTATACGGATAGTCCGTTGATCATCATGGCCGTCGGGAAATACTTTTATCATCGAGATTTCCACGATACGGTCATGCAGTATATTTGTACCGGTAGTTTCCAGATCGAAAAACATTACCGGCTTTTTCAGATTCAGCTTCAATGTTTCTGTGTATATATGGTATATTGTTCTAAAAAAAATTAGAAATCCTGTACGCTCATAACCATCAGCACAATGAGCAGGTCGGTGTTTTCCTCGTTCTCTTCAGGTTGGAAAACACCCGGACGCGACGGATCCGCCAGCTTGATTATCACGTTCTCCGTAGGAAGTATACCGAAGATCTCAAGCAGGTATCCCGCGCTGAAACCGATCACCATCTGGTTTCCGGTAAAGTCACAGGGCACTTCTTCATGCGCGAAAGTGTTCATATTGAGATCATCGACCTTCATTTCCACATGATCCGGATTGAAACGGAATTTTATGAGACCATGACTCGGATCCGAGCAGACTGATACACGACGCACAGCTGTCATAATGGCGCCCCTGTCAACAGTCACCTGATACGGGTTGTTGGGAATGACACGGTTGTAATCTGGGAAATTCCCACGGATAAAGCGGCAGTTAAGAGTAAGGGTTTCGGTGCGGAATACAGCGCTTCTTGGAGATAAAGTAACTTTCACTTCATCCTCTTTCCCGAGGAGCGCCTTGAGTATCACAGCCGGTTTTACAGGAAGGATGCATGAAGCCACAATGCCGGGAGCGGAGGTCTTGTTCACATATCTTACGAGTTTGCGGGAGTCTGTGGCGACGAATGTGATGCCGTCCTCTTTTATATCCCACAGGATACCCATCATCTGCGGATGGAGTTCGTCGGTGCTCACCGCAAACAGGGTATGCTCTATACCTGATACAATCTGCCCGGCAGGACATACCATTTCAGAGGTCTCGTCCGGATCTGTCTCCTCTATTGTGCGTGGATATTGATTCCCCTGAAGTGCCACCAGGTCAAAACTTCCGCCTGGGAAAGCGATCGTCATGGCACCGCTGGCAGGATCAATGCTTATCTCCACATCCACATCCGGCAACTCTTTTGCCATATCCACAATTCTGCGGGCATTGACACACACACTCCCGCTGTTACCCTGCACATCTTTGACGGCGACCTGTGCGGTAAGCGTATTCTCTGCATCCGATGCCGTAATGATCAGTTTGTCATCCGTTACTTCCCACAGGAAATTGTCAAGAATCGAAATTGTATTTTTGGTGTTGATAACCTTGCTGACACCCGACAGGGTCGAATACAGAGCCTTGCTCGCTATTTTGAATTTCATATCGTGTATATCTTTATGTATTTCGTTTCAATATCCCCGGACGTGCAATTGCGATTATCGTCGGACGTTCATTGCACAGTCCCGGTTCAACATACAAAGGTAGCATATCTTTTTGTTTTTATCAAATATGTCTGCCGACGAAATATTTTGAGACATTCGGCGTCAACTGTTTGCTTTATTGAAGAATAATGCGTATCTTTGCCGCCGCTTTAGGAAGTGGCCATGCATGGCCGGGCTTCCGCGGCAAACCATTACAAAACCACTTAAATTATTCTTTTTAAAGAATGGCAACAAAAATCAGACTGCAACGTCATGGTCGTAAGAACTATGCGTT
>CATJQX010000182.1 GCA_949742535.1 uncultured Muribaculaceae bacterium | reverse complement strand
TGGTCAATGACCGAACCCGTCATCGGTCTCCGACCGCTTCGCCTTTGCGAAGAATTCCTCAGGCGACGACCCAGATGGGCCATTATGACACATCCTCATACGCCTTTGAGAGGCATAACAGATGCTTTAAAACACATCCGGCACAGATACATTTTTTAAACCTTTTTTCGTATCTTTGGAAGCTAAATGGCTTCATTCCGCGCAAATGCCGATGCATCACACTGCGTATCAATACGATAGCGCAATTAACACTTTTTTTAGCCAAACATCCGGCACGTGAATGACAGCAAGATAGCAACAACTAAAACATCATATTTTACATTCGATTCCATGAGATTAAAACTTTTTCTATCTCTGATGACATCGGCAGTGCTCCCCGTCATGGCGCAGACAGCCGTGGTGACAGGAAGCGTGATCGACGCCGATACCGGCAGCCCCATACCAGGGGCGGTAATCACCATCCAGGATCAAGGAATTTCAGTCACTGCCGGCCCTGCCGGCGACTTCCGCATCAGCAACGCACGCCCCGGCGAAGCTGTGCTTATCATCAACGCGCCGGGCTATGACAGCTCTGCCGCACAGACTCGCCTTTACAACGGCCAGAGCGTGGACACAGGCACACTGCGCCTGTTCACAGACTTCGCCGACAATGAGTTTGTGATCGACAACCAGACCGAACAGCTCATAGACCAGAGCATGATGGACGACGAAAACGACGCCTCACAGGCGGTAGGCGCCCTCACAGGCTCCAACGACGACATCTACTACAAGTTCACCCGCTACGGTTACTCGCCGCTCTACTCCAACTACCGCGGCTACCAGAGCACATGGCAGGAGACATACATCAACTCACTCCCCATGAACGACCTCATCCGCGGCGGCTTCTCATTCCAGCAGCTCGCCGGCATGACCTCGCGCGCTTTCCGCAACAGCACCGCCACTGTAGGCCTCGGGGCATCGGCCTACGGATTCGGCGCCATCGGCGGCAGCCAGAACTTCAACACCATCACCGAAACCTATGCGCCAGGCTTCAACGGATCGCTGAGCTACACCAACTCCAACTACAAGTACCGCGCCATGGCCACATACTCCACCGGCATGATGGAAAACGGCCTCGCCTTCACCCTCAGCGCCATCGGCCGCTTCGCCGACGAAGGTGTGGTGCCCGGCACTTTCTATAACGCCGGCGGTGTATTCATCTCGGCCGAGAAGATGCTCAACCGCAACCACTCCATCACCCTGACCGCATGGTGCAACCCCCGCCGCTACGCCAACGGAAAGGCTGTGGTCGGAGAGATATTCGACCTCACCGGCGACCACCTCTACAACCCCACATGGGGATGGCAGGACGGCAAGAAGCGCTCCGACAACATCCGCGAGAACTTCGACCCCACCGTGATGCTCAACTGGCTCTACAAGACCGAAAAGACCACCCTCAACACCGGTGCCGCCTTCCGCTGGGTGCACTTCGCACGCACACGCCTGAGCTACTTCAAGGGTAACGACACACGCCCCGACTACTACAAGAACCTCCCCTCCTACTACCTCAACCCGCTTGACAACTCCAACTACAACCCCGAGAAAGCGGCCTTCTATGAGGAACAGTGGAAATACAACGAGGACTTCCGCCAGCTCGACTGGGACGGCTTCTACCTCACCAACGAGCTGAACAACGTGCAGAACGAGACACTCCCCTACGACAAGCAGATCGGATCAACATACATCCAGCAGATGGAGAACTCCGACCAGTTCAACTTCATCCTCGGATCAACCCTCAACCAGCGTCTCAACGACTACATGAGCCTGCAGGGGGGCGTGAACCTCAACTACACCCGCACAAGCGACTACGCCACAGTGAAAGACCTCCTCGGAGGCCAGTTCTGGTATGACGTGGACGGCTTCTCGGAGCGCGAGATCTACAACCCCGAGGCTTCACAGGACATCATGCAGAACGACCTCAACCGCCCCAACCGCCGCGCCGTGACAGGCGACCGCATAGGATGGGACTACAACATCCACGCCCTCAAGGTGCAGGGCTGGCTCCAGAACCAGATCAACCTCCCCAAATGGGATGTGAACTACGGTATCAAGATGAGCTACGAGCAGTTCTACCGCCATGGCAACATGCGCAACGGCCGCGCGCCCCAGAACTCTTTCGGCAACTCCAAGACCGTGCATTTCGACGACGCCTCGGTAAAGGCCGGCGCCACATACAAACTTGACGGCCGCAACTACTTCACCCTGCAGGCCGAATACGGCACCGTCGCTCCTGTGATCAACGACGTGTACATCTCACCCCGCGTGAAAGACACCACCGTCGACAACATCCAGAGCACACGCGTATTCTCGGCCGACTTCCGCTACACATGGAACTACCGCCGTTTCCGCGGCTCCATCTCGGCATACTTCACCGACATGAGCAACGCCATAGAGCGCTACGGCTTCTGGGACGAGAGCCTCAACGCCTTCTGTAACTTCGCCCTCAACGGCGTACACCGCCAGTACAAGGGCATAGAGCTGGGCATGGCATACCAGATCACATCGGCTCTCCGCCTGAGCTTCGCCGGAAACTTCTCCCGCTACCGCTACGCCAACAACCCCATGGGCACACGCTCCGTGGAGAACGGCCTGCAGCCCGACCAGACCACACAGTTCTACCTCAACAACTACTACTGCACATCCACCCCGCAGACCGCCTTCAACATCGCCCTGGCATACAACGCCCCCAAGATGTGGTTCTTCAACGTGGACGCCTCATGGCTGGCAGACTACTATGTGCGCCTTGCCTACCCGCGCCACCAGATCATCGACGGACTGGCAGCATACGCAGGATCCCCCGCCGAGCTTGACCGCCTCGCAAGCGAGTTCACCGCACAGGAGAAACTGCCCAACAACTGGGTGATGAACGCATCCGTAGGCAAACTCATCTACATCAACCGCCAGGTGAGCCTCAACCTCAACGTGTCGGTAAGCAACATTATCAACAACCGCAACCTCATCACACAGGCCACCGAGCAGTTCCGCATCGACACCAAATACTACAACCCCAACGCATTCCCCACCAAGTACATGTACGCACAAGGAATCAAGGTGTTTGTAAACGCAGGGGTACGCTTCTGATATGTCATATTAAAACAGAGACGAAACGATGAAAAAATCGATAATATATATGGCGGCACTCCTCGCCGCCGCAGGATTCACCTCCTGCCAGGACGACTTCGAGCGCCCTCCCTACTACGAGACAGGCGACATAAAAATCGAAGCGAACACCACCATCGAGGAGCTTAAGAACGCCTTCACACAGGATGTGAACTTCTTCAACACCCCCATCGGCACAAAAGAGAACGGCGAGCACTACATAATCCGCGGCCGTGTGACATCCGACACCCGCGCCGGCAACGTGTTCAAGAAAGTATGCGTGGAAGACGCCACCGGAGGCATCATATTCTCCGTGAACGACAGCCGCCTTTATGAAGTGACACCCCTGGGCCAGGAAGTGATCGTGGACTGCACAGGCATGTACTACGGCAACTACGGCTTCGGCGTGCAGGTAGGCTCCGAAGGTGAGGGACACTCTGCCACAGTGGCTCCGGCGCGTATGCCCGAGGATATGTGGGACGCGCATGTCACCGCCATCGGCGTGCCCGACCCCGCGCTTGTGACCGTGCATGAAGTCACCCTCGATGACCTGCGCACCATCTATTCCGATCCCGCTACACGCCTCCAGTGGCAGGGTCTTCTGGTAAAAGTGAAAGACGTGAAATTCCAGAACCCCGGCACACAGCTCGGCAAGCAGAACCAGAGCAACAACTCCGTGTATCTGGTGCCCGCCGCAGGCGGCCAGGGACGCCTTGCCATCAATACCTCCGGCTACTCCACCCTGTGGGACATCTACGCCCCCAACGGCACAGGCGATGTGACCGGCGTGCTGGCAGTGTACAACACCGACTGGCAGCTCTCCCTCAACGATGCCAACGGCATAGGCGACACATTCACCCCCTGGGTGCCCGCTCCCCCCGCCCTTTATGAGGAGTCCTTCGCCACAAACCAGGGTGGCTTCTCCATACACAACATCGAGATGACAGGCCCCATGACCTATGTATGGAAGCATGACGCGTCGCGCGGCTACATGGTGGCCTCAGGCTTCGTGTCGGGCGCATCCTACGCCTCAAGTTCATGGCTCCTTTCGCCGGTGCTTGATCTCACCGCAGCCGAGGAACCCTCATTCACCTTCGACCACGTGACCAACAAGTTCCCCGACCTCGAGACCGCCAAGCGACAGGTATCGATGGCCATCAGCGTCGACGGCGGCGCATGGCAGACAGTAGCCATCAAGGAATGGTCCACCAACGCCGACTGGAACTTCGTAAACGCCGGCACCTACGACCTCTCGGCCTATGCTGGCAAGAAGATCGTGATCGGCTTCCACTATACAAGCGAGGACGGGGCTTCCGGATCATGGGAGATCAAGAACTTCGCCGTGAACGGCAAGGGCACAGTCACCGCCACACCCGGAGCCGACTTCCCCGGTAGCGCCAAATAACAGAATCCTACCCAAAAGAAGAACTTAACGTTATGAAAATTCTGAAATCAATCGCAATAGGTCTCGCTGCCATAGCAGCCCTGGGAGGATTCACCGCCTGCCAGGACGACTTCGACAACCTCAACGTGCTCGCCAAGGTACCCGAGGCCGAACTGACACCGAACACCTCCATCCTCGAATTCAAACAGGCCTTCTGGCAGGACGGGGTGGAGAACTATGCCACACAGGTAGGCACCAAGGCAGACGGATCGCACTACATCGTATCGGGCCGCGTGATCACTTCCGACTACGCCGGCAACATCTACAAGAGCCTCGTCATACAGGACGAGACGGCAGCCCTCCAGTTCTCCATCAACGCCTACAGCCTCTATCAGAAATACCGCTACGGACAGGAGATAGTGATCGACCTCACCGGGCTGTATGCCGGCAAATACATGGGCCTGTTCCAGATCGGCGCCAAAGGACAGAACTCCTCCGGCACCGAGCAGACCTCCTACATGAGCGACGCGCGTTTCTACTCCCTCGCACAGCTCAACGGCCTTCCCGAGCCCTCCAAGGTTAACATCCACACCCTCGAGAACATGAGCCAGCCTGCCGCCGACAACATCCGCTGGCAGAGCGAGCTTGTGCGCTTCAACAATGTAACCGCCGAGCCGCAGGAAAGCAACCTCAACGACGAGGGTCTCTTCAAGCCCGTCTACACCTTCGGCATCTATCACGAGAATTTCGACCAGATAGTGAAGATCGACGGCACCGGCTACAAACTGCGCACAAGCGGCTACTCCAACTTCTACTACGAGCTCATGCCCACAGAGCCGTTTGACCTGCAGGCGCTCCTGTCATATTACAACGGCGACTGGCAGCTCTACATCGTCAACTACGCCGACGTGATGAACGCAGGCAACCCGACAATCCCCGCCGGATCAGAAAAGAACCCCTGGAGCATCGACCAGGCCATTGAGAACATCACCGCCGGCACCACTGCCTACGGATGGACCAAAGGCTACATCGTAGGCACAGTGGCTCCCGAAGTGACAGAGGTCACCTCAAACTCTGATATCGAATGGGGCGCAGAGGCCACACTCGCCAACACCGTAGTGATAGCACCCTTCCCCGAATGCACCGACTACAAGTCGTGCCTCATAGTGCCGCTTCCCCAGAACTCCGTGATGCGCAATACCGTGGCGCTCAAGAACAACCCCGGCAACCTCGGAAAGGAACTCGCAGTGCAGGGTACCCCCGACATGTACATGGGCACATTCGGCATCACCGGCAACCTCGGCACAGCAGGTGAGTTCAAACTCGAAGGAGTGGATCTCTCTGGCAAGGGCGACGGCACCGAGGCACGCCCCTACAACTGCGCCCAGATCATCGCCATGAACCCGTCGTCGACCACAGCGGCCGTAGAGAGCGGCGTGTGGGTGCGCGGCTACATCGTAGGCTACTATGAGGAATACGAGGCACACTTCCAGACAGCTGCCACACAGCGCGCCAACATCCTCATCTCCGACGTGCTCAACCCCACCGACAAGGCACAGACCGTGTGTGTGCAGCTCGTGGCACAGACCGCGGCACGCACCGCCCTCAACCTCGTCGACAACCCCGGAAACCTCGGCAAACAGGTTGAAATCCTCGGCGACGTGATGAAATACAACACCCTCCCGGGCATCAAGAACACCACCTCATACAAGCTCGACGGCCAGGAAGGCGGCGATACCCCCACCCCCGGCCAGGCGCTCTTCTCGCAGACATTCAAGGAGAATCAGGGCGACTTCACCATCCACAACGTGGAACTCTCCCCGTCGCTCAGCTACGTATGGAGCCACGACGCATCATACGGCTACATGAAGGCATCGGCATTCCTCGGCCAGTCATATGCATCCAGCTCATGGCTCGTGTCGCCGCTGCTTGACCTCACCGCAGCACAGAACCCCACACTCACATTCGACCATGTGACCAACAAGTTCCCCGACATCGCCACTGCCAAACAGCAGGTATCACTCGCCATCAGCGTTGACGGCGGCGACTGGCAGACTGTCGCAATCCCCAACTGGTCTACCAACGCCGACTGGACATTCGTAAACGCCGGCACCATCGACCTCGCCGCATACGCAGGCAAAAAGATCAAAGTCGGCTTCCACTACACCAGCACCGACGGCGTATCCGGATCATGGGAGATCAAGAACTTCGCCATCAACGGCACCGGTTCTGTAACAGCCACCCCCGACAGCAACTTCCCCGGCGGCGGTGACACCCCCGGCGGAGGCGACGATCCTGTAACTCCCCCCGCCGGCGACTTCAAGGGCGACTTCGACACCTTCAACGGAGGCGAGCCCAAGAGCAGCCCCTACGGCACATACACCAACGCCACCGGATGGACAGCCGAAGGCAGTATCATCCTGGGAGGCCAGACAGCAGGCGTTGCCGACGCCAACCCCCGCTTCGGCTTCATCGGCGGCCCCACAACGCTGGCTGTATGTCTCAACGGCAAGACCTCGGCTCCCGGCAAGCTCACCTCGCCGCAGCTCACCGGAGGCATAAAGACCCTCACGTTCAAATACGGCACCGCCTACAGCACATCAGCCTCCAAGTTCTCGTTCACCGTGAAGGTGCTTCAGAACGGAGCGGTGGTGAAAGAGGAGACACTCACCCCCGACATGACGATCAAAACCGCATATGACGCATCGATCGACGTAAACGTCACAGGCGACTTCACCATAGAGATCGTCAACAACTGCCCCAGCGAGCAGGACAAGAACCTCGACCGCGTGGCCATCTGGAACCTCACCTGGGACTGATGCCCGCATCCACGACATTTCGCGGCTGATACCATCAGCCGCTCCACCCATAGAGGGGGCGCTCCTACACGGAGCGCCCCCCCTTCCGTAAGCAGCCGGTCGGCGCGTTCCGGCCGGAGAGACCGGCACAATGCTCCACAAAGATGATGCGATTGCTTGAGGCAGATTTTTTACTGTTCGGAGGAGAACGACAGATCGGGCAAAATGACACTTCAAAAATGATTTCTCAAAAAAAATGCAAAAATTCCCGGAAGAATGTTGGCAGAATGAAAAAAATTACCTAAGTT
>CATJQX010000181.1 GCA_949742535.1 uncultured Muribaculaceae bacterium | reverse complement strand
TGCAAAAGATTAAAAATCAGCGCTTCGGATCGCGGTTGATCCGGAATTGGACATGGAACATGAAATATGAGGGGATAACGTTGGTGACAGTCACCGTGCGTGCCTGCGCGTTGATTTCATGCGTTACGTTGCTAAGTTGATGAAGCAGATCGTAACCATCCACAAAAAACACGAGCGAACCTTTCATTACAGACTTACTCAGTCGGATGTTCCATACAAGATCGGTTGTATTGAGACGATTGTCAAGATACCCGCGGCGCATATAGAAAGTAAGGTCTGTGGAAAGCCCCCAGTTCATCGGCAGATTGAACACACCGGACGCGCCATATGATGATGTCCATGAGGTAAAATCCAGGAACCCCGGGTCCTTACTGAAATAGCGGTTCAAAGATGATTGTATTTTTGCAGACAGCCGGTGTGTGCCTGTAGACCAGTCAACTTTCAGCTCCTCATGCCATGTACCGGTGTCTACTTTGCGCAACGGTGGCACCGTCACCCCTACAACCCCAATAGTCCCTGCCATATCCACACTACGGCCATAGCGTGCCCTGGTCTTCAAGTCGAAAAGCACACGATGCCTCTTGTCAAGATAGGTTGACATCTTATGCTCCCCTTCCAAAGACTGGTTTCCGTTGACGTTATAGACAGAAGTATATCTCACACCATTCTCAGGATCATACATATAGCCTCGGGCAAACGCATTGTCCCTGCGTATATAAAGTATCGAAGCCTCGTTGTTGAAATATTTCTTATCGGCATTTGTGGAGAGCACACAATAGACGCCGTTGATTCGTCCTGTCTTCAAACCGGAATTCCCTATTTTGACCATCAACGGGTCTGTTGTATCTGTAACATCCATCATATGAAGCATATTCTGCAACTGCGGTTCAGAATTCACACCGGCCGACAGATTTACATTTTTACTTAAATGCGAAGATACCGACAGGCTGAACTTCGGCAAAAAGTTGTCAACTGATTTTGCCAGCGAGCAGTTCTCCGGGCGCGCATATCTGAAAGACCGATGGTAAAAATTAAATTCGGCATCAAGCCACATTCTGAAAACCCTGCCGGCTATATTCCGGTCGACAGACAAAGCGGGCATGAACGACTGCCTCCGTTCCTGATAATGCGTGTCATAGCTTTGCCCTATGTCAATATACTGCTGATACTCAGCTTCCGACGGCAGCACCCCGAACTTAAGATTATCGGCAAAGGTTTCAAGATTATACAGATAAGAGGTGCGCACGCTGCTCTTATGCGATATCTCATATTTCAGATTGTAACGTACAGAAGAACCGATAGAGGAGTTAAAATTCACAGAGGCTTTCCCCTCACGGTCGCGGTTCGGATGCTCTCTGAAATATCTATCCTGATAAGTCCCCGTCTCCTGATTCTGGCCGTAATCTATCAAATATCGCTCAAAACGGTCCGGCACCTGTTTCTTCATCAGTCCCCAGGCCGCGACTTTCAGCATGTGGCGGCTTCTGAACAGACGTATGTCTGATACCACCTCTACATTACCCGCCATGTTATCGCCACTACTGATAAAGTTTCTGATGTTACGGTTCACCACCTTTTCCCTTATCGACTCATCGTCGCAGATATTCAATGCCCCGTTGAAGCTGAGAGTGTCGACATAGGAATTCAGCAGCAACCCCACATTGGAAGAAGTCACATCCGATTGCTTATACGAAAAGGCAGGGCGCACTGTAAGATTGGCAGCCTTGCCAAACTTCATGAAAAAGGTGTGCAGTGTCTCAAACGCCCGGTCTTTACTGCACTGCCGTTTCCAACTGTAACTGAACGTATCGCCGCCATCAAGATAATTCTGCGCCGTTACATCCTCGCAGACATTGCTTTTCAGCCTGTTGCCTTTAACGCTTCCTTTCAGCTCCCACAACTCATTTTGTCCGCTCACAAGGTAATTCAGTCCACCCTCGATCTTTGATTTCTCCCCTCCGTTGGAAGAGGTCACCTCCATCGATTCATTATTGCTGCCGGGCGTAGTCTCATCATTGAGATTATTGGCATTGAAATGTGCGGTAAGCGAGGCATTCTCTGTAAACCACATGCCGAACAGTTTTCCAAAATATCGGTTACGGGTCCCGTAACCGGCATTTGTGTTCAAAGACCATCCCGTGGCATATTCGCGCTTGAGCTTTACATCCATTACGTATTTCGAATCACGCATGTCCCGTTCCATCAGCTCACTCGCCCTTCCCGCCTTGTTATAAAACTGGACCTCTTTCACTGTATAGGCCGCAAGATTCTCAAGCATCAGTTGCCGTTGGCCATTGAACAGATCTTTCCCGTTAAGCAAAAGATTGTGTACTTTCTTACCCTTTACAAATATCTGTCCGTCATTTTTCAGTTCAACCCCCGGCATCTGCCTCAACAATGCATCCAGCATACTGCCTTCGGCAAGCAGAAAAGCATCCGCATTGTAAACCAACGTATCTCCCCGATGATAAAACATCACCTTTGAAGCCGTCACACTTACTTCACCCAGTGTACGGTTCATTGACGATCTGGTAACCCTCATTTCCGGAAGCTCCAATTCGCCGGGAGTATCATCTGTGATCTCGAAATATTGTTCGGTACGCCCGAGGCTACCCTGCCCCTTTACTTTCCGCTCCATTTCTGCGCCGAACATCGAAGCCGCCTTATGATTTATGCCTTCAAAAACAATCATGTACAGACCGTTTTCTCGCGGAACTTTTATATCGCCCAAAAATCCCGACATACCCACCGACCAAGCGGCATCGACCTTTATGGAGTCAGCCCCGGAATCCATCATGCGGTAAAACGCTACTTTAGGAAACAGCACCTCTCTGTTGGTCAGACTGTTGACTATTTTCACCCTCAGCGTAATCCCATTTGCGCCACTCTTGCTCCACAAGGTGCCGAAACAGGC
>CATJQX010000180.1 GCA_949742535.1 uncultured Muribaculaceae bacterium | reverse complement strand
GATGAAGGAGTGTAGCGAGCTACACGACTGAAGATGAGGATAAAAAGCGGCGAAAGAATGCCGCAGAGAATATAAAGCCTGATTAGATTTTTTATGCGTAATAATTTTCATGACTTACTTAAAACATATAACCAGCTTACTTATCACAGACACAATCCAATCCCTGCCTCAAAAATGGAAACAGTACACCACCTGCACCAGAACGCCGAGTGCCTCCCTCCGAAAGAGGAACGGGTGCTCACCGTGCGCGACCAGATACAGTATCCCTCCGGAAGACATGCGCTGATAGTGCTGTCCGGCGGCATGGACTCCACCACCATGCTCTATGAATACCGCTCACAGATAGCCCTTGCCGTGACATTCATATATGGCTCCAACCACAACGACAGGGAAGCCGCCTGCGCCGCATGGCACTGCAGGAACCTCGGCATTGAGCATCTTGTCATCCCTCTGTCGTTCATGGGGGAATACTTCAAAAGCTCACTCCTCAGCGGTGCCGACGCCATACCCGACGGCCATTACGACGACGCGAACATGCGCTCCACCGTGGTGCCTTTCCGCAACGGCATAATGCTGGCTGTGGCAGCGGGACTTGCAGAAAGCCGCGGCCTTGACACGATAATGCTCGCCAACCACAGCGGCGACCACGCCATCTATCCCGACTGCCGCCCCGCTTTCGTGGAGGCGATGGGGAAAGCCATCGGCGCCGGCACTTACGACGGCATAAAGCTGTTCTGCCCATATACCGACATTACAAAAGGGGAAATAGTACGGCGCGGAGTGGAACTCGGAGTGGATTTCCACCACACATATTCCTGTTACAAGGGTGGAGAGAAACATTGCGGCACATGCGGCACATGCACCGAGCGCCATGAGGCTCTCGCCTTCGCCGGCCTTGATCCACAGGATTTCGACTGATACGTCTCCAACATCCTCTCAACGTCTCCACAACAATAGGAAAACGCAAAATATCAATTGTCTTGGGCGTAGTTTATAAAAAATTACTACCTTTGTAAGATAAACTATACCTGCGTATTTCCAGGAAGATGCAGGCATAAGCCTCCATACATACTGGAAAAGCCCACCACAGATCATTTAAGGCAATGAGAGTCAAGATACATCGCGAAGGTACACACATATTGATACTGTTCATGGCGGCACTGTTGCTCATCAACATACCGCTGTGGCTGTTTCTCCGCGACCTCATATGGATACCGGCCATAATCAGTCTCGCATCCGCGGTTTTCTATCTGCTTCTGGTTAACTTCTACCGTTCCCCCCGCAGAAAGTTCGAGGGGAACCCCTGCAATGCGGTGGTAGCCTCGGCAGACGGGCGCGTAGTAGCCCTTGAAGAGGTGTATGAACCTGAATACCTGAAATGCCGCTGCATACAGCTGTCAGTGTTCATGAGCCCTACAAACGTGCATGCCAACTGGTTTCCTGTAAACGGAGAGGTGGTCTACACCAAACACCATCCGGGTCGCTTCATGGCGGCATACCTGCCGAAATCAAGCACCGAGAACGAGCGGAGCACAGTGGTGATACGCACTCCGGAAGGCCAGCTTGTGCTTATGCGTCAGGTAGCCGGCGCAATGGCCCGCCGCATAGTCACCTATGCCGAGCCGGGCGACGAAGCCTCTATCGAGGACCACATGGGATTTATCAAACTCGGTTCGCGTGTAGACCTTTACCTCCCCCTGGGCACAGACATATATGTATCCATAGGCGAGCCCACCGTCGGTGGCATCACACAGGTAGGACTGCTGCATCCCGAGGACAAAACCCGACAAAAACAGGAGAAATCCACGCCGTCCGCAGCGAAATAATACAGCCGGCGCACTATCCCCCACACACTTAGCAAAGAGACAAATGTTCCGTCGCATCATAACATCCGTACCCAATTTCCTGACCTGCTGCAACCTGCTTTCAGGGTGCCTGGCCTGCATCTGCGCCTTTTCTTTTGACAATCCAATGATCTGGGGACTGACCGGCAGACAACTGGCATGGATCATGGTGGGTATGGCAGCCGTCTTCGATTTCTTCGACGGAGCGGCAGCACGTCTGCTGCATGCTCCCTCCCCTCTTGGCAAAGAGCTTGACTCGCTTGCCGACCTGGTGAGTTTCGGTGTAGCCCCGTCGCTGCTTCTGTACAATATACTCCAGGTGTGGACCGGCTCATGGTGGGTGCCTTTCGTAGCACTGTTCATACCGGCCATGGGCGCCCTCCGTCTGGCAAAATTCAACCTCGACGAGAGCCAGGCCACGGAATTCAAGGGGCTCCCCATCCCGGCGAACGCCATATTCTGGATCGGCGCCACCGCATGGATGCAGAGCCACGGCCTCGAATGGATGCATGCCCATGTGTACTGGGGTAACCTCATAGTGAGTGCCGTCATAATCACCGTAGCGCTGCTCATGGTATCGAACATGCGCATGTTCTCCCTCAAGCTCAAGAACTTCCGCATCGGCGACAACTTCATGCGCTACCTCCTGCTTGTCGGCGCCGCCATATTCGTAGGCGTCACCGGCGTGGAAGGATTCGCCTATACCATAATCCTGTATTTCGTGCTTTCGGCATGCAATATTTCCATCGAGAAAAAATCGGCGAAATAATCTCTTGAGAACCGAGAGGGCACACCACAAGCAGCCGTGATGGCTCCGAATAACGGATTTAAATCTTTTTAACCGGTTAAAGAATATTGCCGACGCCCCACGAGGCGTTATTCAGTAGGGCCATGAGGCTCACTTGAATTACAAACAGACTGTTTCAATATGGGATATCTCCTTTTATTTCTGCTCCTTATGGCGCTATGGTGGGTAGTGAAGCCATTCGTGCGCATCTACAGGAACGTGCGCCGTGCCCAGCGCGGAGAGTGGATTGACCTCAACGACCTTTTCGGCACTCCGGGCGCACAGCGACAGGAAAGCCCCCGGGAAGCCCGACGCAATTCCGGAGGCTGGAGCGGCATACGGCGCAAAAAGAAAAAGATAAACCCCGATGTCGGCGAATACGTGAAATTCAAAGAGGTTCCGGCTGATCCAGCCGCCCCCTCCCCGGCCAGGGCAGAGTTCGTGGAAGAGCAACAGATCACCGACATAGAATGGGAGGACATCAAATGAGTTACATACCGTCGCTTTACGATTTTCTGAGCCGTCTGCAAGCCAACAACAACCGCGAATGGTTCAAAGCCAACAAAGGGGAATATGACAACCTGCGCGAGCTGTGGCTCGCCGATATAGACCGCCTTGTGGCAGAAATGAGCGCGTGGTACCCGGAGCTGCGCGGTATCACGGGGAAGCAATGCGCATACCGCATCTACCGCGACACACGTTTCTCACCCGACAAGACACCCTACAAAGACTATTTTTCGGCAGGAATATCCCCCGCCGGACGCAAAGCCCACGACGCAGGCTTCTATCTGCAGATGGGCCCGGGACGGCTTAACTCGGAGATAGAGAGCGGCCTCTACGGGGGTATATGGTGCCCTGAGCCGGCTGTGCTTAAGAAATTGCGCCGCGCCATAGTTGACAACATAGAGGAGTTTGAGGAGATCACACACACTCGGGAAATGGAGAAATATTTTCCGGGCTGGTGCACTTCCGGCGCACTCAAAACCGTGCCCAAAGGTTATGACCGCAACCACCCGCAGGCCCACCTGCTGCGCATGCGTGATTTCGGCAAATTCCATCCCACCGGCATGGATTTCTTCACCGATCCCGAATGGCCCGCCCATGCAGCCGAACTCTTCAGCTACCTCAAACCCCTGAACGACTTCATCTCCTACTCCATCCACGAAGAGGTCTGACCGACGGGAATATCAGCGCAATATTTAGGATTTACCAACAGACAGACGTAAATTCGCATACCTCAATCTGATTTCAAACATACCATAACACTCCTAATGGACAACCTCAAGATTACAAAGCTCCGTCTGGATAATTACGCATGCTTTAAAAAGGCATCGATTGACTTCGGTGCCTCGCCATCGTCCGCACATCAATGGACCGTGTTTTTGGGAAACAACAATACCGGAAAAACAAACATACTGAAAGCCATCGCACAGCTCAGGCCGCAGGAACTGAAACTGCCGGTCAACAAAGACGGGCACAATGAAAGATTCATTCCCAATGCTTTTTTTGACCAGCCCTTCCAGAACAACCTGAGAATTGGAGCAAAAATAAACGCCAAGTTATCAAACGACAAAGACTGGTTTTACCGTAAAGGGAGCTTTAAAATCTCAGAAGACCCCCTTGACAGCCAGTTGCTGATCTTCGGGTATGGAGTGAGCCGGTATCCCTCATCCACAAGCCTGTCGGAAAATAAGGCCAAACCTTGCGAAACCCTTTTCTCCACAGACTCGCGTCTCGTGAACCTGGAGGAATGGCTTATGCAGCTTGACTATGCCGCCAAAAACGACAAGACCAAAGCCAACAACAAGCTCTATCGCATCAAGGAGCTGATATGCGGCAACCTGTTTCCTGAAATCCAGGATTTCACATTCCAGAGTTCCGACGACCTGCACAACTATGTGCTTTTCACGACCGAGGACGGCGCGTTCCGCTATACACAGCTCGGATACGGCTACCAGTCGATGCTTTCCTGGATAGTGGACCTGTGCAAAAGGATGTTCGATGCCTATCCCGATCTCGAGAATCCGCTTAAGGGGGCGCCATAGTGCTTGTCGACGAAATCGACCTGCATCTCCACCCCAAATGGCAGCGCGAGATCATCAGCTACCTATCTGAAGCGTTCCCCAATGTGCAGTTCATTGTCACCACACACAGCCCGCTTGTAGTGCAGTCGGCAAACGACATAAATCTATATGTTCTGAAACGCCATGAAAACGAAGTATACATAGAGAAAGCACCACGCTCCAACTACAGCGGATGGACTGTGGAAGAGATACTGCGTGACACGATGGAACTGGAGTCAGACATACACTCAGAAAACTATAACAACCTGCTCGCGCAATTCAACAAAGGACTTGACAATGGCGACAAAGCCGCCGTAGAGGAGGCATATAACCGTCTTGACCATATACTTCACCCCAACAATCCGGTGAGAAGACTTCTGGAACTTCAGAAAGATACCATGTAATGATCAAACTCACATTACCTCCGAAACCAAAAAAACTGACAAAGAATGAAGCCCGGCTCACCGCCGAATTCCAGGCCGACAACAAAAAGACGGTCTGGAAACAGAGCTATATCTCCGGCCCGTTGCTCGCAATGAGCCACAACAAGTGCGCTTTTTCGGAAACGAAACTGAACGAGGAGAGCAAATACATGGAGATTGAGCATTTCAGGCATAAGAAGCAATACCCCGGCGATGTGGTGAAGTGGGGAAACCTTCTCCCTTCATGCAAAACGTGCAACACAGCAAAGGGGGAATGGGATGTTGTCAACGATCCGATTGTAAACCCGCTTACCGACGAGCCGGGCGCACATCTTTACGTGAAAGGATGCCGTTTTTATGGTAGGGACCAGAAAGGCAAAAACACCATAGAGGCCGTGGAGCTCAACAATGACACCCATTTTGTGGTTCCACGCTTCACGCATGCCGCCACCATAGCCGGGCAGCTCGAAGAGAAACTTGACAATCTCAAAAATGCCACTACGCCGCGAGAGCGCCATACACGTCTGAATAAAATCAAACTGGTTCTCGAAAAGTGTGGCCCCGAACACCCCTATTCGGCGGTGATAGCCACATATCTGCTATATGAATTCCCACCTTTTAATACTATGGTCGATTATATAAAAAACCAGGGACTGTGGGACGATGATCTGGAGGATCTGACAGCGATGCTCAGGAAACTCGCACTTCCGGAATAAATTTATATTGCTGTTTTCATGTTTGCAAGCGGCATTATTTGCAAACAGATGTTAACAATAGAACATTGCGGCTCCACATTTGTTAAAACACGTTAATACAACAAACTTTTTTGCCCCAAAAGTATGTTGTATAACATAAAAGATATAACTTTGCATCAGTTTTTCATGGTATTAGATTTAAGGTAAGAAGATTATTCGTCGTGACGACGAGTAATTTTTTTTGCTATATACCCGATACCATACAAAATCAGTCGAAGATGGCACGGAGGATTTCGAGGGAAGAGATTGAGGCGAGGCCGGGGAAATGGATCTGATAATACTGTATAAGTCTGTCGAGAATAAGATTGCGGTCACGGCGTCCCATGGCAAACAAAGCCGCTGTGCGTGCATTCATGCGCCTGAGTTTCCAGGCAGCCTCCGCTTCGCCGGAAGGGAGCCAGTTGCCATGAAGCGGAGGCGATGAGCGGAAAATGCCGTCTGCCATATCGAATACCGCACCGGGCGCATACGTGCTCCAGTCAGGTTCTATCCCCATGAAATGCTGCAGACGCATTAAAAAGCAGATATGGATATTTGCAAGCGCCGCACCGGATGTTCCGGCTACATGCGTCGCCATGTGCACGATATAGTCAAACAGCAGCTCGTCGCACTGCGGCTCGCGCAGGAGCGAGGCCAGCATATCGGCCATAAAAAGGCCGAGAGTGGATCTTACAGGCCCCTCGAGTGGCCTGGCACCCGAATGGCGGAGATCCCTCACCTGCATTATCTCGCGGCCGGGGCGCACATCGGCCACACACTGGAACACCGAGAGCGGCTGCGTAAGAGCACGCACACGCATGGCAGCCTTCCCTCCCCCCGCAGGGAGGGTCATCACCACCTTGCCGCGCTGACGCGAATAGGCGGTGAGAATATTGTGCCGGTCGCTGTAGCGCACCGTGCGCAAAGCTATGCAATCGAGATTTTCATACATGATTCAAGCGTAAAATTACCCTAAAAAGCGCTTATCCGGAATTATTCCGCACAACTACGGCAGGCATTCCTATTCACAATCCATGCGATTTCACCCCAAATTTCGCAATAAAAGGGGAAAACAGGGCGTTTTTTGCTCTATTTTTTGTGAATTTTTCTTAAATCACACTTTTTTATTCGGAATATTTGGTTGACAAAAAAATAAGCATTAACTTTGCACCGCAAAATGCAACCGAGGCCCATTCGTCTATCGGCTAGGACGCAAGATTTTCATTCTTGAAAGAGGAGTTCGATTCTCCTATGGGCTACAAAGAAAACAAAGAAGTTTAACGACACAGACATTTACATTTTTTAGAAATGGCAAATCATAAATCAGCTATCAAGCGCATCCGTCAGACAGAGAGCCGCCGCCTTCGCAACCGTTACTATGCAAAGACTGCACGTAACGCTGTCCGTAACCTCCGCGCCCTCACTGACAAAGCACAGGCAGAAGAAACTTATGTAAAAGTAGTAGCTATGCTCGACCGTCTTGCTTCCAAGAACACAATTTCCAAGAACAAGGCATCCAACCTCAAGAGCAAGCTCGCCCTCCACATCAACAAGCTCGGCTGATAAACAAATATCCGCCGTTACAACTTCTTGATTTGGCCCGACTAAGAAATGACCATATAAAGAGGCGACGCGGTAAAGACGGAGTAAAATCCATCGGTTCCGAAAAAGAGCCACCGCCGCCATCTTGAAAGAATATACAACGAATAGTTCTCGTAATTTTTTCTCCCACCCGCTTGTGAAAGCTGATGGGTTGATTATGGCCCATTCGTCTATCGGCTAGGACGCAAGATTTTCATTCTTGAAAGAGGAGTTCGAT
>CATJQX010000179.1 GCA_949742535.1 uncultured Muribaculaceae bacterium | reverse complement strand
GGTGCGGCACCCGGTCTGGGATCCCATAGTGAGCTGTTTGCCCAGTGGATATCCCCACACATCCTTCACTGCTTTGCCATCAAGCAGCGGAGTGCCGTAGGCTGCTGCAAAACCCTTGCGGGGTGTACCTTTTATAAGTGCATTTCCCTCGGTCTGTCCCCCCTCGTATGTGCCTGCTATGGCATACACGCATCCGTCGTCGGCAACGTTTATCGATCCCCAATTGGCTCGTCCACCTTTAGGGACATAGAACGAGGTGTTCACACACTTGAAATTGCGGGCATCGGCATCACCTACAGCCACAAGGTGATGATACAGATCAATGCCACAGTTTTCAAGACCAGCCTTCTCACCCATCCATGAGGCCACAGTCTCCCCGTTAGGGAGTTTGCGAATATATGGACCTGCGGAAATATATTTCAGATCCTCCCGGTTGATCAACAGTTTCGACCGGTTCGGACTGTCGGCATTCACCCAATAGTCAGTCCAGTTCTGCTCAAGAGTGCAACGGAACGAGGTGGCACGGAAGCCTGAATATCCCGGCTGCCCGTTATCCTCGATGGTCACTACTATCTCACCGTTATCAGTGAGGATCGCCACCGGCATGCCGTCGCGGTGTCCCTGACGGTAACTCACTCTCTGGGCTTTGGTCCAGGTGAGTCCTTTGTCAAACGATCGGCTCATCATTATCTCCTGGTCATTGCTGTTCACAAGCTCCAAGGAGAAGTAGCAATGCACCTCGCCTGAGGGAAGTTCCAGGAACGCCGGCTCCCAGCAACCGTCCTCACCTATATGGCTCGCCGTATGTACTCTTATCATGTCGCTCCACGATGTGCCGCCGTCGGTGCTGCGCATCACATCTATCGAAAACGGACGGTCTTCGGCATATGGCTTAGACGGACGTGGATTGATGCCCAGAAGCAGTGTGCCGTCAGAAAGCTGTATCATATCCGGATTACACATCTCCCACTGTGAAGTGTTGCCAATTATCACCTCAGGCTTCGTCCATGTCTTTCCGTAATCATAGCTGAACGTGCATTCCACTCCCCGGCTCCATGCTCCGCCTGTCATCATCAGTCTGCCGTCCTGCAGTTGTATCATACGCCCGTATCCGCTCGGTGAAGCTATGGGCACACAACGGCTGCTCATATCCCAATATATTCGTGATCTGTCAAAAGGCTCATGGCGCACGGCGCCGGCAGTAAAAACGCTTCCTCCTGCAGCCAATATTACGGCTGATATGATTATGGCTGAACTGAATTTCATGAAAATAACAGGCTTTAGTAACTGTCCGAAATTTTTAAATTGTGATTTTACGGTGTTCTGAAGTGCCGTCGGCATAACGTATGCTGATGACATAAACACCACACCCCGGCAAATGCAGAGTGGAGGAACCACCGGAGGCAACCAAAGTTCCAGAGACAGCATAGGCTGTGAGACCGGCTACCGCGCGGTTGCTTCCCACGATCGCGGTGCACCCTTCTATGCGTATTTCTGCACGCTCCTGCTGAGAAACTTCCACATCACCCACACCGGCATTCTCGCCGAGACGGAACTCCGGCCAGGTCCAGGAGGACTTATCTAATGTCTCAGGAATCGTCTCCCACTTCAATTCGCGGACACGGCGGTCGCGCACCTGCACATTCACTCTCATCTCACGCGATGAAGAGGGGGCTTTATCTTCCCCAAGAGATTTCCAGGGTATGGCGACCTCCATCATGTAATATTTGGCACCTGACAGAAGCACATATTCCACTTCAGTGGCATCTTCCTCCTGCTGCCATTTATTGTTTTCACCACGCCGCACAGTAGCCTTCCCGTCGGCGCCGAAGAAGAACTTGAACATCCCGTTCTGCGGATAAGTGTCGCAGCATCCGGCTACATCAAGGTATAGGAACAGGCCATCCTTGTCCACCACATCCGTTATAAGATCCTTATCCTGCACATAGGCATAGAGATAGAGGTTACGCTCGTCATACAGGAAATCGGCCTCTATGCGGTTTCCTATCTGCGATCCCATGGTAAGCTGTTTGCCATTCTTATACACCCAGGGATCATTAGAGGGTTTCCCATCAAGAACCGGCGTGCCGTAAGCGGCCTCGAATCCTCTGCGCGGCATCCCCTTTATAAGCCCGAGGACACATCCCCCTCCATACTGCCCTACATTGGCCATGGCATAGACATATCCGTCATCGGCCACACCGACCGAGGCCCAGTTGGCGAACTCGTTCTCTTCCCGGAAAAAGGGCATGTTCACCGATTTAAAATTGCGGGCGTCGGCGTCACCGACTGCCACAAACATCGGATACTTGTCAATCTCGGCGGTAGCACGTCCGTCGCTGTTCCCCATCCAGGAGGCTATGGTCTCGCCATTGGGGAGCTTACGGATATAGGGTGCCGCGGAATTGTATCTCTTGTCCTCGGCACGCTCGAAAATCATCTCCCTGTTACGGCTTCCGGCATCAACCCAGTGACTCCAATTGTCTTCAAGAGTACACCGGAAGGTAGTTGCGCGGGGGGAGCCTATGTAATTGTCATGCCCGAAATCCTCTATGATACCAACTATCTCACCTGCATCGGTTACGATGGCTGTTGCCATTCCGTCGCGCGAACCGGCACGATAGCAAACACGCTCGGCCGCGCCCCACGTCAGACCGTTGTCAAAGGAGCGGCTGATCATTATCTCCTGGTCGTTGTTTCCCTTGACCTCAACAGAGAAATAACACTGGACTTCACCGGAAGGCAACTGCAGGAACGATGGTTCCCAACAGCCGTCGCCCCCATAATACTCCGCATCGAACACAAATATCGGCTCGCTCCATGTTTTGCCACAGTCAGTGCTGCGCACCACACGTATGCCAAATTTTCTATCTTCAGTGTACGGTTCATAGGGACGCGGATTCAGACCCACAAGCAGTGTGCCGTCGGCAAGCTGAGTAAAATCCGGGGAACCATAATCGAATCCCGAGGGATTGCCGACAATAAGCGTGGGATTCGCCCATGTGGCGCCATAATCCTCGCTTACAGTGTAGGACAGCCCTCCCCCGTATCTTCCGACGATCATAAGCCGCCCGTCAAGCAGCTGCACCATGCGCCCGTAGTTGCCTCCCCACCCCATGGCATCAACGCGGGTCGACATATCCCAATAGATACGTGAACGGTCATATGGCTCATGCTTCGCTGCCTGGGAGACGAATGCCGACGCTGCAACGCAAAACATTGCCGGAATCATGATTTTATTGAACACTTGTGACATAACCGGAAGATTTTTTTGATTTGATTTTCAGACAGATATTTTGCGACGCTCCACCGAGCCGCAGGCGTAGCGCACCTCTATGATATATATGCCGTTGCAGGGCAATTCTATCACAGCTGTGGAGGATGCCGCTGCAAGCGCACCAGATGGAAGATAGGCGCTGATTCCGGATATTCCACGGGCTGCCTCCACTGTAAGCGTGGTGCCGGAAACCTTCATCATAGCTTTGGCCGACGGTGACTCCACCTCGTTGATACCGGCATTCTCAAGCAACGCAAGCTCGGGCCAGGTCCATGAGGATTTGTCGAGCGCGTCGGGAATGGTCTCGAACAGCAACGCGTTCTTACGGCGGTCGCGCACCTTAAGGTTTACTCTCATCTCGCGCGACTGCGACGGGGCACCTTGCTCACCCAGAAGCCTCCAGGGTATGGCGGCCTCGACCATATAATATTTCTTGTGACAGTCTGTCACATATTCAATGCCCTCGGGATCGGCGACAGCCTGCCATTTGCCCGATTGGCCACGGTGCATGGAAAGAGAACCGTCTACATTGAAGAAGAAGCGGAAAGTGCCGTTTTGCGGATAGGTGTCGCAGCATCCCGCCACATCAAGGTAAAGGAACACACCGTCATTGTCAATGGCGTCGGTCACGATATCCTGATCCGTCACATATGCATAGAAATAGAAATTCTCGTTGTCGTAGAGAAAGTCGGCTTCCGTGCGGCATCCGGTCTGCGAGCCCATGGTGAGCTGCTTGCCGTTTTTGTATGCCCACGGGTCTTTGGCTGGAGTGCCATCGATTTTCGGAGTGCCATAAGCGGCCTCGAACCCCTTGCGCGGCATCCCTTTTACCAGGCCAAGACCTGGTTTCTGACCGCCACCGTAGGTATTTGCCAGAGCATATACATAGCCGTCATCATCCACTCCTACCGAAGCCCAGTTGGCGCATCCGCCCTCGGGCACGTAGAACGACTGGTTCACGCTTTTGAAGTTGCGGGCATCGGCATCACCGACAGCCACAAACATGGGATACAGATCAAGAGGCACACCTGTAAGACCCTCCTTCTCCCCCATCCATGATGCCACGGTCTCCCCGTTGAGCATCTTGCGGAGATAAGGGGCGGCAGAAGCATATTTCTTGTCGGCGGCATTGGCAAATATCATATTTCTGTTGGGGCTTCCGCCATCTATCCAGTAGCTCCAGTTTTCTTCAAGAGTACAGCGGAACGTGGTGGCACGGAAACCGCTGTAACCGGCATGGCCGAAGTCCTCGATTATCACCACAATCTCACCAGCGTCGGTGATAATAGCAGAAGGCATGCCGTCGCGGCAGCCGGAACGGAAACTGACACGCTCAGGCGTGCTCCACGTAAGCCCGTTGTCATAGGAACGGCTCATCTTTATATCCTGCTCGCTTGAAGAGGTAAACGTGCCCTCGTCAGAGAAATAACAATGCACCTCACCGGAAGGGAGCTGTAGGAAAGAGGGTTCCCACACACCGTCGATGAACAGATGCTGCGCGTCGTAGACAAAAATAGGGTCGCTCCATGTCTTCCCGAGATCCGTGCTCCGGATCACACGTATGCCGAATTTACGATCTTCAGTATATGGTTCTGTGGGCCGCGGATTCAGGCCGAGCAGCAGTGTGCCGTCGGCAAGCTGAGTGAAATCGGGAGAGCCATATCCGAATCCCTCCGGATTGCGGATGGCAAGCTCCGGAGTTGTCCAGGTCTTTCCGTAATCAGAACTAAACGTATAGGCCACTCCACCGGCATATCCCCCCATCACCATCAGTCGGCCGTCCTGAAGCTGAATCATGCGTCCGTAACCGCCACTGTTAGGTAGCGGCAGGCAACGGGTAGATTGGTCCCAATAAATACGCGACCGGTCGTATGGCTCGTGCCAGTCGGCACGTGCCATAAACTGCATGCATCCTGCCATTACGACAGACGCCACAATCAATCTACTGATAATCCTCGACATGAATATAGCTTATTTTATCATTTCTTTTGTTACCACATTTCCCTGACGGCGGATATACACACCTCCGGCGGGTTTTTCAACACGCATTCCCTGGAGGTTATAATATTCCACCGGACCATCTGCCACAAAATCAGCCGCAGGGACATCAATACTTACCTGAGGACTGGGAACCAACCTGAATTCGGGCCAGGTCCACGACTGGTTGCTCTGGGTATCGGGTATAGCCTCTTTGCGATGCTCGTTTGTGCGGCGGTCTGAGATCTCCACATTCACACGCATTGTTTGCTCCACACGAGGGCCTGACACTCCAAGCGCTTTCCAAGGGATGGCAATCTCAAGCATATAATAGGAGCGTCCCTGGTTCACCACAAAGTTTATACCTTCGGGAACCTCCTCCACAGCCTTCCATTTGTTGGTCTCTCCGGTAGTGAAAGTCAGGGTGCCGTCGACATTCATGAACAGACGGTACATTCCTGCCTGCGGATAGGTGTCGGTGGTGTTGGTCATATCAAGCGTCAGATACACACCGTCTTTTTCTATCTGGTCTGTTATTATGGCATTGTCCTGCACATAACTGAAGAAATACAGGTTGTCATTGTCATACAGGAAGTCATGTGTGGAGCGGGTGCGGCATTCCTGACCGAGTATTATCTGCTCGGCCTTACCCACGGTCCAGTCCTCACCGGTGAAAGTGCCGTCTATTTCAGGAGTGCCGAATTCTGCTTTGATATAATCCAGCACACGTCCTTCCATCAGAGTAATCTGAGCGCCCTGATTAGGGCCACTGAGAGATCCGAGTGCAAACACCTGGTCATCGAAACCGACATTGATGGAGTTCCAGAGCGAGCGGCTGTCCGCATCGCGCTTGAAGGGGCGCGACACCTGCTTGAAATTGAGCGCGTCCTTGCTTCCCACGGCCACGAACATATCCTCGTTTCCTCCCGCACGGCCTCCGGCAAGCCCCTGCCACGATGCGAGGGTGTAACCCGAGGGTAGTTTGCGGATATAGGGAGCTGCTGACAGAGCCTGCTTGTCCGCTGAATTTGCAAAAATCATATGCCTGCGGTTGCTGTTGCCGCTTACCCAGCAGTCGTGCCAGTTCTGCTCCACGGTGCAACGCATGGTGGTGGCGCGGAAACCGTTGTAACCCGGCTGCCCGTTGTCTTCCACAATCACCACTATGTCGCCGGCGTCGGTGATGATGGCAGACGGCATGCCGTCGCGGTGTCCGCTGCGGAAGGTCACTCTCTCGGGATCGCTCCATGTGAGACCTTTGTCAAAGGAGCGGCACATCGAAATCTCCTGCTCACCGCTCTGGGTATAGGGGTGCTCGTTAGCGAAATAGCAATGTACCTCGCCATCGGGCATCTCAAGGAAAGAGGGTTCCCAGCAGCCGTCCTCACCGATATGGCTCGCATCGTAGATATATATAGGACCTTCCCAGGTCTGCCCGTTGTCGGTAGATCGCATGGTGCGTATGCCGAATCGGCGATCCTCGCTGTAGGGTGCGCCCGGGCGGGGATTGTATCCTACCAGTATTGTTCCGTCGGAAAGCTGTATCAGGTCAGGCACAGCATTTCCGACTTTATCGGGATTGGGGGCAATCAGTTCGGGAGATGTCCAGTTTTTGCCCTTGTCCATACTGTAACATACTTTTATACCAGAAGGACCGTAAGACTCCGCTGCCGCCATCAGGCGCCCGTCCTGCAGTGTAATGAGACGCGCGTAGTTACCTGACTGGAAAATAACCTTCTGCGTGGATATATCCCAGAACAGACGCGGATATTCATACGGGGCATGGTAACGCCCGCTTACTCCAAACGACACCGCCATCGCTGCGCTAAGACACAATATATTTTTCAGTACTTTCATTGACATATGATCAGTTTATCAGTTATTGATTTCAAAATATAATCAGGGAATCACCACTTTACGGACTACATTGCCCTTGCGGCTTATGAAGATGCCCCCGGTAGGGTCGGTGACTTTCATTCCCTGCAGATTGTAAAATTCTTCGGGAGCATCG
This sequence comes from uncultured Muribaculaceae bacterium, assembly GCA_949742535.1. Classification (GTDB taxonomy): domain Bacteria; phylum Bacteroidota; class Bacteroidia; order Bacteroidales; family Muribaculaceae; genus UBA7173. The sequence goes on along the minus strand of CATJQX010000179.1, from coordinate 614 downwards.
CCATCCTCCTCTGCCACAGCATCGGTTTCCACCTCCTCTATGCCAGAACCACCATCTTTAGGCACAAGGCGGAACAAGGGCCATGTATATGAGGAATACGGCTGCGCTTCGGGGATCACCTCATTGCGGTAACCGTCAGGACGGATGTCGCGCACGGCCACATTCACACGCATGTCACGTCCCACAGGAGCTGCATCAAGGCCGAACACACTCCAGGGGATTGCCACCTCAAGCATGTAATATGTCTTCTTGACATTTGCCACATACTTCACCCCTTCTGCCGTGGGAGCCTCGTGAAACTCACCACCTTCCCCGTAGGCAAACTCGGCCTTTCCATTAGTGTTGAGGAAGAATGTGTAGATCCCTTTCTGAGGAGCTGTGTCGCTTATGTCATCAATGTCTATACTGAGCTGCACTCCGTCGTTGACATCAGCTCCGTTCACCGGTGTGCGGTCCACGACATAGCTCACGAAGTAGAGGTTCTCATCGTCATACAGGAAATCATGGTTCGAGCGGTTGCGGAAATACTGTCCCATCAGCACCTGTGTGGCATTCTTGCAGGTCCAGTTCTCCTTCACGAAATTTCCATCTACAGACGGAGTGCCGTAGTTGGC